>NZ_MLYR01000084.1 GCF_001866655.1 Bacillus sp. MUM 116 | reverse complement strand
TATATTAACTTAATATTTAAATCCTCATCAAACCGATGGGGTAGAGGTCGCGGATTTTAATAGTAAGACGGACGAGATGTGAGAGACATCTTTGACTCCGTTTGAAAGGAAAAGCCGCCGAAGCATGCTTTTGTCTCTTAAAAAAACATGCTGGGTCTGTCTCCGAATAGGAACAGAACTGTCATGATTAGACCTACCAGCTAATCATGTTGAGCTATCTTTCGGAAGGTATGATGCGGGGTATTGATATGCCACTGAATCTGCTTCGGTGGCATTTTTTATATTCCAAACTCCTTCCCAACTAGAAAAGTGACTGCTTCTTTGTTAGAGCCATCACTTAACTGTAAAAGAAAAGGAGTTAAGATTATGCAAACCGCACGTGTATTAAAAGAAAATACGAATGCTGATATTCTTATTTCAAATGAAGAAAAATCAGGATTAAAACGCAGCTTAAAAGCTCGTCACCTTACCATGATTTCTTTGGGAGGAACCATCGGAACGGGGTTATTCCTTGCCAGTGGCGGTGCAATTGCTTCTGCTGGTCCTGGTGGTGCACTTCTTTCCTATCTAGTAATTGGTTTAATGGTTTACTTTTTAATGACAAGCCTTGCGGAAATGGGCGCCTATATGCCGGTTGCCGGCAGTTTCAGTACCTATGCAAGCAAATTTGTCGATCCTTCATTGGGATTCGCACTTGGATGGAATTATTGGTACAACTGGGCCATTACGATTGCCGCTGAATTAGCAGCTGTAACAATGATTATGAAGTTCTGGTTCCCGCACACTCCCTCGATTTTATGGAGTGCCATTTTCTTAGCCATTATGTTTCTATTAAACTTTATTTCTGTAAAAGGCTTTGGCGAGGCTGAATATTGGTTCTCCTTAATCAAAGTTGTTACGGTTATTATCTTTATTATTACTGGTACCTTAATGATTTTTGGTATTATGGGTGGACATGTGATCGGCTTTAAAAACTTTACTGTCGGTGATGCTCCATTCCATGGCGGTTTTATGTCCATGCTTGGGATTTTCATGGCAGCAGGCTTCTCCTTCCAAGGGACTGAACTTCTTGGAGTGGCAGCCGGCGAAACAGAAAATCCTGAAAAATCAATCCCTCGTGCTGTTAGACAAGTTTTCTGGCGTATTCTATTATTCTATGTGTTAGCGATTTTAGTTATTGGATTCTTAATTCCTTACACGAACAGCAACTTAGCAAATAGTGACGTTACAGTTAGTCCATTCACTCTTGTATTCCAAAAAGCAGGTATTGCGTTTGCAGCATCTGTCATGAATGCAGTTATTTTAACAGCAGTTTTATCAGCAGGAAATTCAGGTATGTACGCTTCAACCCGTATGCTTTGGGATTTAGCCCGTCAAGGTAAAGCGCCAAAATTCCTTGGAAAGTTAAATAAAAATGGTGTACCTGTTAATGCGTTAATTGTTACTACCTTAGTCGGTTGTCTTGCCTTCCTTGCCTCCCTTTTTGGAGACGGCACTGTATATGTTTGGTTATTGAATGCTTCCGGTATGTCCGGGTTTATTGCATGGCTTGGAATTGCGATTTGTCATTACCGTTTCCGTAAAGCCTATGTTGCACAGGGTAAAGACTTAAACAATCTTCCATATAGATCAAAGTTTTTCCCATTTGGTCCAATCTTCGCCTTTGTCGTTTGTGGAATTGTTGTTTTAGGACAAAACTACTCAGCATTTATGGGTAACCACATCGATTGGAATGGTGTCTTAGTCTCCTATATTGGATTGCCTTTGTTTATCATCTTATGGCTTGGGTACAAATTTACGAAGAATACAAAATTAATTCCTCTAAAAAAATGTGATTTGAATAACTAAAAGCACGCGTGCGTGCTTTTTTTATGCATATAAATATTACAGCCTCACAGTTACTTCTGTTCCATCCTTTAACCTAGTTTCGACCAATACTAATCCTTTTTGTTCAGAAAGCGCACGCAGCAGCGGCTTTAAATCTTTTCTGTCTATTTTCGGAACTTTAAAATGTTTGCCTTCTTTTTCTATAACTTTATTTACATACCTTAATATTCGTTTTGAGGTAAGGATTGCACTAATCATGGTTAATAAGGCGTAAGGTACCGGTACAGAAAAATTGCGGTCTTTTGTTTTAACTTTTACTTTTAGCATGGGCATCACTCGATCGTCACAAATACTTTTTCACCTTTGGGCGAGGTGATATCGACAATCTGACCATCCACTTCATTTTCAATTGCATCGATTAAAAGGTCAACATTTATATCCTTTACATATTTCTCTGCTTCGGGGATTTTTTCAGCAATGCTTGTTCCCACTTTTAATACAGCCTTAACTAGCTTAATTGTCAGATTCACATTCACATTGTCCCCTTCTTCGGAGGTAACTCTGATTTTGAGCATTTTATTAAGGTAGGCTGTTTCTTTTCTTAAGTAAACGGGAGTTTCTTTACCTTGCAACACATTAATTAATTCCGTTGCCTTCTCTTTATCCAGCTTCCCTTCCTCAACCATTGTTAACACCCGTGAAATTTCCTCTTTCATTTATGACTCCCCCTCTTTAATTAACTGAATGGCTTCTTCTGCGGAAATTTCTCCTTTTTCAAGCATTGAAACAATTTTTTTCTTATCAATTTGGGTGTTCTTTGCTGCGCTATAACCCAATGAACCTATTATTTCATCCAATTTTCCACGAACGGTTGGATAAGAAATCCCCAGTTCCTTTTCAACTTCTTTAATGTTTCCACGGCATTTTAGAAATATTTCAATGAAATGTAGCTGTTCCTGAGGAAGTGCAGCAAATTTTGATAACTGAAATTCATTCTCCACCGTAGTATGGCAATGAGTACATTGTAGTTTAGTTATGGTTAATTGTTTACTGCATACCGGACAATTCGAAATCAGTGGATAAGGCATATTAATCCCCTTTCCTAATTTAACCTTATCATACAACACCTTTTTTAAAAAATAAATTAATCAATTGAATTTATTTATAAATTTTAAAATATAAATTGATTTATTTAATATCATAATTAATTTTATTTTTGCTCCCCAAAAAAATAAGGAGCCAAACGGCCCCTTTTGCTATTAAAAATCTGCATTTCCTGTTGTTCTTGGGAATGGAATGACGTCTCTGATATTGGACATACCTGTTAGATACATGATTAAGCGTTCAAAACCTAAACCATATCCGGAATGTTTGGTTCCACCGTACTTGCGAAGCTCTAAATACCACCAATAATCTTCTTCATTCATTCCCATTTCCTTAATTTTTGATGAGAGAATTTCTTCTCGCTCTTCACGCTGACTTCCGCCAATCAGCTCGCCGATTCCGGGAACTAGTAAATCAGTTGCAGCAACCGTTTTTCCATCTTCATTCAATCTCATATAGAAAGCCTTAATTTCTTTCGGATAATCAGTAACAAATACTGGTTTCTTAAAGACTTTTTCACATAAGTAGCGCTCATGCTCAGTTTGTAAGTCAAGTCCCCACTCAACCGGATAATCAAATTTTTCTCCTGATTTTTGTAAAAGCTCAATTGCCTCCGTATAGGTTACACGGCCAAATTCAGCAGTATGAGCATTATTTAAACGATCTAACAAGCCCTTTTCAATAAAACTGTTAAAGAAGTTCATTTCTTCCGGTGCATGCTCAAGAACATAGCCAATCACATATTTCACCATTTCTTCGGCAAGATCCATAATATCAGGGAGTTCAGCAAACGCAATCTCCGGCTCAATCATCCAAAATTCAGCAGCATGCCTCGCTGTATTGGAGTTCTCTGCTCTAAATGTTGGTCCAAATGTATACACATTACGGAATGCCAACGCAAAAGCCTCCGCAGATAACTGACCACTTACGGTAAGATTGGTTTCTTTACCAAAGAAATCCTGAGAGTTATCTGTCTTTCCTTCTTCATTTTTTGGAAGGTTATCCATGTCCAAGGTTGTTACTCTAAACATTTCCCCTGCACCCTCTGTATCACTGCCGGTGATAATTGGCGAATGGACATAGACAAAGCCTTTTTCCTGGAAAAATTGATGTACCGCATGTGAAGCCAAAGAGCGAATACGGAATACCGCTAAGAATGTATTTGTTCTTGGGCGTAAATGAGCAATGGTTCTTAAATACTCAAATGAATGCTTTTTCTTCTGCAATGGGTAATCTACATTTGACGTCCCTTCAATTGTGATCTCAGTTGCCTTAATTTCAAATGGCTGTTTAGCCTGTGGAGTATGGATAAAATTACCGACAACCTTGATAGAGGAGCTTATTGGAAGCTTGGCGATTTCTTTAAAATTATCCAATTGTTCGTCAAATACAATTTGAACCCCTTTAAAAAAACTTCCATCATTTATTTCAATAAAACCAAAGGTTTTTGAATCACGGATTGTACGAATCCAACCGGATAATTGGACTTTTTGATCAATATAGTTTTCTGTATTTCTGTACAAATCCTTAATTAAGGTATTTTTCATTGCGTTAGACCTCCTGAAACTTGTATTAAGAAAGGCATAAGTGCCTTGGTCAGGGGCGACAAGCATAAGACGAGCCAGCGGGAAAGTTGCTCTTTAACCTTCTTGCCGGATTGGCTTATGACCTAGAGCCCCTGGACGCTTGCGCTAGACAAGTAAAAAAACCTCCCATCCCAAGCGGGACGAAAGGTAAATCCACGTCAAAAGTTTTTCTTTTATCCCTTCAATATTATATAAAATATTCCCTCTAAAAAACAACCTTCAGGAAATTTACCGAAAAGTTTTTAAATAATCAGATTCATATCGTCGCATTTTTTGCAATTTTCCTAAAAATCAGCAGGAGTTTTTAGTTTAAAGTCGAAATAGTAAAGAATCATTCGATTCTTGATTTGAGGAGTGGTTCTTGTGGATAAAGTTACGAGTATTTCTTTTCTTCTTTATGAATCTACAAATAGTCAAGACATCAAAGAAAAAGCCATCCAATTATTGAATGGCGATGTATCACTGAGGGAATTGAAAAAAGATCGTTCCATCAAGCATTACCTTGTCATTGCAGAATCATTATTAAAAAAAAATAAAATCGACAAAAACTTAGTTCATAAATTTGCCGAAGAGTTTATGATACTAGAGGTTTAGTCTAATAAATTCTTTTCATAGCAGAAAATTTCTATGTTGTTTTTCCAATGTTTTATTTTTAAAAAAGTAAATCCTAATGCTTTCCAAAAAGAATGTGCCCTTATATTATCTTTTATTACACCAATGCGAACAATTTGGACACCTCGTTTAATCATCTCATTTTCATACAGTTGAAACGCCTGTAAACCAAAGCCATATCCTTGATAATCATTGTGGATTATTAATAGTCCCAACCAAGGGAAATGATCTTTTGGATTTTCCATCAAGTAATCTAGGATACCGATATACGTGTCATCTAATTTAATAAATACACTGGTTGATTGAGGATTTAGAAATTCAATTTCCATATCATCAATTGTTCTTGAGACATTGCCGTTTTCAAGTCGATTATAATCTGGATTTGAGTTGATAATCTCAAGCGCAATATAAAGTGTTTCTCGGGTAATCTCTTCAAAATACATCGACATAATCCAACCTCCGTTCCAATATACTTTATCAATCATTATAACAAATCTGTCAAAAACAATTCGAAATCTCATGTCATAACGGACAATCCACCAACATAAAATGATTTGTTTTGATTTTGCCAGAGTACTATTCCAGATTAAGAAAGGTGATTTTTATGCTACAAATTAATGTTATGGTAACTTACCAAGGAAAAAACTATTTAACCAATGTAATTACAAACCGAAATACATCTGATGAAGAAATATTTCGGTTAGCATATGAACAAGTACAAAAGCAATACGAAAGAAAAGATACGTAAAAGGAGCAGCATTCAAAGCTGCTCCTTTTATATTTGGCTTATATACTAGTCAATGATATAAGCGGACTTGGGTATGTCTTTCATCAGCGGACAAAGACCTTCGGTTGCCAATAAGTGAAGTTCATGCATCGCCCTTGTACAAACCGTATAAAAAAGCTTTCGTTCTTGTTCATGTTTATATTGTGAGCTATCGTAAAGAATGACAGCGTCAAATTCAATTCCTTTTGCCAAATAAGAAGGAATAACCAGGATTCCCTTCTCGTACGAAATCGTGCCTTTTTCGATTAAATGAAGTGGTATTTTGCCTTTCAACGCTTCGTATGCTGCCCTGCTTTCTTTGTCAGTCCTGCAAATAACGGCTATTGTCCGGTGACCACCTCTTTGTATTTCTTTAATTTTTTCGAGAACGAATTCATGTATCCTTGCTTTTTCCACGTTCCTAACCACTGGTTTTTTCCCTGATCGGTTAAAGGGTTCGATTTGTTCTCCCCCCTCGATCAACGCACGAGTAAACTCAACAATCTCCTTGGTCGAACGATAGGTTTTTGTCAAAAAAATCCGCTCAACCTCATCGTTGCTAATATTATGGTCGGTCAAAACCGTCGCTGAACCAGTTGCGCCAGAGAAAATGGCCTGATTAAAGTCACCTAGGAGCGTCATTTTACTATAGGGAAATAACTTCTGAAGAAAGGCAAATTGAAAAGGTGTATAGTCCTGAGCTTCATCAATAAAAATATGCCGAATCGATGTGTTCGAAGTGCGTCCCTCAATCAAATCCTGCAAATAGACAAAAGGCGTGGCGTCTTCATATGCAATTTCTGACTTTTTCAGTTTTTTTACCGTTTGAGTACAAATTTGAGTCCAAACATCAGGAACAGTCCCATCAGAATTTTCTTCAAAAAGCTGCTCATATATGGCAGGCATATCAACAAATTTCATTTTTTTGACTTTAGCAAAAATAGGTTTAAATTTTTCTTTCACCACCATATCCGCAAGCAGCCTTTTCTCCGAATCATAATCATCAAAGCTGTTTTCGGAAAAGCGATTGTTCGCTTGTAATGTTTTGAATGCTTCGAGAAAATCTTCCTTATCCAAAAATTGCATTTCCTCTTCGACCCAGCTTTTTGATCGTTCTTTTCTCACTTTTCTCTTCAATTCTCTTAGCAGCCATTCCTTTACTAACTGCATGCGGTTGGGGATAGAGTAGGATGGATCCAAGGAATAAAAGTAATCGTAAATTGCCTCTTTTGAAAATAGCACGTCACCTCTAAAGGTTAGATCCCGGAAGATTAAACCTTTCTTCGACAGTTTTAACGCGTATAAATCAATGGCTTTTTTAAAAGCTAGGCTCGCTTTGTAGCGAATGCCTTCGACCCTTGCCGAAAATTGCTTCCTATCTCCCCCATTAAGCAAATATTCCATTTGGGAAAATGGGTCTTCCACTTCAAATTCTTTCGTAAGCCGGTGGTTCAAATACTCCTGAAAGGTTACCTGCTGCATATTTTCTTCCCCTAATTCAGGAAGGACGGTAGCTACATAGCTATTAAATAATGGATTGGGAGAAAACAGCATAATATTTTCCGATTTTATTGTTCCGCGGTAACGGTAAAGCAAATACGCCACCCGTTGCAAGGCTGCAGAGGTTTTTCCACTTCCAGCAACACCCTGAACAATCAACAGTTTGCTCCGCTCACTTCGGATAATTTTATTTTGCTCCTTTTGGATGGTGGCAACGATACTTTTCATCTGTGTACTCGCATTATTCCCAAGCACTTCTTGGAGCATTTCATCGCCAATGGTAACACCGGTATCGAACATTCCTTTAATTTCCGATGCTCGAATGATGAATTGCCTTTTTAACTTCATTTCTCCCTTAATGGTTCCTTCAAGTGTTTCATATTCAGCAGGGCCAGGGGGATAGTCATAATAAAGACTAGAAATGGGAGCACGCCAATCATAAATCAAAAAATTTTCATCTTGTTCATCCATAAAGGAAGCAATTCCAAGATATACTTGGTCAGGGGACTTTTCCCCTGTCTCCCAAAAATCAATCCTGCCAAAATAGGGAGAATATTTTAATCTCGCTAAGGTATTTAACTGTTTATCTATTTGCTTATGTGTCCGCTCTCGTTCTGATAGTAATTCAGCTTGCTGCTTCATACTTGCGGCTGTCTCTATAACATCATCAGGTTCATCTAAATTAACGGTCACATCTTCCCAGAAAGTCTTACGTAACTCGAGTACGTCCGAGCTGACATTACCGGAACTTTGTTTTAACTTTTTTGCCTTTTTTTCAACTTCTTTTACAACAAAATCTACACGGTCCTGTTCCGTTTGCCAGTCCTTGTTTCGTAAATCGCTCATCGAACCACTCTCCAGAAAAAATTTGGCCTATTTCTTTGACAATTACTTTAAAATGTGATAATGTTATTATAGGATATTTATATATAATTATTATTTTTATTAAATAGACCAATAATTATCTTAACATGCAGCTTTTTAATATTCAACCTATATTTCTAACTTAAAACGCCAAATTGGCGTTTTTTTTTGTTTCTCTATAGTATTTGAATTTCCTCCTCTTTCATTCTCCGTTTCCTTGTTTGGTTCGATTGAAAAATCGCAAAAAATTTTGAAAAAACCAATTGACAATTAAGGTTGACTCAACATATAATTTATCTTGAATTAAGTTATTATAATTTCAAGATAAATATTTTCAAATGAAATTGGAGGAGAAATAAAATGACAAAAACAAAATGGTCTCTCGATCCAGTACACAGCAGTGTAGATTTTTCTGTTCGCCACATGATGATTGCAAATGTGAAAGGTACTTTCAACAAATTCAGTGCAACAATTGAAGCAGATCCTGCTGACTTAACAACTGCAAGCATCGAATTCTCAGTTGAAACAGCAAGTGTAGACACTCGCAATCAAGATCGTGATGGTCACTTAGTATCTGCTGACTTCTTTGATGCAGCAAATCATCCAAATATGACTTTCCGTGCTTCAAAAATTGAGAAAACTGATGACGGCGAATACAATGTTACCGGTGATTTAACATTACGCGGTGTAACTAAACCGGAAACTTTCGCGGTGACATTTGAAGGACAAGGAAAAGATCCATGGGGAAATGAAAAAGTCGGTTTCAGTGCACAAGGCACTATTAACCGTTCAGACTATGGTTTGGTTTGGAATGCAGCACTTGAAACCGGCGGCGTTCTTGTCGGTGATAAAGTAAAAATTAATTTACAAATCCAAGCTGCAAAAGCTGAATAATATAAAAAGATAGGGCAGTTCAGTTGATGAACTGCCCTTTTTAATATTAAGGCTGTGGTAAATTTGTCTGTTGATTTCCGCTCCAGGCACTTCGCGCATCTTAGGGGGGGCCGGGGATCCTCCTCGTCGCATGCGCTCATGTGGGGTCTCCCCTGCCCCGTACTCCCGCAGCAGTCTTCGTGCCTTCCGCTCCAATCAACAAAGTTAAAAATCAATAATGTCATTTAACAGAACCAAAATTAAAAACCCTCCAATTTTTAACAACTATTTCTATAATAGAATAATATTATTGCCTATTTCAAAATTATCCACTGCCAAAATTTAATTATATGAACACCCTATTCACCCATACTTTAAAGCAAAAAAGTGTTTTTTATAAAAACTCTTCGGTTTCAGCACATTTCTCCTTTTCTTTAAAATATATTATCCCGACAAATTAATAGTGTTTAACCAAAATTTTTAAATTTCCCGCTAAAACTAATTCTAATTTCCCATTTTTTGTTACTAAATGAATAAATTTGGGGAAATTTTCTTATTGTCTTGTCCTAATTTTCAAAATATTATGGAATTGTATCAAAAAAAAACAGTTTAGGGGGAATTTGGTTGAAAAAGCTTTTAAAGACTGGTCTATCTACAGCAGTGATTGCTGGTACATTGTTTACCGGTTTTCCGGGAAACTATGCTAGTTCTTCTAGCATAGAAATACTACATAAAAGCCCTAGTGTTGCCTCACAGTCACATAGTTCACTAGACTTATCTGTAGTAAATGAAGACAAATTACTAGATTCACTTATCAAACGTGGAGTGATTTCTAAAAGTGCCTCTACTGCTGAAAAGCAAAAGGCTTTGCAAAACTATTTAGAATTAAAAGGCAAACAAGACAAAGTAACTCAGGCTGATCCGCTAGCTGCTAAGGTCAAAGCAGCCGATGCAAAAAAACAGCGGAAATTTAAAGATTTTAATAACGGGCTTTTAAAAGGGAAAGGGAACAAATACGGACAGTTAAAAGGAAATCCTGATCCAGTAGAAGAGGAAGCATCTCCTGGGATACAGAAAAAAGGGAAACTATTAACTTTGATGGTTGAATTCTCTGATGTTCCTCACAACACTCTTAAACCGAGTGAAACTGATAACTATTATAAAGATTATAATACCGAACATTATGAAAATATGATATTTGGCAAAAAGGGCCAATATAAAGGGCCAAATGGTGAAGATCAAGTTTCACAGAAGCAGTTTTATGAAGAACAATCAGGCGGTACTTATACAATTGAAGGAAAAGCCTATGGTTGGTTAAAATTACCTCATACAGCAGCATATTATGGTGCCGATAATCCTTCAGGTGGTCATGATAATGTAACACCAGGTGGTTCTAAACAACTAGTTAAAGATACTCTTGATGCGGCAAAAGCTGCAGGTGTCCCTCTCCAAGACTATGATTTAGAAGATCCACATGATTTAAATGGTGACGGTAACTTCTGGGAGCCAGATGGATTAGTAGACCACTTACAAATCATCCATTCCGGTATGGGGCAGGAAGCTGGCGGCGGTTCCTTAGGTGATAATGCGATTTGGTCGCATCGCTCAGCGGTTTTCTATGATCCGGATGGGCTGGGAAAAGGTTTGCCTGGTTTCTATGACTATACAGTAATGCCTGAAGATGGAGCAACCGGCGTATTCGCTCACGAATATGGACATGATTTGGGACTTCCAGATGAATATGATACTCAATATTCTGGAACCGGTGAAGCAATCGGCTACTGGTCCATCATGGCGAGTGGTTCATGGGCTGGTAAAATCCCAGGTACAGAACCGACTGGATTCTCTCCATTTGCGAAACAGTACTTCCAATCTACACTTGGTGGAAAATGGACAAACCCTGCCGTTGTAAATTGGGATGATGTTTCTACCAAGGGAACTCAATTCTTACTTGACCAGGCCAATTCTCCACTTGGAAAAAATAATCAAGCAATCCGTGTGAATCTCCCTAAAAAAATAACACCGATTAACACTCCTACTGGAAGCTATGAGTACTGGGGTGGGCAAGCGGATCTTTCTGATACAAACATGGTTACCGATGTTGATTTAACAGGTAAAAACTCGGCGACATTAACGTTTGATGCTTGGTATGATATTGAACCTCGATGGGATTTTGCTTTTGTTCAAGTTTCTACTGATAACGGTGCAACTTGGAAATCATTAGGGAATAATAATACCCGTTCTGACGTAGTTCCAGAGGGTTATCCAACCATTTTAAACTCTATGCCTGGTTTTACCGGAAGTACCAATGGCAAATGGCAGCCACAGTCATTTGACTTATCAGGGTATAAAGGTCAGAAAATCAAACTTCGCCTTCGCTATGCAACAGACTGGGGAAGTTCGTATACCGGATTCTTTGTAGATAATATCAAGGTTGTTGCCGATGGTCAAACTTTAGTAGATGATGGTGCAGAAAATACAACTTCACCATTTACATTAAACGGATTTACAAAAGAAGATGGAAACAAATATAGCGACCACTACTATCTATTAGAATGGCGTAACCAAAAAGGGGTTGACGAAGGTCTTGCGCACATAAAACGCGGTCAATCATTAATGAGCTATGATGGAGGTTTAGTGGTTTGGTATGTTGACGGCAGCTTTACTGATAACTGGACAGGTACTCATCCAGGTGATGGATTCCTTGGTGTAGTTGATGCGCACTTGGGTAATGACCTGCAATGGCTGTTAAGCAACAGTACCACTGCAGAAGCAAGCACTCGCTACCATATTGCCGATGCAGCCTTTAGTTTAGATCCTACATCTGGTCTAAATATTGATTATCCAGGGGTACAAACATTAACTGCTACAAGTCAGCCAGCTGTATCATTATTTAATGACAGCAACTCTTTCTTAAACACATTTATGCCAGATGCTGGCCGGAATATCGGTAAGTATGGGCTGAAAGTTCGTGTTAACGGTGAATCCAAAGACAAATCTGTCGGTTCAATCGTAATCTACAAATAATTTAGTTATCCTGCCTTCATTTTTGGAGGCAGGATTTTTGTAAAAAAGGCCGATTCATTGTGAATTGACCTTTTTTTAAGCTTTTTATTACTGATGAATAACCACACGTGTCCCATTCGGAATAGTGTCGGCAAGTTGCAGAACATCCCGGTTGTACATTCTTACACTGCCGTGGGAAACTGCCTTTCCAATAGAACTTGGTTTATTTGTCCCATGAATTCCATAACCTTGTTTTGATAGCGAAAGCCACATGACTCCAAACGATCCTCCCGGATTCATTTGCCGGTTTACAATCACATACTCACCCGTTGGGGTAATAGTCAAAATCTTCCCAACTGCGATTGGAAAGATTTTCATTAACCTTCCATTATGATATAATGCTAGTCTTCTTTTGCTAACTGAAACATCAATTGAATATGGAATCGTATTCGGGTCAGGCAGGCCTGGGATTTGGACTTTTTGACCGATTTGTAAATGTCCAATTCCAGGGTTTGTTGCATAGAGCTGTTGAAAATTTACCCGGTAGTCCGCGGAAATAGACGCAAGTGTTTCGCCGCGCTTTACTGTATGAATCATGACTTCCCACCTTTTTTCATTAGCATATGCCCGGACAAGGAAGCCGTTGCCTGAAAAAATTATTCCATTCGAAACAGCGGAGCCATATCCTCACGAATGTGGTGGATGTAAAAATAATCATTGCTTGCTGAATCATACACATAATCCTTTTTCCAAATGTCAATATTCGCGATGATTTCTTTTATTGCATGAATAAACAACCAAATTTCCTCATCTTTCATAATCGGGTGTAACGAAAAACGGACCCATCCAGGTTTTGAAGATAAATCTCCTTGGTCAATTTTTTCTGTTATTTGCTTTGATGCAGGCTGATCAATTTGATATAAATAATGCCCATAGGTGCCTGCACAGGAACATCCACCTCTTACTTGAAATCCATATCGGTCATTTAGCAGACGGACAATTAAATTATAATGGATATTTTCAATGTAAAAAGAAATGATTCCTAAACGGTTCTGTATGTGACCGTCTAATATGTGGAAGGTTGGAATTCTATCAAGCTGCGGAAGAAGGATTCCGAGCAACTCTTTTTCTCTTTTTAATATGTTTTGAACACCCATTCGATTTTTTAAATTCAGACAGAGAGCAATACGGATTGCTTGCAATATCCCGGGTGTTCCCCCATCCTCTCTAAGTTCAATCTCCGGAAAATAGTGATGTTCCCCCCAAGGATTGGTCCAAAGTACCGTTCCTCCCCCTGGATGATCAGGTACCATATTTGTATAAAGTTTTGAATCAAAAACGAGTACCCCGCTAGTGCCCGGTCCCCCCAAAAACTTATGAGGCGAGAAAAATATTGCGTCCAGTTTTTCCAAAGGATCATCCGGATGCATATTGATTTTGACATAGGGGGCAGATGCGGCAAAATCGACAAAACATAATCCCCCATGTTTATGCATGATTTTTGCCAATTGATGATATGGGGTTTGAATTCCCGTGACATTCGAACAGGCCGTGAAAGACCCTATTTTCAATGGCCGGTCACGATATTTGTTGAGAAGCTGTTCCAATTGTTGCACATCAATATCTCCTGATGTGGTAGGTGTTAATAGGACAACTTCACCAATTGTCTCTAGCCAAGAAGTATGATTTGAATGATGCTCCATATGGGAGATAAAAATTATGGGTCTCTCTTTTTCCGGAATTTGCACATTCCCCTTCAATTTTTCAGGAATTCGTAATCCTAAGATGCGTTGAAATTTATTCATTACCGCAGTCATTCCAAAGCCGTCAAGGACGACTGCGTCCTGTTCATCCGCGTTGACATGCTCTTTTATGATCTTTTTTGATTGTTTATAGATGGCGGTCATCATTAAACTTGTTGTATTGGATTCCGTATGGGTATTCGCCATAAATGGACCAAATACCTCGGATATTTTCCGTTCGATTGGGCGGTAGAGGCGACCGCTTGCCGTCCAGTCAGTATAAATGATTTTCTTCATTCCATAGGGTGTTTCAAATTCATGATTAATTCCGATAACTTGGGAACGAAATCGCTGAAAATATTCCTCCAGGTTTTCTGGCAGCTTGTAGGTTTTACTGCCAATCTTGGCGGTGATCATCTACTTCACCTCTCCTCTATCCTGTTAATCAATATATGCAAGGTGAATTAAAGCGGGTTCCCGTTTCTTTGGCATGAAAAAAAGCAGCTTTATTCTGACCAAGCTGCTTTAACGATATATTTATGAAACATTTAATTTAGCAGTTTCTTTCCGGGTGACTTCGTCAATTTTTTGGATAAACATTTGAAAAACTCTGCGTTTTTCTTCGAGGTCACGTATGTATTCTTTTAATTGATTATAACTTTCTTCAAATGGCTTATGGTACATTTGCCGGATATTTTCAATAATTTCTTCGTTTACAGTGGATTGAATGACTTGTTTGGTAATGTTATATTTATACGAATAAACCTTTAACTCCTGTGCAACCTCTTCATATTCTTTATCGATTTCACCAAGGAAATTAGATATATCATCCTTCCACTCATCTAATGATTTTTGCAAATAGGATTTTACCATTGTCTCTTCCATAAAAAACCCCGCCTTTTAGCATTTTATTTAAGTATAGCTTTGTTTGTTTACATAATAATTTCCGTTCGTTTACAAAAAAATTATTTTTAAATCATCATAAACTTACGAAATTGTTAACATTTTTTTCATCTGTTTTTAATCATTGCGGTTTATGATGTGTATTGTAGGTCACAGTTGTCCGGGCTTAAAATACTCTGGTTGAGAGTTCACATGATGGAATGAGTTTTTGGCTATGATGCTAAGCTCGAACAACGGCCACGCCAATTTTCTACTTTTAAGTGGGAAATTTTTTTATTGACTGAAATCTTTTTCCTGGTTTAGATTTGTTTAATTCAATAAAGCAGGCGATGATGGTTGTGGGTCAAACTATAACCGGAGCAGCTTCTAGAGAGACCGCTTATTCGCGGCGCCGAAGGATTCACAATCTCAGGCAAAAGGACAGAAGAGAACGTTGTACATAAAAACTACACACTCTTCTTACCCGTGAGATTGGAATATTCCAATCTTTTTTAATTTTATTCATAGAGATGGAAGAGATGGAACGAAGACGAGCAGTTGTAAGTGTAATCGGAAAGGATCAAGTAGGCATTATTTCAAGAGTAACAACCATACTGGCAAACAACAAGGATCCCGGCACCATTTACAGGCATTGATTAACTAAAGTAAAAATAGTTGAGGAGCTGACAATTGGATGTTCCCTCACTCAATTGTCGGTTAGCCTTCTCCTAATGTCGTAAATCTCAATTCCATTATCGTTTACCACTGTCCAATTGTCGTATATCCCCCTCCTATTAAAAAAGCGATTACGTTTTCCGTAACCGCTTAATCAACCTTTACAATTTTTTCAAAATCTTCTAAGGTAGTTGAATATTTAATGTACGTCCTTGGTAATAAATAGTGCTCGTTTTCTATCCCTTGTTTAATATATGGGCCAGGTGTGGTGGTTAATCCAAAAAGATAATACTTTTTCGTTTCATTCACAACCCTTTGATTAAAATTACCAAAAGGATATGAGATTGCAATGATCGGCTTACCGACTATTTTTTCTAGCACCCTTTTCGAGTCTTTTAATTCTGCGTCAAGATTTTCTGTTATGGTCAAATCAGGATGAGTTACTGTATGAGACTGGATAGAAATTAATCCGGATTTCGAGATTGCTTTTAAATCATCTTCTGATAAACGGTTCGTGCGGCTAATAAAATCTGTAATGATAAAAAAGGTACCGGTTGGTTTAAACTGTTTCGTTTGAAGTTTTTGAAAAACCTTGAATGCATTCAAATTATTTTTATATCCATCATCAAAAGTAAGGAAAATTGGCTTTTTTACACGATCAACCTCCTGCCATTGCTCAAAAGTTAATAAGGTATAGCTGTGGTCACGCAAGTAAACCATTTGCTTTTCAAAATTCTCAGGGGTCACATATAACTCCTTTTGACCGTGCCCTTCAAATTTTGCAATGGAATGATACACCAGGATGGGTACTTTCTTTTGTGCAAACACTTCAGTTGGAGGGACGATAAGTAATAAAACAAGGAAAAAAAACAATAATTTATACATAGAATTCCTCTCTTCTCTCTTAATATCTGCATAATTATTATCCCTAAGAGAGGAAGTTCTATGAACCTGACTGTGTTAAATGACATTGTTTATTTTTTAACCTTGTTGATTGGAGTGGAAATCAACAGACAAGTTTAACACCGCCGAAAAAAACTATTGAATTATTTAGCTAACAATTTCTTTTTCAAAACATTTATACGGTTCTTTTCGAAAAGGAAAATAAATCTCTCCCCTCTCAACATAACCTGCTTTTTCATAAAACATAACAGCACTCGGATTCCCGCTAAAAACATCCAGCCGAATACTTGTATGACGATTTTTGCTTGCAAATTCTTCGGCATAGGATAGAAGTGTTTTACCATAGCCCTTTCCTTGGAACTTGGGATGAACCGCTAATCGGTGAACAATAAGTGGGGACCCTTGAAAATCACCCCATTGAATTTTGTCATACTCTTTACTCGCATTGGTATCAAGAGCTACTGCCCCTGCCAATTGATTTACTTCGTAAATTCCAAAGAGGTTTCCTTTGTTTATATCTTCTTTAATTACAAATCTGTTCGGGTAGAAAAGATCCCATTGTTTTATCTTCTTTTTTTGAAGGTCTTCTGTAATTTCTGAATATAATTGTCGTACCTTTTTAAAAGAATCTAAGCCGATCGAAACAATCTCCATTCTTATCATCCTTTATTAAACCGACTGTTGGTATATACTTTAGGACAATGTTTTCATAATGAGCTGAAAAATATCGCTTAATTCAACTTTATCCTCTTCAGATGTTGTTAAAATTTGCGTCACCCGTAACCCATATGAAAAAGTCATCAATAATGATGCCATTTTCGCCGCATCAATATTGGATGGGATCACTCCATTTTCCTGACCCATTTTAATCCATTGAGTCCCCGTCTCTTTACTATATTTAAAAACATCATGAAGAATCTGTTTTACCTTTTCATTATCCTGACTTAACAGATAAATAAAAATTAAATTTCCAATATCTTTTGTATTTTGTCGTGAGTGAAAAAATTGGCTAACTACCCCAAAACGGCTGTCAGGAGAAATCTCCTCAAGCGAGTGTGTAATTGTCTTATGAAATTTCTCATTCATTTCGGTTATTTTGGATTTCAGGATTAAACCAAATAATTCATCTTTGCTGTCCACATAATGATAGATAGCCCCTTTTGAAAGTCCAGATTTTTCAATGATGTCTTTTAACGTAGTATTTCGACAGCCTTTTTCCAAAATAATTGCTTCTGTAGTGATTAGGATATGTTGAAAGCTCGGATTATCATAAATTGTTGAATTGGCCATTTTACTACCTTCCCTGCCTGTTTAAAGTTGAATAATTAAGTCTAATCGTTTTTTTGCATACCTGCGATAGATTATGGTAAAAAGAATCGCTGCCCCAATGACACCATAAAAGATCATTTGTGATACAGCTAAAAACGTTGAAATCGAAAGTTCATATACGAGAATGACCCTAAGCACCGCATCCCCAAGTAACGCTATGCCCCATATGGCAGTCATGAGTCGAAGGACAAAGCGAAAATAGGGAACTTTCCAGTTTTTAATAAACTGTCCCTTTTTTTCTGACTCGTCACCAGCACTAAAACGAATCGCAAAATGATAGATTAATGGTTTTCCAAAAAACAATGACCCAATAAATATAAGCCCTAATAATCCAGTGACCACTGACTCTCTTAATAAAATAAGCCGCTCATTCCCGCCTAAGACAAATGCTGCCAGACTTAGCAAAAAACCAATGAGCATAAATAATCCGAAGGCATCTGCTTTACGAAACTTTATAAGATGATATAAATTATCCCCTAATGGAATCAAGGTTGCTATGAGCAATGAAATAAAGCTTGAAAAGTGGTCTAATAGCAGATTGTAAACCAATACTGGAATGGCCCCATTTACAACAATACTTAAAGCAATGTTTAATATTAATTTCCTTTTGGATGAAACCTTCATAATCGCTTCCTCCTTTTTCCAATTTATAGGATTATTTTATAAACCGACCGTCGGTTTGTCAATGTTTTTTTTCCAATTCCAGCCCAATTTTTATGATTTTTCGACTTATGTGACTTCATCTGTATGAAAGTGGTAGACTAATACATATTTACAATAAAGGAGTACCAATCATGCCTGAATACAAAGTTTTATTTCTTGATGTTGATGGAACTATTTTAAGACCTGATGACACCATCGAAGAATCAACCAAACTAGGGATTGCCAGCGTCCAGGAGAAAGGAATTGAAGTGTTTTTAGCAACTGGCAGACCACTTCACGAGCTTGATAAGATTTCTGAGGAATTAAATATTCATTCTTTTATAGGCTATAATGGCGCCTATGCCGTTTACAATCAGGAAGATCTTTTTAAAGAGTACATGAACGAGAGAAATGTCAGACAATTTCTAAAAATAGCAGAAGAAAATCATCATGAAGCCGTCCTTTATACAAACGAGAGTAACGCCTTCACAAATTTAGAATCGCCGCTTGCCGCACAGTTTATTGAAAAATTCCACATCCATAAAAATAGCAGATACACCCCCTCATTGGTCAATCAGATTTTAGGAATCACACTGATGAATTTACAGGAATGCGATGTTGAGCTATATAATAATGATGACGGAATTCATTTATCCCAAGTTCATCTGGAAGGGTTAAGGCATTGTTATGATGTCATCAGGGACAAGGTAAACAAAGGGATTGGAGTCCAAATGGTATTAAAACATCTTGGAATTGAAAAAGAGAGCTCGATTGCTTTTGGTGATGGTATGAATGATAAGGAAATGCTGATGAGTGTCGGCGAGGGTTTTGCAATGGGAAATGGCCATCCCGACCTTTTTCAATATGCAAAACATAAAACGACTGAGGTGACAAACTCAGGGATTTATAATGGCTTGAAAAAACTTGGTTTAGTAGATTAATTTTTCAATCATAAAAAGCAGTGGATTTAAAGGTCCACTGCTTTTATATTAGATTTTGGTCAAAAGGATTCCCAGTACTGCTGAGAACACACCAATGATTTGATACAATTTTAATTTTTCTTTATAAAGCCAGCAGCCCGCAAAAACAACGATTAAACAATTTAAACTGACAATTGGAAAAACAATGCTGGCTGCTCCAAACTGTAAAGCAAAGAAATACGCTGCATAACCAAGCACACTAATTAAACCTACTAATGTACCGACACCCGCCTCAGGCCTGCGCCATTTTTCCTTTTGCATTAAGCTGCAAATCGCCATATAAAAACAGCCTCCCCCATACATAGAGATTAGAATATTTACAGAATTAATGTGTAGGTAGGTAGAGGTTTTCATCAAAATTCCTAAAACTCCGAAAGATAATATGGCTAGGATAACTCTGAGAATCCAAGGCAGATAACTTGTATTCCGTTTGGAAGTTGGCGAATATTGAATGAGCATCGCTGATCCCAGCATAAATACAATACCCAGCCATTGCAGGAGGCTGATTTTCTCGTGAAAAATAAGTCCGGCGCTTAATATTGGAAATAGCGCATTTGTACCGATTAAAGGAGAAGTCAAACTAGCAGGTCCCTTTTCAAAGGCTTTCGACATTTGAATATTGCCATTAGCATTTAAAATACCAATTAATGAACCAAGCAAAACCGTAAAATAATTAAAATGCAGAATGCCATTTATCATTCCATATCCAAACGACACAATAAATGCGACAAAATAAAAGAAAAATTGGATATGAATTTTTGATAGACCGTTCCCTGTACTCCATTTAAAGATTGTGTTATTCGTACCAAAGCTGATCATGGTTATAAATGCAGCTGCAATCCACATGATGATCCTTCCTTCTCTCGTTCAAATTCTCTTAAAATTTTATTCCTTTTTCTGCATTTTCTCAATCCTTTTTTGTCAAATTTCGATTTTTACGCTCTTTTTGCAGAAACCTGTAGGGTTTTTAAAATTTCCGTCTTGTTTTGATAGGTTTTGTCAACTAGCAGGAAAAGCAGGTACTTCTTGGTGAATTATAAGAATAAGAGATTTATTCGTAGATAAATAGAGGAAGGAATGAATTTTTTATGAAAGCTTACACAATGAAAGAAGCTGCTAAAAAAATTAATATACCACCAAGAATTATCCGCCAATGGGAAAAAGAATATGATAGTCTGTTAGAAATTCCCCGAACGAAACAAGGGGCAAGAATCTATACTGAGACCGAAATTAAACTTTTGCTAGAGCTTAAGCGAAAGTTTTCGGATAAAGAAAGTAAAGAATCGATACGGGAATGGCTGAAAATGAAGTATGAGCCCTTGACTGAAACAACACCTGAACCTGGAGAGGAGATTGCTTCAAACGATAGTGAACCTTTATATGCTGCTCATGAACCGGAAGAGAATCGTAATGAAAATGCAAACGTTGAAATGCAGGAAATCTCATTAGAACTTGTTTCGAATCCTGAGCCTGAGACTGCAATAGCGACACATGACCATATGAATAATGCCGATTTATTTTTTGAGGCGATGGATACCTACAAGCAAACCTTTTTAAGTGAGGTAAAGAATGAAATTCGCAGTGTCGTTCGTAAGGAAGTGCTGGATGAAGTAAAGAAGGAGATTCAAAAAGGAAGTTATATAACTGTAAAATCCCTTTCTGATGCCGTTTATAAGTCATCAGAAAACACAAAGGAAGAAATAAAAGAACTATCCGCCGCTATCGATAAAAGCGCTGAAGTGACAACAGATTCATTAAAATACCTGTCTAACAGCATTGCCAACGTATCGATTGAAACCTCTGAAGAGATTTACAACCTTTCCAAGCAAGTTGCTGAAACAACAGAAGGACTTTCTCATTATATGGATGTGACGAATGAGGAAATCACCAATTTAGCGGCGGAAATTTCGAAGGAGCGGGAGATCCACTTAGAAGAACGAGAACAATTGTCCCGTGAAATTATCAAGAGAGAGGCAGCCTTTCAAAACATGTTAAACAGCTTTCGAGATGTTGCCGCCACAAAAGAGAAGAAATGGTGGAAATTCTGGTCTTAAATTCATTTTGTCTTTGGGAATTAATCATTTTTAGGAGGGAGTATAATGAATACTAGCGAGGTTGCAAAATTATTAGGGGTATCCTCTAGCACCATCCAGCGCTGGGTAAAACAGCTTGACCTTCCAATGGAAAGAAATGACCGCGGACACTATTTTTTTAATGATGAGGACATTGAAGTATTAAAAAAAATCCAAGCACAAATCCAAAACGGTGCACTCCTGCAAGAAATTGCTCCAATCCATGAAAAAACAACAAGAAGAGGCACCGTAAAAGCAGTGGAAAATAATCAGGCAATGGAAAAGCTTTTTAAGAAAATAAGTGAATTGGAAATCAGCCTAAACGAGAAAGCGGACTCCGTAGCCTCCTATCAACTCCTGCAGCATCGTAGAGAAATTGAAGAACTGCAATCCCAGGTTAAAGACTTAAACCTTCAGCTAGAAACACTTCAAAAACAGGTTTCTCAATTAACCACCCCTGTACAGACTGAAGCCGATCATTTTCAAAAAAAGAAGAAAACCAAAAAGAAAAACCTTGTAAGCATGTTGTTTGGCTTTTAACAAAAATGGTCGAACGTGGAAATCACATTCGACCATTTTTAGATTTATCGGCTTAATCCTCTTTGCTCATGACCTAATAAAAGATCAAATTCAACAAGCGGACTTGTATATTTTTTTATCAAATAGCTTCCAAGACTTATACAAATGATAAACGAGAAAATGATAAGTAAAAGATAGTTATTGGAAATTATATTTAGACCCTCATCTGGTAAAAATGTTTGGAACGATTTTAAAATAAACCCATGAAATAAATAAACATAAAGGGTTCGTTCCCCTATCTTCGTTAATTTAAACCGGTTCGACGGGATTAGCGCAAAAAAGCCAAAGACAACGACTAATGTCAGTGCATATTGACCGGCACGAAGTAAACCATCTGTAAATTGCTTAATACCCATATTTGCATAGGAGGTATCCCCTAACAACCATGGGACCGCGTCCTTTGGAAATTCAATTGCAAACAATACAATAATCGAAATCATGACCCCCAAACCAACAGGCCGGGAAAATTTTGCACGTATAAGCCGTCTTAGCAATTCCTTGTCTAATAAAAAACCTAATAAGAAATATGGAAAAAACACAAAGGTTCTCGAAAGGCTTAAAAAACTGCCAACGGAGTCAATATAACCGATAGCAATTCCCAGTAAAACGGAAAAAATAAAACCGTACCATTTATATTTTGCAAATAGATACAGCATGACATTCCAACAAAATAAACTTAGTAAAAACCATAAGGTCCAATGGGGGTGAAGAAAATCAATTTCAAAAGATTGTTCCTGACCGCTTAAATAATAAAAAATGGAATAGATAACTTGAAAAATGAAATAGGGTATTAATACTTTTTTTACTGTTTTTAATAGGTAGCCTTTTTTCCGGAATCCTTTAGCAAAATATCCTGAGATCAAAATAAAGGCCGGCATATGGAACAAGAATATGACTGTATATAAGGTAAATAGGAAGCCATCATCATTTTTTAATGGACTGATCATATGACCAAAAACAACAAGAAAGATTAATACAAACTTCGCGTTATCAAAAAACATACTCCTTTTTGAAGCTGAAGCCATTTTATCACCTCAAATATAATCTTACAAAAAGGTATTTCACCATACTATTACCATTTTAATTATATTAACCTAAAATCATTATACCCTATTTTTATTACAGGGATATGTAGGTGTTTTTTCTTTCTGTTTCATCATGTTTACAATTTTACAATAATAATCAAAAATACCTACGATAAAACTACCATAAAAAGCTTAATTCAATCTTAAGATTTTGTACAAAATTTCATTATGCAACACGAAAAAAGCAGATGAATCATAAGGTCATTTTCGACCTTTTGATTCACCTGCTTCTTATTTTTCTTTTTTTTCAAATGTATCGAGCAGTTTTTTTACAAGGTGTTGGTAGGCTGGCTTGACCTCTTCAATTTTCTTTGAAAATGTTTCTGCAAGCTGCTGCAAACACTCTTGGTCATAACGCAGCCATGACCCATAGGTCCGCTTAATATATCGTTCCGCTTCCTCATAACTTGTAAACAAGGACTCATGTTTCTTTCCATTATGGAAAACAACATACATATTTTCATTTACCGGACGAATAAAGGAAATTTCCCCTTTTACACTTTTATAGCTTGTGCCGCTTTTTGCTTCCTTTATATTAAATTCATTACGGTCCGTATCTGGTTTTAATGTAGGTAAATTGAATACCTTAATGACAAATTTATCAAATGCTTCTGCCGACATATCTGATCCGGAAGCTTTTGGATGGCCGCCGCCTCCAAAACGTTTTGCATATTCAGCCACATTTACGCTGTCATGAATGGTTCGATAACCAACCTTTTTGCCGCTTACATTTAGAAGAAGGATCATATCTAAATGAGGATAAAGCTTATTTAACGCATTCCCTAATTCTGACAAATATTGTTCTGCATGGACAATCCCTATGTAATAATCATCAATTACGGCTTGTACCGTTTGTCTGCTTTTCGAATGAATATAGCGGTTTATTTTCGCTTCTTCCATATCTAGCAGCATATTTTCTGTTTCCGTTAAATAGAAAGTTTGCGGATTCTCGGCAAAACGCTTCAGCATCGCTTCTTCAAAATTTTCGCGATTTAGTATATAAAACAAATCATTCAGGCGTTTGGCATCAATATTATTATTTTCATCCCATTCCCATGTATCATATTGCCTTATTAAATCGATAAATTCCTCAAGTGCTTGATTTCGCTGGATTAACCCTTGTTCAATTAAATAGTCGTAAAATAATGAGGTAGCACATGTTTTTTTACCAGAATCATATTCCGGTTTAACAGAAGCCCATTGATATTCATTGAAATGCAGTGCTGTCACATGATGATCAATCATCCTAATATGCTTCCCCTGTTGGTATCGGGCTGCCAATTTTTTCTCATTGGTCTCATTGACCGCCAAATCTGTAATATAGATTTGCGCATCACGATTTTCGGAAATATCAATAAATGCTTCTACCTGCTGGTTCAAGGTCCGATATGAACAATACGAAACATCGGCATTTTCACCAAAAGCAAGTTTGGCAATGATTCCGCAGCCAAGTCCGTCCAAATCAATATCGGTAAATAATTTTACCATTTTCCTACCACCAATCTTCATTTTATCCATAGGCTATAGTTTGTTTATGGTTTTATCTTCTTATACAGTTCCATTAGTCTAAAAAAGTGGAGCCAACTGCAAAATCGCAATTGGCTTTTGTCTTTATTTGTTTAAATCTATGGAAGTTCCTTTACCTTATTGTTAATGGGTGTCCTTGGTTTTGGCTCATGGATTTCTTCAGGGTACCCAACCCCGAATACTCCAATAACATCATACTCTTCTGGAACTCCAAGAATCCCCCTGTTTTTTGCTGTTGCCGCAATAGAGGACCAAAATGTCCCGACCCCCTCTTCCCAGGCAGCCAAGTTAAAATTTTGCACAAAGCAGGCCGTTGCAAGAGCATTTTCTTCTGTTTCGATGGATGTTGCCCCATGCCTTGATAAAATAGCCATAAGAACAGGTGCATTACCAAAATTAGTTTTATGGTTCAGCTTTGCTCTTGTTTCTTGTCCGATTAAATAGATTTCCCAAGGTTCTGTCATCCGGTGATTTGGTGCCATGGCCGCAGCCTCCAGCCAGGACATGAGTTGTTCGGAACTGACCAGGTCTGTTTTGAAATTTTTTATCGTACGTCTTGACTTAATGGTTTCTAAAATACTCAAAAGACTTCTTCCTCCAATTCCAAAAACAGTTAATGAATACACGTTATACTATCATATGTTAGAGATATTTTCCAGGTTCTTATCTTGTTGGATATAGGGTATTAAAATTTGCTGCTTGTGCACAATAATTCTCGGGATTAAGAAAAGGGGTGAGAACATGACAAATCGTAATGATAATCGTGAACGTAAAAACAAGTATCCAAATAATAAAAAACAAGACAGCGAATTTGCAAAGGAAACGAATATTCGAAGTGAAATTACTCAAAAAGATATGCAAAATAAATAAGAAAAGAAAAGAAACTCATTCCTTTACGTGAGTTTCTTTTCTTACTTAATTCTATTATTCTTTCACTGAATCCATATCATTTTGTGTAAAAGTCAAAATGCAAAAAAGCAGAAAGCTGAGGAGCAGTACCGCCCCGCCTCCGATATAAAAACCTGTTTCCACAGCAGCTGGAAAAAATGCTGGTCTAAAGTTGTATAACGCCATTCCTCCAGTCAAGCCAACGGCACCAATAATTGCACTATAAACATGCAGTCCTGCCAATACTCGGCTCTTTGGCTGAAATAGCCGGTAATAAACCGCCCATGAAAACATCGTCAACCAGCCAACTACTAAAATATGAGCGTGAATTGGGCGAAATGCATAATCCCCCGACCCGGCCATATGACCGCCAATCGCTGCACCTGCCAAAGCAAAAACGGAAGATACCTTTAACAATAAATTACTGTACTTTTTCATACTTCACATTCCTTTCTTGCTCAATCAACTTTCCATCCTTCTTGACAAATACCCGGTCACATAATGGAAGAATTTGCTCATCATGCGTAACAATAATAGCTGATTTATTTTGTTCCTTCACAATTTTCGAAATCAATTCAATTATGGCCATGCTCCGATTGGGGTCTAGGCTTGCTGTCGGTTCATCCGCCAAGATCACTTCCGGATCATTAACAAAGGCCCGGGCAATCGCCACTCTCTGCTTTTCACCGCCAGACAGCTGTTGTGGAAAAAACTTGGCCCGATGATCCATCCCCACTGCTTTTAACAATTCTTTAATTTTAAGTTTTTCCCCTCTTGACCATTTACCGGCCATCTTTAGCACCAAACTTAATTGTTCTTCTACCTTTAAATATGGAACAAGATTTGAGGTTTGAAAAATATAACCTAGATGATTCAAGCGAATATTTGCTTTTTCTACATCACTAAAGGAGGAAATATTTTCTCCATTCACAATGACTTTCCCTTTATCCGGAGAAAGCAATGCACCCGCAATCGATAAGAAAGTCGATTTCCCAGAACCGGATGGACCGATAACGGCCACTACCTCTCCTTTATTCACGCTGAACGATAAATTTTTTACAATATGATTAATCCGATCTCCGTCCTTAAAGGATTTTTCAATATTTTCAAGAACCAATGTCTGCTTACCCATTATTCAACCCTCCCCATTGCTTGAATTGGATCTGCCTTCACAATATTAAACACTGATAATAATGAACCTAGAATCGACACAAGAAATAAAACCCCTGAGAATTTTGCAATTTGCAGCAAATCAAAAATAAATGGTATATCTGATGGTAATACAGCCTTAAATAATATCGTAAACCCGATAGCTGCAGCGATATTTATGATTGTCAAAATCATCACTTGAAAAATGGTTGATTTAACCAAGAAGCTGGATTTTGCACCTATTGCTTTTAAAATGCCGAATTGTGCTGTTTTTTGAATGGTCATGATATAAAAGAATGCGGCTAGAACGAAAACGGCAATCACAATTAAAAATGTCAGCATCATCATTAAGGAGTTTTGCTCCGCATTATATCCGGGAATTCCTTTAATCACCTGATTTTTTTGAACCCATTCGCCGCCTTTAACCAATTTGCCAATTTGATTTTTCAAAGCTTTATTGTCTTTATTAAGGACAATGGCGTTATACTCCCCTTTTTGCGCTCCGCCGGATAAGTTGTCCCAGGTTGCAAAAGATACAATTGCTGCAGGTGTATGACTGAAGGTTTGGTCTTTCATAAATCCTGAAACCGTTAACTTTGTTCCTGTCCGGGAGTCTTCAACAATACTTCCCACCTTAATTTTTTCTGACTTTAATGATTGATCGAGTAAGACGGAATTCTTTATACCAGGATTTTTTCCTTCGACCACTTTTGGTGCAAAAAAAGCTCCCCTCTCGATTGCCATATACGTTACATCGAATTTATTCTCAGAATTCAGCTTCGAAATCGACCCCATCTGGATGCCAAGTGGTTGAACCTCATTTTTATCAGCTAATTTCCCCATATCCACTTGAAAATGGGAGCGGTCAATCCGTCCATCTGCCGTTTTCTGCAAATAAAAAGAATCGGCTCGCATGTTAATCATCGAAGAGGCATTGTTCATCGAAAGACCATGCGCCAACCCGGTAATTATAAAAACCAGCACGGATACAAAAAACAAAATAAAGCTTATTAATAAATATCTGACTTTAAAAAATGTCATCTCTTTGAACGGTAAGAAATACATAAAAAAATCACCTTCCTTGTTTCATTTCGTAAATAGAATACGTTACGAATATGAACGGAAGATGAACGATAGTTTACATTTTCGGCAGGATGACCTTAATAAAGGTTCCTTTGCCTTTTTGACTTTCTGCTACGATTTTTCCATGGTGTAAATCAACAATGGACTTAACAATTGACAGGCCGAGGCCGGTTCCTTCAACCGAGCGTGTTCTGGAAGTGTCTGCACGATAAAACCGGTCAAAAATTCGCTGCAATTGCTCTTGTTCCAAACCAATTCCGCTGTCCTTAACTGTCACTTCAACGAATGAACCGGAATCATTTAAATCAATTTCAATATTTCCATTTTCATAATTATACTTAATCGCATTAGTCAGCAGATTTTCCCAAACAGAGTAAAGTAATGATACATCCCCATTAATCCAGGTATCAGGAAGTGCATAACTCATCATAATCCCTTTATCACCAATACTCCACTGATATTGATGAATCACATTTTTTAACTGTTCAGCAAGATTAAACCGGCTGATTTTCATTAAATCCTTTTTGCTTTCAATTGAAGCGAGCAAAAGAAGCTGCTTTGTAATCGTCGATAACCGTTCTACTTCTGACTGGACAACCTGAATATAGTGTGTTTTCTCCTTCATGCCAAGATGTTGATCATCAAGTAAATTTAAATATCCCTTTATATTGGCAAGGGGAGATTGAATATCATGTGAAATATTTGAAATTAATTCCCTTCTCAATTGTTCCACTTTATCCAATTTCTGAGACATATTCGTGAAGCTGACAGCCAAGTCTCCTAATTCGTCACTCCGATCGATGTCCAATTTAATGGAGAAATTACCTTCAGAAATTTCCTTCACAGCCGCGGTAAGTTTTCGAATCGGTTTCACTAAATAATTTGTGCTGACTAAGACTAAGATGATACTTAATAAGATAGTTAGCATGAGAAGCCAGCCAAATAATATATGCATTTCGTTGAACATGAGTTTAATATCTGGACGAATAAAAATCGCATATGGTTTATTCTGATATGTAAACGGAACGCCGACCGTATTCTCTAATTCATTAGCAAAAAAACCTGTAACAAACGTCTGCTTCGGAAAATTTCGAATCCCATGATAGATTTCGCCATTTAGAACTTTTTCAGGAACATCATCAGGAAGATTTTTCAATCGGAAGGCTGATCCAAAAAACTGCTTATGGCCTTTAGAATCAACCAAAAAGATTTGATAGCCGATCGCGCCAATATGGGTGAAATAATCGTCCAAATTAATCGTTTTTTGGCTGCTGGCAAAATCAGCGATTTTCATGGCAAAGCTGGTGATTTTCTCATCATTCTTTTTTTTCAATGTCACCTGATAATAATGATTCGAGACAATAAACGAAATAACCCCGCTTAAAATCATAATTAAGATTGTGGTGATTGCAAACTTACTATAAAGAGATTTCATTTATTGAGCCTCCAGCGAATAGCCGACCCCTCTAATCGTCTTAATCGAAAATTCCTTTTCAATTGTATTAAAACGTTCTCTTAGTCGTTTAATATGAACATCTACCGTTCGTTCATCCCCTTCAAAGTCAATTCCCCATATCTTTTCAATTAATTGGCTGCGGCTAAAAACCTGGTTTTGATGCTCTGCAAGGAAAGAAAGCAATTCAAATTCCTTCAATGGGAGCATATAGGTTTTGTGCTTAATTTTTACCTCATATCCTTTTTTATTAATATAAAGAGAACCAATGCTGATATTGGCTTCACTTGTCTTTCCATATCTTCTTAAAAGGGCATTTACACGAAAAATCAATTCCTTTGGCTCAAATGGTTTTACCAAATAGTCGTCAGTACCCGCTTCAAAACCTTTCTCTTTATCCTCAATTTGACTTTTTGCTGTTAATAAAATAACCGGGATATCATATTGTTTCCGTATTTCTTTTGTTAAACGGTACCCATCCATTATAGGCATCATAATATCAACAATGGCCAAATCGCATAGCTCTAAACCAAGAATCTTTAGTGCTTCTGCTCCGTTGTCTGCGGCAACCACCTTAAATCCTTCCTTTGTTAACAACCCCTTAATCAAATTAAGGATATTTACATCATCATCCACTGCTAAAATAGTTTTCATTTTAACACCTTCTATTAATTAACATTATTTTACCCTCCAATTGTAAACAATCCATATGTTAAAGAAAAGAATAAGTTCTTAATTCCGGGATTTCGATCTTCATTCGACAAAGTAACAACTTATGTGTTATGCTTAGGTTGTTACATCAGAACTGGCTAAATTCAAGCAAAAGGAGGAGGCAACATGATCCAGTTTAAACATATCATCAAAAAATATCGTACGAAAACGATTATTAATTCATTTTCCTTGGATATCGAACCGGGACAATTAGTCGTATTTATTGGTCCAAGTGGATGCGGTAAGACTACTTTGTTAAAAATGATTAATAAATTAATTCAACCGACATCTGGAAAGATTTTTGTAGATGGTAAAGACATCTCGACCATGAATACGATTGAACTGCGCCGAAACATCGGCTATGTCATCCAAAACACGGGGTTGTTCCCGCATATGTCGATTAAGGAAAATTTGGAACTGATTCCGAAGCTTAAGGGTGAAGATCCTACAGCAATTGCAAAAAAAACGGAGGAATTATTGGAGACCGTTGGATTAAATCCGGAGGAATACCTTCATCGCTATCCAAATGAACTGAGCGGCGGTCAGCAGCAAAGGGTAGGCGTAGCTCGTGCATTCTCCACTAACTCCGATATCATCTTAATGGATGAACCATTCAGTGCTTTAGACCCCGTGACTAGAAGCTCCCTGCAGGATGAATTATTCCAAATGCAAAAGGAATTTAACAAGACGATTATCTTTGTTACCCATGATATGGATGAAGCTATTAAAATAGCAGACAAGATTTGTATTTTAAAAGATGGCGATATTCTTCAATATGATTCACCGGAAAATATCTTAAAAAATCCGGCTAATCATTTCGTCGAGGACTTCATCGGAAAAAGAAGAGTATGGAATAATCCTGAATTATTGATGGCTGAAGATATTATGATTCATCATCCTGTTAAAATCACCGGGAAACGAAATGTTCTTCAAGCCATTGAAATTATGAAGGATCATAAAGTAGACAGTCTGATGGTTACGGATAAAAACAATGTTCTCATTGGTCTCGTAACGTTGAAAGGAATTAAATTGCAGAACCGAAATGATTCAATTGAAGATGTAATGGAGCAAAATGTTCTATCTGTTTCACAGGATGCAAATTTAATCTCCGTTCTTGCAACCATGAATGAACATAAGATCGGTTATGTTCCTGTCGTTAACCATATGAATCAATTAACTGGGCTGATTACAAGAAGCAGTATTTTATCTGTATTAAGCAGTCAACTTATTGACTTGGAGGTGGCCTTTTAATGGGTGTATTTTGGAATTATCTACAATCAAACTCTGAACAAATTTTTAGTTTAATCGGGGAACATTTATATTTAAGTGTGCTTTCTGTTGCCATTGCCATCATTATCGGTATTCCACTTGGAATTTTGATTTCCAGGGAACCGAAGTTATCTAAGCCGATTATTGGAACAACCAATGTCATTCAAGCAGTTCCTAGCTTGGCCTTACTCGGATTCTTAATCCCCTTTATCGGGATTGGGAGCACCCCGGCCATTGTGATGGTTGTACTTTATTCTTTACTTCCAATTGTTAAAAATACCTATACAGGTTTAACGAATATTAATGCAGACATTCTGGAAGCCGCCAAAGGTATCGGTTTAACCAAGAGCCAGACGATGAGAAAGGTTCAGTTGCCGTTAGCTTTCCCGATGATTATGGCGGGAATCAGAATTTCAGCTGTTACAGCTGTCGGTCTGATGACGATCGCTGCCTTTGTCGGTGCCGGCGGTCTTGGATATCTTGTCTTCTCAGGTGTGCAAACTGTCGATAATAACATGATTTTAGCGGGTGCCATTCCTGCATGTATCTTGGCACTGATCATTGACTTCGTTGTCGGGAAGCTTGAATCTTCCATCTCTTATACTAGTAAAACAAAAGCTTCTAAAACGAAAAGAAATCCGCCAAAAAAATGGCTAATCGTAACAAGCGCAATTGTGCTTCTTGCAGCAGGAGGCTTTGGTGTTTACGCAAAAGCAACATCAAGTTCCGACGATAAAATTGTCATTGGTTCTAGAAATTTTAGTGAACAATTGATTTTAGGTAATATGCTTGCCGATGTAATCGAAGCTAAAACGGATTTGAAGGTCGAAAGAAAGTTAAATCTCGGCGGTACTCAAGTGGCCTTTAGTGCGATTAAGAAGGGCGACATCGATGCATATGTTGAATATACCGGTACTGGTTTAGTTGATATCTTAAAACAGCCGCCTGAAAGTAATCCTGATAAAGTCTATAACTTTGTTCAAAAGGAATTTAAAACTAAATACGGAATTGATATGTTAAAGCCGCTTGGCTTCAATAACACGTATGCACTCGCCGTCCGCCAAGACACAGCAAAACAATATGGTTTAAATACCATTTCCGATTTGGCACAGGTAAGTAATAAGTTAATTATGGGACCGACCATTGAATTTCCAAATCGTAAAGATGGGTTAATCGGCATTAAAAAAACATATAACATGAATTTTAAAGATGTAAAGGCTGTTGATGGCAGCCTTCGTTATACGGCTTTAGACCATCATAAAAGTGATGTTATTGACGCATTCTCAACAGACGGATTACTCGAAGCCTTTCATTTGAAGGTCTTAAAAGATGATAAACACTTCTTCCCTCCTTACTATGCTGTACCAATTGTAAAAGAGGAAACATTAAAAAAACATCCGGAGTTGAAAAAGGCACTAAATGCATTGGCAGGAAAAATAACAGATGCGAAAATGCGTGAATTAAACTATAAGGTAGACAGCTTGAAGCAGCCGCCAGCAAAAGTGGCAAAAGAGTTTTTACAAAAAGAAGGTATCATTTAAGAATAAAATTAGAAGACCGGTCCCTTTCTTTAGGGAACCGGTCTTTTATCGTTAAAATCTATTCTTCCTCTAAAAAATGGAGTACCCTTTGGTAGGTTGCTTCATTACCGATAACCAAAAGGATATCTCCTTCCAAGATTGAGGCATATGGACCAGGGGAAATAATCGTCTCACCTTTCCTTTTCATTCCAATGACCGTCCCTCCTGTGTTTTGCCAAAACTTCAAATCGGAAATTGTCTTGCCAATATGGCTGCAGCCCGGAAAAATTTCAACCTCGATTGGTGCAAATGGATTCGTATGACGCAGCTTGTCTGAATAATCCATGATCTTCCTCAATGTTTCATATAACTGCTCGTCCAGCTTCTCCCTCTCTTCGATTAAGTGGTTCATTTGTTTCTTCAGGTCTTTCACACTGGCTAGATTCGAAAATCGATGAATATATTTAAAGGCATTTTCCCTTGAAGAGATGACAATTCCACTGCCTTTCGTGGAATGAACAATTTCAACATCCTCTAAAATTTTGATTGCTCGTCGGACCGTTTCAGGCGAAACCTTGTATTCGCTGGCTAATGTAGATCTGCCATGAATTTTTTCTCCCACTTTAAATTTACCATCATAGATTCGATTGGCTAAATCAATTGCAATTCGTTCATATGTTGGGATTTGTGTCCTTTCCATAACAAAACCTCCGACACCATCATTTTAAAAAAGTCTCGACTTAATTTTTTTGTTTCTAATCTCACTATACCCTTTTAGACGAAAGCGTGCGAGGGAAAAGGAAAAGGTAAAGACTTTATCCAAGAGAAATTGGACATAATTGTAAATAGAAATGATATTAAGGGTGAGAACGTGAAACGTAAAATCATCATTTTTTTAAGTGTTGCCTTCATGGTTTTTATGGCTGTTTTATTTGTTTTTTACCTTATAAAAGGAGACACCTCAAAATGGCAGGTAGCACTTGGCGGAATCCTTGTTAGTGCCTTACCGTTATTATTATTGCGATTAAAAAATAATCCTTTTAATATTTCACAAATTTTAGGTTATTTCCTATTTCTGTTTTGTACGACCTATTTGGGTTCTATAGCACTTTTTTATATCCATCATAAATGGTGGGATTCCTCCCTTCATTTCTACAAGGGAGTATACATTGGATTTATTGCCATCACACTTTTTAAGGAATTGTTGACTTCTCAAGTCCGAGAAGGCATGTCCCGATGGGTTCTCTTTTTATTTGTCCTTTCTTTTGGAAGTTTGGTCAGTGTGCTTTGGGAAATCTATGAGTTTATAGGGGATCTGACCTTTACCCATACCATGCAAAGAGGTGGCAACACCGATACCATGTATGATTTATTATTTGGATTTTTGGGCGGACTCCTGATTGCACTTTACTCTTTAGTCCGAAAACAACAGGTTTAATGGGAGGTAGCAGATTGAGATAGAATTTGATTAGTTTTTCTCCTATTTCTTCTAAACCCTTTACTTTCACAAAAGGGATATAATTTTACAAAACAAGAAGCTAGTACTCCGTCTGTACTTAGCTTCTTGTTATAGTAATGTGTTAACGAAATTAACCTATTCATTATGATCTTTAAATAAGAAGCTCTTATTTTGTAATGATACTATTTGTTCTGTCGGAACTAAATAGTCTGCGAATTGTCGAATCACGGATGTTTTTAGTATTTTTATTTCAGGAATTTTTTCTTGTAAAAGCTCTGCCTGCAGGAGAATTTCAGGTTCATTTACACCTAAAAGTGTGCGCATTCCTGTTGTACTGCTGAACCTAGGGTTAATTTCAAAAATATATGCTTTTCCATTCCACAAACGAAGTTGAAAATTGCAGGGTCCATAAGGTTTAAGGGTTTCTGCGACTCTTTCACAGTAGTCTGTAATATCCTTATAATCATCAGAGATGGCAGTTACCGTAATGCCATCCTGCAAATGTCTTTTTAAAGCAATTGATGATAAAACATTTCCATTTATACTGCAGCAAATTCCTACCGTAAATTCCTGTTGGTCATCAGGAAGGAATTGCTGCAGGATCATATCCGTTTTATTAGAAAGAACCTGGTTAAGGTGACTTGCGTTTTGAATTAAATGAATATCCTCAGAACCCTTTCCACGCCTCGGTTTAGCGATAAGAGGGAAGCCTGTTTCTTTAAGAAAAGCTTCGATTTTGTCTTTATCTTCTGGATAACGAATGGTCTTTGGATAGTGGAAATTTTGTTCTTTGAGAAAGTTAATCGTTTTCCACTTATCACTGCAGATGGATAATACAGGTACAGAGTTAGTAAATACCTTAGCCTTAGTTTCACGTTCAAGTAAAGCTTTGTAATGGCTGTAAAAGGATAGTTCTTGTGATGAGGCGATAAAAATTGCATCAATTTTTTCTGCTCTTATTATATCTAGTAATCTTTCTAAATAAAGCTGTTCCTCCTTAACCGGTGGAACAATATAGCCGCGATGGGCAAGATGGAGACCCAATGCAGAGGACTGGGTATCTGCTGCCACGAGTTTAACATTTAACTTGGATTTTAATAGGGATTGAATGACAGCGACACCATATAGGGAGCCCGAACCGGTTATGAGTACATTAAGTTTATTCATACAATCACCTGCTTGGGAATAAAATCTTTACTTTTTGGCCCGCAATTAAATAGTAAATCAATAGCGGATAGATTTGGTATAAAATCACCCCAAAGTTGTTGGTAAACAGGAGGCTCAAATTCCTGATACACTAAATGTATTTGATTTTTTTCAAATTCTTTTTCATCATTGTAGGTTTTGGCACCAATCCCAGATAAATAAACAGTTGCACTTAAAGCTTTACAGATGTTAATAATCTTTTCTCCTTTATGTCCAGTTACCCCTTGAATTTCGGAGGAACGGATGATAGGAGTAGTTATTCCTAGCTCGGTGCGAATGACTTCAATAAGGCGTATATTTAAATCTGCCAATTTTTCATCAGGATTTTCATAAATTGGCCGAAAAAGGTGTTGATAGAGTTTCCAGAAAGAGGCCCGTGTATAGCTTCTTTGAATAGAACCCCAATGTTTTTGGGGCCAATTACCGTCATTTAACGTTGTGACATCTTTTATTTGACCATTTTTATTTTCTAAAGGAACGCTTAAAACTCTCGGGCCATCTGGGCTTTTTATTTTATTTTTATTTGTAATCGCCCTTTTTGAAAATCCTACATCATCAAGAATTACAAACAGATCACAAGACAACATTTTGTGGAAATACCCGCACCAAGGGAGGTAGTTAGGTTGATGGATGGCAATGATCACCGCATATCACTCCCCGAAAACTTCCATTATTTTTTTGGCCATTTTGATATTGGTTTTATGTCCTGTCCGGATTCCAATAAAATGGCCTTTAACTGGTTTACCAATCGTGGTTAGATCCCCTAATAAATCTACTAGTTTATGTCTTGCCGGTTCATTATCCCACCTAAGGTTTGCTTCTCTTCCATCGGAAATTACTAGGCATTGATCCATTGCATTACCGATTAATTTTTTTACTAGATCAAACTCGTAATCCATAATATAAGATCTTGCAGATGACAGTTCAGAAACAAAGTTTACGTCTGTGGTCAGCTTGTAATGGGCCAGTTGTGTTGGCAACTGTCTACTTGGATAATCAAGCAAATATGTGTAAGTAGGAACTGACGCAGGTAATGCAATCAAGATACTGTCAAAGCGCTGCCCATTGTATTGGAATGAATCAAAAACCCATTGCGGCTCTGTTATCGTTCTATACTGTTTCGGTTTAGGTTGAAATACCGGTTCTGCTTTTATTAGTGCATCTACAAAATCCCTACAGCTGAATTGACTAACAACAGGAATATGCGGGGTGTCGAGATGAATTTTAAGGTTATCAATACCTAAACCACTGATAGCTGCTAAAATATGTTCTGTATGTTCAATCCTTTGATTATTTTTCACAAGTGATGTCCTACGGGAATCAGTTTGAGCATATTGTACGAGACACTCTATTTCCGGGTTCCCCTCTAAATCATCTCGGACAAATACAATACCAGTATCGGGGTGTGCCGGTTCAAAGGTCACCGTCGACTGGAATTGACCTGTAATGGATATACCGGTGCATTGGACGGAATTTCTAATCGATTTTTGCATCAATTAACGCACAACCTTATCATGATGATTTACCCACAACCTTTAATATTTCTTTAGCACGGTGTTTGTAGGTATGATTAGAGTAAACTTCCTGTTGACCTGCTTTGGCAATTTTTTTTCTTTCATCCTCATTTTTAAGATAATATTCAACTAACTTCAGAGTTTCTTCTGGTGAAGAAGAACAAACAAGATGCTTGCCAGGTTTAAACATTTCTTCAATGGCAGGGGTGCGCGGCGCAAGCAGTAAACCTCTAGCAGCTAGAACTTCAAATGTTCTTGAGTTTAGTTCTGTAAATGTGTTTTGAAATCCAAGAACGATTTTTGCAGAGCTATAAACATCATTTGTTTCCGTATATGAGAGCTTTTGCCTAAGTAATTTTGAAGGCACGTCAAAACCGATGATTTTAGGATCGACTTGATCCCAGCGTCCCCCCCAAATTGACACATCATATCCTTTTTGAATCAATGGTTTTAACAAGATCTGCACACTATTTTTACGGTAGGAATTCCAGGTCACACCAGCAGTGGCTACTACAGCAATGTCGCAAGTTAACGATTTCCGCTGCTCACTTGGTTTGTGAAAATCGGGATTACATGCCCATGTGAGATGATGGGCCGAGAAACCCAGTTTTTGGTAGTAGGGAATAGAAGCACGGTCAATTGTAAAAATATAATCAGGTTTAGTGGTTTCAACGTAATAAGTAGACCATTTTTCCCTCCAACGGGGATCCTCTGTTGCCCAATAGGCATGTTTCACACAATATTTCTTAAGAAGCCTGCGGAGTAATTGCAGTTTGGTACTGGTATGGATTTTTGTCCAACCGGCAGTAACCACCAAATTGGGCTTAAATTCCTTAAGAACCTTCACCAGCTCTTCTTCTTGAATATCTGTCAATACTTTGACCTTGCAGTCATTTTTTTCAAATCCCGAGGGAAGACCCAATAAATATTGTTTTGCTGCTTCTATAAACAGGATTTTCATATTCATCACCTTTTTTCTAAAGTTAATCTGTAGGTTTCACGTAAAACGCCCCGTCCTCCAAATCCTTCTTTAAACTTAAATAAACCGTTATTAACTGACTTTCCTTTGTTCTCAGTGGAAATACCCCAATCCACAAAGTGGAATCCAGCATTTAACCCCCAAGTAATGAGGCTGCTGAAGACCAGGTTCAATGGTCTTAAGTGCTGGAATTCTTCATCATGACAAATATAAAAACAATTTAATACCCGACTGTTTAAGATAAAAACCAAAACACCGGCAATCATTTTCTCTTGGTAAAAAGCGGAGAAAAGTTTTATATTATCTGGAAATCTTTTGATGAGATCAAGTATTTCATTATATGTGTGAGTAGGAAGGGTGTTATGTCTTTTTCTTAAATTGGATTCTAATAATCTCCAATAGTCAGCGATGTTATCAGTTTCCTTCACGGTAACTCCTCTTTTTATTGCTTGGTTTTTATTCCTAACTGTATTTTTCTCCATAATGCTCTCTATATTTTCTAAATTCATGAGCGGGAGTGCTGTCGCTAATTCTGATATGTGAGCAGAAAATCCGTAATACCTCAATGAAAAATCGATTTCATCTGAAGGCCAAAAATGGTAAATACGGGGAACCATTTTCATTTCAATCGCATTTACACCCATTTCTCGGCAATGTTCAATCAGGATGGGGATAAGCTTTAGCGATTTTGCAGTGTCAAACTTTTGGTTAATAATAATTCCACCGTGGGAGGCACCTGGATAAGAACAAAAAATGACAGATTCTCCTTCTTTCTTTATTGCTGCTGGAATCACAGCCAGGATTTGATCTTGATCATCAAATGCCAATAACGAACAATCTTGAAATTTCCCTTTGGGGTGATAATTGAGAAATTTACGTTGCTGCATAAAGGTACCATTTTTTGAATTTTGGACAAAATCATCCCATTGGTTTTCATATTCATCCGTGTACGTTTTTATTTTCATTTTATATCACCCGTTTTTATGAAATGTATTTAATGCTTCTAAACCTATTAAAAGGAACAAAATTTCTTAATATATTACTCTTTTATATATTCCATGGTGACATTAATTCATACCCATTTATTTATAGTAAAACGCCTACACACCAAAGAGTGTTAAGAATCATATTAGTATAATGACAAAAGAATTTTTTATTAGCTACTAAAAAGAGAGGTTATGGAAAAATGACAAAAAATCATCATCCAAGAAAGGGAAAAAGTCCAAAACCCGGAATAGTAACTTGGTGGGGAAAGCCAGTACCACCGGGAAAAAAAATACCGCCACACTTTCCAGTCCCATCTCATGCAGATTATCCACCACCATCTCATGCAGATTATCCACCACCATCCCATGCAGATTATCCACCACCATCCCATGCAGATTATCCACCACCATCTCATGCAGATTATCCACCACCATCCCATGCAGATTATCCACCCCCATCTCATGCAGATTATCCACCCCCATCTTATGCAGATTACTAAATAAACTTCCACTAGGATGTTTACATTTATAAGGTTTTTTCAAGGAATAAAATAAATAGAGGGGAGAGAATGAATGATTCCTCTTGTAGATTTAAAGACTGAATATGAAAAGTTAAAGGTTGAAATTAATCAGGCAATCAAGGAAGTTTTCGAAAGCAGCAGTTTTATTTTAGGATCAAAGGGAGAAAAACTGGAGGAAGAAATCTCTCAATATATCGGTGTTGCACATGCATTAGGGGTAGCTAATGGTACAGATGCACTATTATTAAGTTTAGAAGCATTAAATATTGGAATCGGAGATGAAGTGATTACAACTCCATTTACCTTTTTTTCAACTGCGGAAGTGATTGCCAGGGTCGGAGCAATACCTGTTTTCATCGATATTGATCCTAAGACATTTAATATGGATCCAGAACAAATCGAATCTGCCATCACAGAAAAAACAAAAGCGATTATCGTTGTTCATTTATTTGGTCAACCTGCAGAAATGGACGCTATTTTAAAAATAGCCCGTAAGTATAGACTTCGAGTAATCGAGGATGCTTGTCAATCAATAGGGTCCTCCTTTCAAGGGAAAAAAGTTGGCTCATTTGGTGATCTGGGATGTTTTTCTTTTTTTCCCTCCAAAAATTTGGGAGCGTATGGAGATGGGGGGATGATCGTAACAAATCATGATGATATATATAGAAAATTACTATCTCTGAGAAACCATGGCAGTTCAGAGCGTTATATTCACACACAGATTGGGTTAAATAGCCGGTTAGATGAAATTCAAGCCGCTATCCTTGGGGTCAAATTCAAACGGTTAGACGAGTGGAATAATAGGAGACGAGAATTAGCGCAAGAATATACAGCGAAATTGGCTGGAATAGTTCGTGTCCCAGATGTAGGAAAAGATAGGGAACACGTTTTCCATCAATATTGTATCGAGACCGCACCACGAGACGAATTGGCACAATTTCTGAAACAAAAACAAATTGCAACAGGAGTTTATTACCCCATACCACTCCATCTACAAGAAGTATTTGTTCATCTTGGTTATAAAGAGGGTAGCCTTCCAATATCAGAAAGCTGCTCCAAAAGAATACTTGCTTTACCAATCAATCCAATGATGACAAAAGAACAGCAAGACTATATCATTTCATCAATAAAAGAGTTTTTTGGTGAAATGATATGACCCTTATTAAAATAGGAGTCGCAGGCGTTGGAAGTATGGGGGTTAATCATTGTAAAGTCCTACAAACTATGAAAAATGTAGATTTTATAGGTGTATTTGATATTGACCAGAAAAAAAGTGAACAAATAGCAAAATCGTTTGAAGTTCAAAGCTTTTCATCTTATTCTGAACTCATTCATGCAGTCGATGCTGTCATTATAGCAGTCCATACGTCTCAGCATTTTTCTTTAACAATGCAAGCAATTAAGGCAGATAAACATGTTTTGGTTGAAAAACCATTTGTTTCAACATTAAAGGAAGCTCAACAAATAATAAAAATAGTAGATAAAGGATCGGCCATTGTTCAAGTTGGTCATGTAGAACGATTTAATCCAGCTTTCAAACAGCTTGTCGAACTTATCAACGCGGAAAATGTGATTTCACTAGAGGCTAGGAGATTTGGGGTGCCAAACCGAAATATTGAAACAGATGTCATTCTTGATCTAATGATTCATGACATTGATATCCTATTACAAATCGTTAATAGTCCGGTATCTTATGTTTCCGGTGTAGGTCATTTCATTGATGATGGAAAAAAATTAGAGGCGGCCTCTGCTTTGCTTTCTTTTGAAAACGGATGCTTTGCATCTTTATTATCCAGCCGTTTTTCTTTAGATAAAAAGAGAAGTATAAACGTAACTGAAAAGGATCGATATCTCAAAACGAATCTTCTAACACAGGAATTATACATTTACCATAAATCCGATATTTCTCCATTAGAAAACCATTCCTACCCTATTGGAAATACTCTGGAAAAAATTATGATTCCTCGAAAAGAAACACTCTACCTCGAAATTGAACATTTTATTCAATCGATCGAATCCAACCATTCTCCTTTGATAGGAGTCCATGAAGCCACTAAAGCGCTTGAAATAGCATTGAAAATAAAAAATCAGATAGAAAAAAAATAAAATTTAGATATATGAAACTGAGAGTAAGGAGACGGAGAAAAGGTTTTTTATGGATAGGGACTAAAGATAGAAAGCTAATGGAATGGATGTGTAGTATTGCGATAGCAAAAAGAGCATACCTGGAAACTGCGATAAATGCTAAAGGGCTTTCTCCTCAATAAATGGGAGAAGCTCTTTTGAATACTATAGCGATTGTTCAACCTCATACCAAAATAACAAATGGCTTCTAACATTTCAATAAAGTTTTCCATTTTAACATGCTCATTTGGCGCATGAAAAATTCTCATCCATCAGCTCAAATATCCGAGCCTGTATTAAATAACAAAAATATTTTCTAAAACGAATAATTGAACTGCTATATGACTTGGAGAGTGGAAAATATGAAAATACTCGCTATTTCTGACACCCATGGTTATTATCGAAATTACCCTGATATAACACCTGATTTGGTACTCTTGTTAGGTGATATTAAGTCTGTTGATATAAGAGAAATAGACAAAATATATAATTGCCCCAAAGTAGGTGTTTTGGGGAATCATGACGCTTCTGATTACTTTCAAGATACTAACATTATTTATGCTCATCAAAATTTAATTACAGTAAACGGTATAAAAATCGCCGGGTTTAACGGCTCAGTTGCCTATAATAAGAAACGTTCCCTTTTATACTTTGAAGAAGAAGTATACGAATTTGTAAAAGACTTGGAACCAGTAGATATTTTTATAGCACACAGTAATCCTACAACAGAAGAAACTTTAAAACTCGACCCAGCCCATCAGGGATTTGTGGCCTTTAACTATTATATCGAAACCAAGCAACCAAAATACTTTTTACACGGTCACATCCACAAATCAAAAGCTTATAAAATTGAGAATACAAACGTAATATCTGTTTATCCATTTCAAATTATAGATTACGAATAAAAGAAATCAAAATTAATAATCACCCTATTCATTTAGGGAGATTTTTTCATTACAAATGTGAGTTGTAGTTACGTTTGAATGGTTTCCTTTAATTTTAATTAGTGTATTCGGACATCTAAATGATAATAATCTAGTCATTTAAACTATTAAAGTTGCTTTAACAAAGAATCCTTTAAATGATGAGTTTAATAATGAAGAACGTTTACAAGCCAAATTTAATGGCCTTAGCCCGATAAAAAAACGAACTAAGGCCATTGCCTAATTTTATTTATACTGTCTACTTGAAAAGGTGCAGTTCATACATAGATCTGCTTTTATCTCAATGTGATGTATGTAACTTTTAAACCATCACAGCAGCAAAGAATTCATCATAAAGGGCTTGAACAGCTCTTTTTTCTTCGACTTCCTTTACACCAAACATCATGCTCACTTCAGATGAACCTTGGTTAATCATTTCAATATTAATTTCTGCCTTTGCCAAAGCCTTTGAGGCTCTCGCCATCGTTCCCACATTTCGGCGCATGCCTTCACCAACGACCATAATGAGAGCCAAGCTGTGTTCAAATTTAACCAAATCCGCATTAAGGTCAGTTTCAATTCTTCTTTTAATCTCTTCCTCCATTCCCGGTGCAAGCTGATCCTCTCTTAAAATCACCGAGATGTCATCGATTCCAGAAGGAGTATGTTCGTAAGATAAGCCGAATTCCTCCAAAATACCAAGAAGTTTACGGCCAAAACCAATTTCACGATTCATTAAATACTTGCTAACATAAATGCTGCAGAACCCTTCATCACTAGCGATACCAACTACAGGTCCATTCGTATTATCTCTTTCATAGACAATTCTTGTACCTGGTGCAGATGGATTATTTGTATTTTTGATATTTACGGGAATCCCCGCTCTAAATGCCGGAACAAGTGCTTCATCATGGAGAACAGTAAAACCTGCGTAAGAAAGCTCACGCATTTCCCGGTAAGTTAATTCCTTTATTTCCTTTGGGGTGCTTACCAATGTTGGATTAACGGAGTATACAGCATCCACATCGGTAAAGTTTTCATAAAGATCAGCCTTTAGTGCATTTGCAAGGATTGAACCTGTTATATCGGAACCACTTCGTGAAAAAGTAAACACATCCCCATCTTTGCTATAACCAAAGAATCCTGGGAAAATTAGGATTCCACGCCGGTCATGCAGTGAAGCTAGTTTGGAATAAGATTCCGGAAGCGTTTGGGCATTTCCCGGCTCATCGCTGACAAGGAGTCCTGCATCTTTAGGATTTACATACGAAGCCTCTACACCTTGTGACTGAAAATAAGCTGCAACTAATTTCGCGTTATTATCTTCACCGCTAGCTTTCATTAAATCCATAAACCGTTCAGGATGACTTTTATCGCTTGAAACTCTTCTTTCCAAATCATCCTCAATTTCCTTAATGACATCTGAAGGAATGGCTAATTCTTCAGCAATTTTTGTATATCTTTCAACCACTGCAGCTATCTTTTCCTTTGGATTCTGATTTTGTAAGGATAACTCAGCACACTCAATCAATAAATCCGTTACCTTTTCATCATCAGAAAATCTTTTTCCTGGAGCGGATACGACTACTACCTTCCGCTCGGAATCTGATATGACAATCTGGAAAACCTTCTGTAATTGTTTTCCTGATGCTAAAGACGATCCTCCAAATTTAACGACTTTCATTTTTTACAACTCCTAATCTCTCAAAATATAATCTTAATTTTATTCTAATTCTGAAAATAATCAATAGTTTTTTCCTTCTATTAAGGACATTTGTTTATTTACAGTGGACACTAATACCATTAGAACAAAAAAACAGTGAAATTTCAACAATTGAAACCCACTGTTTTCCTAAAAGGAAAAAATTTAACTGATGAGCTCAATAAAATGAAAAAGGATTTTAGCTGTCAATCCCCAAATAACTTTTTCTTCGTAAATATAAAAATATTCGTCCAATCCTCTTGTCCGCCATTTATAATTCTCTCCTCCGGGAATTAACTCCAAGGGAAAGTTTTTCTCCGGTTCTACCTTAAAATTTATATTATATATTTCTGGATTGTTATTTAGGAAAAAGGAAATCGGAACGGAAAATACTTCTCCCACCTCAGCTGGATTTGGCTGAATGGATTCAGGACAATCTATAAAGCCTGCAAAGGGATAAATAATCATCCCGAACTGTGACACCATATAATCCAGTGGATAAACCCGAGTGATATTTTCTTTTTTAATTCCCAATTCTTCAAGCGTTTCCCGTATTGCTGCCTCTTTTTCATCAAGATCGTTTGAATCAATTCTTCCACCCGGGAAACAAATTTCTCCCGGCTGTCTTCTGAGCTCCATGGACCGGACTTCAAATAAGACATGGATTTCATCCTCTTTTTGTATAAGTGGTAAAAGGACCGCATATTTGGAAAACTTCTCGCTGCCTAGAATAATTGGTGTATGTTTTTTTAATGTATTATTTATTGATTCCAAGTCCATAAATTTCACCTCTTTTATAACTCAACTTATGCTCGCAACTAACAAGTATGCCCGGTCATGGTGTAACAGTTCAACATTGTTGGACAATTCGTGGTTGAAATCACTAATTTTAAAAAAATCATCTAAATCGCATTGGTTTTAATTGCCAATAGCAGCCCGGTTGACCAATCCATTTCAGTTATAACCAAATCGGGTCTATTTCTTAGTGTATGGACTAGTTTAGGCGCTTTGATTTTATATTCTTCCGGCAATCTCCAATCTGGAAGCAAATCATGAATAACGTAAAATCCTCCCACATTTAAGTGATCCAATGTTTTATCGAGTAACTCAAATTTTCCCGGCCACGTATCCGCAAAGATAAAATCAAATTGCTCTGACAGATTTTCAATAAAAGCCGCGCCATCCTCACAGGAAAAGGATATTCTTTGATCATCCCCGAGGTACTTCCTGGCAATGGATTGGACATTTGAATCGATATCTACTGATGTAAGTTTGCTGTGTTCATCCATACCCTCTACAATCCATGAAGCCGACGCACCTGCTCCCGTACCTAGTTCTAAGAAATTCCCCCTAGGTTTAGAGGCTGCCAATCCCTTTAGCAAAAAACCTGTTTTTCTGTCACATGACTGCTCGAATCCAATCCGCTTTGAGTCTTGTAATATTTTTACATATGCATCAGGTATTTGCAAAACAGTGTTTTCTTCCACGATACTCCCCCCTTTTAGTTCCTGAATACTTAAGTTTGATTATTAAATACCTTCAGCATTTCCTTTATGCAATATAAAAAGGCCTCTTGTCATAAGAGGCCTTTGCATATACGAAGTCGACCTCTTATCTCCCAGAGTATGTCAACTCTGTTGGAATTAGCACCTTCCTGAAATCATCAGGGGTTGCTGAGGTTTCGCAGGGCCAGTCCCTCCACCTCTCTGGATAAGAATTAGAATTATGGAATTTCTTTTATTTCCCATTAAGTATCGCACATTTTCAAAAAAAAGACAATACTTTTAAATGAAGCACTGTTAAACTTAGTTGTTGATTTCCGCTTCAGGAGAGAGCGGTTCGTGGGCGGTCCGGGGAGCTTCCTACTCCCAAAGGAGTCTTCGCGCCTTCCGCTCCAATCAAAATTGTTTCAAAAATCAACATTGACATTTAACACAGCTTAACATTTAATTACATATAGCTGTTCAAAACTGTTATTGTTTTTTCTCCGCCCAAGAATACATATATTCGGCATCTTCAACATCAGCGGCTGATTTTACAACCTTTAACGGATGAAACGTATCAATCATGACCGCTAATTCCAATGTTTCTTTTTTCCCGATACTCGCTTCGGTTTTTCCTGGGTGAGGACCATGCGGGATGCCGCTTGGGTGAAGCGTAATCGACCCTTCTTGAATCCCCTTTCGGCTCATAAAATTTCCTTCCACATAATATAGAAGCTCATCGCTGTTCACATTGCTATGGTAATAAGGTGCTGGTATCGATTCAGGATGATAATCATATAATCTTGGAACAAAGGAACAAACTACAAAATTATTTCCTTCAAATGTTTGATGAACAGGCGGCGGTTGATGAACCCTCCCCGTTATCGGCTCAAAATCCTCGATATTGAAGACCCACGGATAGAGAAACCCATCCCAGCCTACGACATCAAATGGGTGATGCCCCATAATATGTGTATGGATAGATCCTCTTGATTTGGTTAATACCTCAAATTCACCCTTTTGTTGAAACGTTTGTAAGATTTCTGGTCCGCGGATATCCCGCTCACAAAACGGACTATGCTCCAATAGCTGCCCATATTCATTGCGATAACGCCTTGGAGTTGTTATTTGACTAAAGGATTCCACAAAAAACATTTTAGTCGGCTCGTTTTTATTTGGAATCACTCGAAAAATGGTGCCAATGGGTATCACCAAGTAATCACCGGGACGATAGGTGATGGTTCCAAACATCGTCTCGAGCTTTCCGGAACCATGGTGAATAAAAAGCATTTCATCGCCATCACCGTTTCGATAAAAACTTCCCATTTCTTCTGTCACATTTGCAGTTCCTATCAACAAATCCTGATTGCCGAAAAAGTATTTCCTTCCGGATAGGGCGTTTCCCTGTTTGGTTACGTTTCTGGTAATAAAATGACGATGCTGCAAATGTCCCCGTTCCTCATATTCTGGTAAATAATTTCCTTTTAATTCCGATTTTACTACATCAGTTGGCATATATTCATGATATAAAATCGATTGAGTTCCCGAAAACCCGCGTGTCCCCATTACCTGCTCTCGATAAAGGGTGCCATCCTCCTTTTTAAACATCGTATGACGTTTATGAGGAATCCTCCCCATCTGACGATAAAACATCCGTTCACCTCTTTTCTATCCCTATGTTATCGTATTTCTTAAAACACCCATATGTTCAATTTCAAGCTCTACCAGATCTCCTGCCATTAACCAGCGGTGCATCTTCTGTCCGAGTTCAAGAATACATCCTGTACCAACCGTTCCTGACCCGATGATTTCTCCTGGATAAAGAGTAACTCCTTGTGAGGCCCGCTCAATCATTTCAGCGAAGGAATAGTGTATGTCTTTCATATTCCCCTCCGAAAGAAGTACACCGTTAACATGGGCCCTCATGGAAAGATTAAAGCCCTTCCCTAGTCTAAGGTGCTCAAGTTCATCCTTTGTGACAATCCATGGACCAATCGAAGTTGCAAAATCCTTGCCTTTTGCAGGTCCGAGTCCTACCTTCATCTCTTTACGCTGCAGGTCTCTGGCGCTCCAATCATTTAGGATACAATAGCCAAAAATATACTTGTCTGCTTCTTCGGCAGGGATATTCCTGCCTTCTTTGCCGATAACACAAGCCATTTCCAGTTCATAATCGAGCCACTCGCAGTCAGCAGGTATCACAATCTCCTCCTCTGGTCCCTTGATGGCAAGATGATTGGAAAAATAAAAAACAGGAATCTCGTACCATTCAGGAATCATTTCAAGCCCCCTATTTTCTCGAGCCGTTTTTACATGTTGTTCAAATGCATAAAAATCACGAAAACTCTTCGGCACAGGAAGTGGAGCTTTTAACCGAATATCTCTTAATTGATATACGGAATGGTCATTGACCGGAATTGATAAAAGCTCCGCAGCCTTTTTCATATATTTATCATGGTGTTCGATAAACTCTAGTAAATGAGCAGGAAGTTCATTGCTTGCCGCTTCAAACATGTCAACAACATATTCATCGTTTACCAAAAGGCCGGCACGAATTGTTTTATCGCTTTTTTCAAAGGTTACAAACTTCATTTCCCTGCCTCCGTCTTCCTTGCCATATCAAAGGTTCTTGCTAACGGGTCCGTGAAGGTGTTACCCGCCATTCTGCCAATAGGCATTAATTTATCCGTATTGATTCGGCCGTTACTGTAAAGAGCATCGTTCACATGTACATGGACCACCTTACCAATGACAAGACTTCCAGCGCCTGGCTGATCCCCAAAATGGAGCACTTGGTACAACTCACATTCCAGATGTACGAGAGATTCCTTGATTCTTGGCACATTTACCTTTTTACTAGGTTCTTTTGTCAAACCAGTCTTATTTATTTCATCAATTTCAGGAGAAAATTCAATCGCACAGTCATTCATTTGCGCGGCAATCGTCTCACTGACGATATTTATGACAAACTGCTCCGTATTTTCAATGTTAACCAACGTATCTTTTTTCGCTCCCTCTGTCCCTTTTCGCATCGGAGAAAAACAAATCAGCATTGGATTGGCACAGATAGCGGTAAAAAAGCTAAACGGCGCTGCATTCGCTGTCCCATCATTCGCTATCGTTGAAACAAACGCAATGGGCCTTGGTAAAATGGACCCGACTAATAGCTTATAAGCTTCTTTCCATTCAAGTGTCTCTGGCATGATTTCCACTGCATCCACCACTCTTCCTAAAACTTTTCTTTGAAAAAAGGGAGAAAGCATTTCCTCCCTTTTACCGACCATATGGTGATTCCTTTAAAAATATTACTCTCTCTAATTAGTCTTTATAGATTTCCCCGCTTTTCCTGCTCACGCTCAATCGACTCGAATAATGCTTTGAAATTTCCTTCACCAAAACCGCGTGCCCCTTTACGCTGAATAATTTCCACAAACAAAGTTGGACGGTCAACAATCGGTTTTGTAAAGATTTGTAGTAAATAGCCTTCATCGTCCCGGTCCACTAGAATGTTCAGCTCACGAAGCTTTTCAATTTCTTCATCAATTTTTCCAATTCGCTCGCCTAATGCCTCATAATAAGATCCTGGGGTTTTCAAAAACTCGACCCCATTCATTTTTAACGTTGTAACAGTGGATACAATGTCTTCTGTCAAAATCGCTAGATGCTGTACACCAGGACCATTGTAAAATTCAAGGTATTCTTGAATTTGTGATTTCCGTTTGCCCTCCGCCGGTTCATTAATCGGGAATTTAATTCGTCCTCCATTATGCATTACTTTGGACATAAGCGCTGAATATTCCGTCGTAATGTCCTTATCAGTGAAATGCTTCATTTCCTTAAATCCCATCACCTTGGAATAGTATTCCACCCACTCCTCCATTTTCTCCACATTTCCAACGACATGGTCAAAACCGATTAAACCGGCATCCTTGATTGTCAAATCGCTTGTATATGGTTCAAAACCCGGCATGAATACACCTTGATAATTTTTCCGTTCTACTAACGTATGGATAGTATCCCCATAAGTACCAAGAACGGCCTTTTTTACGACTCCTTTTTCATCTTTGGTTTCAAAAGGTGCATTGATGGCAATAGCTCCTCTTTCTACCGCAGCGTTGTAAGCCCTTTCAACATCGTCAACCAAAAGCGCTACGTCCTTCACACCATCCCCATGTTTTTTTACAAAATGAGCAATTCGGCTGTTTTCTGTGTAGGATCCTGTAATTATTAAACGAATATTTCGTTGCTTTAGAACATAAGAAACGGTTTCCCGATTTCCAGTTTCTAAACCGGAATAAGCAACAGGCTTAAATCCAAAGGCCTTGCAAAAATAATGACAGGCTTGCTTGGCATTGCCTGTATATATTTGAATATAGTCAACGTCACGTACCGGAAAGAAGTCATCTACAAGTTGTTCCACTCTCACTCTATGTTCTCCCATACCAAAACCTCCAAGAAAAAATTTCTATTTTTCTGAATTCATTTTATCCGAGTGGTCTTCGTCCTCTCAAGAATAGGATGTAAAGCAATAACGCTTTTAGGTAATAAAGAAAACAATACAAATATAGAGATAAATCCTTTATAAATCAAAAAAGAAACAGCCAATAACCGGCTGTTCCCCTATTTTAAAGACAAATATTTTTTTATCGACAAAATTCTCACATGTCCATATTTAGCCTAAAATCGCCCTATCGCTTGCCATCTGCTCACCGCGAATCCGTTTAAATTCGAGTAACAAGCTTTCAATTGTTAATTGTTTCTTGTTTTCTTCATCGACCTCGAGGATAATTTGGCCCTTATCCATCATAATTAAGCGGTTCCCAAGGTCAATGGCCTGCTGCATATTATGGGTTACCATTAAGGTCGTGAGCTTGTATCGATCTACAATTTCTTTTGTAAGATTCGTAATAAGCTCCGCTCTTGATGGGTCGAGAGCTGCTGTATGCTCATCAAGAAGAAGGATTGATGGTTCTGTAAAGGTAGCCATTAACAAAGAAAGGGCCTGCCGCTCCCCGCCGGATAGTAGACCGACCTTTGCGGTTAGGCGGTTTTCCAATCCTAGATGCAATGTTTCAAGCACCTCGCGGAAATAATCTCGGCGCTTTTTGGTTACCCCTCTTCTTAGTGTTCTTGTTTTATTCCGAGAATAAGCCATTGCAAGGTTTTCTTCAATGGTCATACTTGGTGCAGTACCAGCCATTGGATCTTGGAATACGCGGCCAATCATCTTGGAACGATTATATTCTGTCATGGCTGTGACATTCTTGCCGGCAATATGAATCTCGCCAATATCTGGCGTAATCACACCAGATATAATATTCATTAAAGTTGACTTACCGGCTCCATTACTTCCGATGATGGTGACAAAGTCCCCCTGCTTCAGATTTAAATTGATTTGATCGATGGCAATCTTTTCATCTGGTGTTCCTTCATTAAAAATTTTATGAATCTGATTTAACTGCAGCATGACTTTCACCTCCATGTTCACCAGAAGCAGCTATGATACTTATTGAATCATCGGAAGCCCGTATACTATTCATCTTTTCCACTTTTCTGCGAGCTTTCCGCTTTTTCTCTTTTGAGCCGTCAATGATTTTTGGTGCAATTAAAGCAATTAAAACAATAACGGCTGTAATCAATTTCATATCCCCGGGATCCAGGAACTCAATCCGCAGTGCCAGTGTTACAACAATACGATAAACAATCGCCCCGCCTATTACGGCAAGTGTAGTTCTGGCAATGGTTTTCGTTCCAAACAACGCTTCACCAATGATAACCGATGCAAGCCCGATGACAATCATCCCAATTCCCATTCCAACATCTGCAAATCCACCCTGTTGTGCGATTAAAGCCCCTGAGAAAGCGACTAATGCATTAGAAATACCCAGACCTAGAACAACAAGAAGATTTGTGTTGGCAGAAAGACTTCGAATCATTCGCTTATTGTTACCTGTTGCCCTAATGGCGAGGCCGATTTCCGTCTGTAAAAACCAATCAGTAACCCCTTTAATGATGAAGGTAATAATGATCATCGAAATCAGAATTCCCCATGTAGAAGGAAGGCTGTCCCCTAAGCCGACATGTGTTAGTAAGTTGTTGAAAAAAGAATCAATTCCTGTTTTTTCAAAAAGACTGCTGATTTTTGTGAATGAAGTGTCCGAATTTAATAATGGTATATTCGATCTCCCCATGATTCGCAAGTTAATGGAATATAGAGCAATCATCATTAAAATTCCTGACAGTAAATTATTTATCTTTCCTACCGTATGGATCAATCCAGTCAAACAGCCTGCAATAAAACCTGCGAATAAGGCCATGATTGTAGCAAGAAACGGATTTGCTCCTCCCGCAATCATTACCGCCGAAATCGCTGCTCCTGTTACAAAACTCCCATCCACCGTTAAATCTGGGAAATCCAGAATTCGAAAGGAAAGATAGACGCCCAGTGCCATAATCGCATAGATGATACCTGATTCAAATGATCCAAATATGGCTGTAAACATTGAGTTCATCCTTTCTTTTTTAATAGGTATAGAAACCTATATGTAAAAAATTTTGGGAGTAGACCTAAAAAGGCCTCCCCCATTTGCACAATTTTAAAAGTGATTATTTTCCTTCGTAAAACTCTCCAAGCTTGCTCCATTCATCCTTTACCTTTAAGCCCTGCGCTTCTGCCGCTTTTTTGTTGATTACAAGTTTCAAAGACTTAGGAAGCTCAACCGGAATTTCTGAAGGCTTTTTCTTACCAGTTAAAATGTCCGCTGCCATTTCACCAGATTGATAGCCAATGTCAAAATAATTAAATCCGCTTGCTGCAACAGCACCACGCTTCATTGAATCAAGTTCGCCAACGAATAATGGAATTTTCTTGCTGTTTGCTACTGAAATAACCGATTCAAGTGCGGATACAACGGTATTATCCGTTGGAACATAAATGGCATCAACTCGTCCGACCAATGATTCAGCAGCCTGTTTGACTTCTGCAGAAGTAGATACTGAAACTTCAACTAGCTTGGCACCTTTAGACTCAACCAAATCCTTAACTGCTTTTACTTGGACTTCTGAATTTTGTTCACCGGAATTATAAATCACGCCGATTTTTTTGGCTTTCACTTCGTCTGTAATAAAGCTAATTGTTTTTTTCGTCGCATCCGGGTGATTATCCGTCGTACCGGTAATGTTTGATCCTGGTTGGTCAAAGGATTTCACCAATTTAGCCCCAACTGGGTCTGTTACAGACGTAAATACAATTGGAATCTCCTTTGTTGCATTCAATGCAGCTGTTGCACTTGGTGTTGCATTAGCAAAAATTAAATCCTCTTTGTTGCCGACAAAATTTTGAGCAATGGTTTGGGTATTATTCATATCGGCCTGTGCATTTTGATCATCATATTTAACCTTAATTCCTCGATCCTCAAGGGCTTTTTTAAAGCCTTTAGTTGCAGCATCTAAAGATGGGTGTACAGCAAATTGGCTAATACCGATTTTGTACTCCTTTTGACCCTCTTCTTTTTTCCCACTTCCAGCCGTATCCTTGCTGCCGCAGCCAGCAAGCATCAGCATCCCTGCTAACACAAAGGAAAGCGAACCAACTTTCTTCTTCATAAGATTAAAATCCCCCTTATTTGTTTTAAAAAATAAAATTCAAAAAATTCTTATATTAAAAATTATTCTAGTATTTCTTTGAACTAAAATCAATAG
>NZ_MLYR01000083.1 GCF_001866655.1 Bacillus sp. MUM 116 | reverse complement strand
GGTCCTGTCAATGAAGTCAAAGAACGACTTCACCGCCAGGACCTAAAGCCTTGCCGGGCCTGACCAAGGCGCTTGCGCTTTTCTTATGCGATGCTTTATCAGGTGTTTTGGAGCTTTTTCTCAGAATTTGGTTGTAAAGATTTTCAGATTTCAAGTATAATAATCATAACTGATTTCGGTCGGCACATATCAACGTAGGAGGATTCAAACATTGATCACAAGCAAAAAAAATAATTCCATTAAGATTATTTCTCTTGGTGGTATCGGAGAAATTGGAAAAAATATGTACCTTGTCGAAGTGGACAAGGATATATTTGTCATAGATGCCGGCTTAATGTTCCCCGAGGAAGAGATGCTGGGCATTGATATCGTTATCCCGGATATGACCTATTTGACAGAAAATAAAGACAGAGTAAAAGCCGTTTTCCTTACTCACGGTCATGAAGATCATATCGGTGCACTTTCCTATTTACTAAGACAGGTAAATGTTCCGGTTTACGGGATGAAATTAACACTTGCTCTTGCTAGCGCAAAACTGAAGGAACAAGAATTTATCGGAACACCAACTTTTATTGAGGTGGATTCAGATACGATTGTAAATATGAATTCCGTAGACGTCAGCTTTTTTAGAACGAATCATAGCATCCCGGATTCTATTGGTGTTTGTATTCATACTTCTGAAGGTATTATCGTTTATACGGGAGATTTTAAATTTGATCAGGCGGCAACGAAACTATATAAGCCTGAAATTGGGAAGATGGCTGCAATTGGGGAAAAAGGAGTCCTCTGTCTTCTTTCAGATAGTACTGAAGCAGAAAAGCCGGGATACACTACTTCAGAAGCAATTGTAGAACGAGAAATGTCCAATGCTTTTTATAATGCACCGGGAAGGATTATTGCTGCTTGTTTTGCTTCAGATATTAGCAGAATGCAGCATATTTTTGATGCTGCAAGAGAGAATCAAAGAAAAGTGGCAGTTGTGGGAAGAAGCCTTGAGCGAATCTATCATATTGCACTTGATTTAGGATATTTAGAGGTTGATGAAGATTTAATCATCCCAATTAATGAATTAAAAAACTATAAAGACAATGAAATTGTTGTTTTAATGACAGGCAATCAAGGGGAACCAATTGAAGCCTTGCAAAAAATGGCAAAACAAACAGCCAAATTGGTCAACATACAACCAGGGGATACGGTCTTAATCGCTGCTTCACCGCTAAGGGGCAGTGAAGTATTTTTATCGAAAACGGTTGATATGCTTTTTAGAGCTGGAGCAAATGTCATCGCCGGTAAACGGGCCATACATGTATCCAGTCATGGCAGCCAAGAAGAATTGAAATTTATGATTAATTTGATGAAGCCTAAATATTTTATTCCGGTTCATGGTGAATACCGCTTGCTCCAAGCTCATCGAAAACTGGCTCTGGAAATTGGACTCGCAAACGAACAGATTTTTATCCCTGACCGTGGTGAGATCGTTGAAATAAAGGAAGGGAAAATCGGTATTAGCGGTAAGGTACCGTCAGGGAATGTCCTGATTGATGGAATAGGTGTCGGTGATGTAGGGAATATTGTTCTACGTGACAGAAAACTTTTATCACAGGACGGGATTTTGATTGTTGTAGTAACCTTAACAAGACAAGATAAAAAAATTGCCGCCGGACCTGAAATTATTTCACGTGGATTTGTATACGTCCGGGAATCAGAAAGATTAATGGACGATTCGACAAAATTGGTTCGAGAAATTGTGGAAAAAAATATTGCAAAGGAAACATTTGATTGGTCCAGCCTTAAACAGGACATTCGCGATGAATTAAACAAATATTTATTTGAAAAAACAAAACGTAGACCGATGATTCTTCCGATCATTATGGAGATATAGATATGAGTACTTAGGCACTGGAATTTCCAGTGCTTTTTATAATTTGAAAAATTAGCATGAATTTCAAAGGTAGGTCAATACTAAACTCATCATGTGTGAAGGGAGTCTATGGATGGATATATTTAAAAACTTTCGTAATGAAACTGAAAATCCGGATGGAGGAGAGCCTCAAAAAGAGGAAAAACCTTCTTCCAACTTAATAGAAAAAATTCAGCAACTTGGTCAAACCAATGTTCCTCAATTATCGTCAGATTCGAGAATTCATTGTTTAACGATTGTTGGACAAATAGAAGGGCATTTAGCATTGCCGCCGCAGAATAAAACAACCAAATATGAACATCTGATCCCGCAATTAGTGGCAATTGAGCAGAACCCAAAAATTGAAGGGGTACTCATTATTTTGAATACAGTCGGTGGAGATGTTGAAGCTGGTCTTGCCATTTCCGAAATGCTGGCAACCATATCAAAACCGACAGTTTCTGTTGTATTGGGCGGTGGGCATTCAATTGGTGTACCGATTGCGGTTTCCTGTGATTATTCTTTTATTGTTGAAACAGCAACAATGACGATTCATCCAATTCGTTTAACTGGCCTTGTCATTGGTGTTCCCGCAACCTTTGAATATTTAGATAAAATGCAGGAGAGAGTCGTCAACTTTGTGACGAAACACTCAAAAATTACGGAGGAAACCTTTAAAGATTTAATGTTTGCAAAGGGGAATTTGACACGGGATATCGGGACAAATGTAATCGGTGCAGATGCAGTAAAATATAGGCTTATTGATGAAGTTGGCGGAATTGGTGCTGCCATGAAAAAATTGAATGAATTGATTGATTTACAAAAAGAAGAAAAAGAAGGGCTGATTCAATGATTCTTTATACGATGATGCCGAACGAACTGATTTTTCCAAGTGACACAGAAGCTTTTTCGAAACAGCAAATGATCACGTACCAAGGTGTTCCGTTGTTGGTAGATGTTACAGATCAGCAAAACGTTCAGGTAGTCCGTGTCCTAAGTAGTGATCCGCAGCATTTTCTTGACGAGCGGTTTTGTCCAGGGGCAAAAATTTCTTTTGCGACCACCGAAGGTTTGTCTGCATTCTAGCAGGATTATGGTATAATAAGGGGAAAGAGACAAGAGCAGCCATACAGGCTGCTTTCTTCCTTTTTACCCTTTAAATACTATTTCAAAATATTTTAAAGATACTTATACATGATTTAGGTGATGAGATGGCGAAAAAAAAGAGAAGGCAACCCAAAAAACGAGATAGCCAGTTGAAAAAGACGGTCCAATATGAATTAACAGCGCTCGCGTTATTAGCGCTTGCCATTATTTCTATGGCAAAGCTCGGAGCGGTTGGGAAAGCAACGGTCTTGTTCTTTCGCTTTTGGATGGGCGAATGGTATATGCTCTGTTTAATAGGATTAGTTGTCATGAGTGTATATTTGATGTGGAAGAGAACCGTCCCCTTTTTATTTAATCTTAAATTAGTGGGTTCCTATTTTATTATTTCATCGATTCTTCTTTTAAGCCATGTGACATTGTTTCGTTTACTTTCAAACGGTGGAAGATTTAAAAACCCAAGTGTAATCAATAATACCTGGGAATTGTTTATGATGGAAGTAAGAGGAGAAACCAGTACCCATGATCTCGGCGGTGGAATGATCGGAGCCGTGTTATTCGCTTTATTTCATTTCTTATTTGCGGAAACGGGAACCAAAATTATTGCTTTTATTTTTGTAATCATTGGGTTTATTTTAATAACGGGAAAATCATTTGGAGACTTTATTGGAAAAGTCCTCATGACCATCTTTGCCTTTGCAAAAAGTCAATGGAATGCGTTCCTTGCAGACATGGCTGAGTGGAAGCAAAAGCAGGAGGAACGCAAAGCGGAGAGAAGAAACCAGCAGCGGGAAGAACGGGGGAATCGCCGTTCAAGAGTCCAGTCTGAGGATGCCTCCCAGCAAGTGCAGGAACTAGAGGAAATCAGAACGCCTGAACCGATTATTTCTAGTTTTGCTGATAGAGCCTATTCAGATGATGCAAATTCAGAAAACGAACAACAAGAGGGTGTTCAGGCAAATGCAACGAATGCGGGTGTAGAAGAGGATGATCAAAGTCCTCCGATTACATTTACAGAAGTTGAAAATACTGCTTACGAACTTCCACCGTTAAAGTTGCTTAGGCTGCCTCGGAAAACAGACCAGAGCGGGGAATATGAATTAATCCATGCAAATGCCGCAAAACTTGAGCGAACTTTTCAAAGCTTTGGTGTCAAGGCGCGCGTAACTCAAGTTCATTTAGGCCCTGCTGTAACAAAGTATGAGGTTCATCCTGATGTAGGGGTAAAAGTAAGCAAAATAGTGAGCCTTAGTGATGATTTGGCATTGGCACTTGCTGCAAAAGATATTCGGATTGAAGCCCCTATCCCGGGTAAATCAGCGATCGGTATCGAAGTACCGAATTCAGAAGTTGCAATGGTTTCATTGCGGGAGGTACTGGAAGCCACACAAAACGATAAGCCTGACTCCAAGTTATTGATCGGCTTAGGCAGGGATATAACTGGAGAAGCTGTTCTGGCCGAACTGAACAAAATGCCGCACTTACTTGTTGCTGGTGCAACAGGAAGCGGAAAAAGTGTTTGTATAAATGGAATTATTTCCAGTGTATTAATGCGGGCAAAACCGCACGAAGTAAAATTAATGATGATTGACCCCAAAATGGTTGAATTGAATGTTTATAATGGAATTCCTCATTTATTGGCGCCGGTAGTGACGGATGCCAAAAAAGCATCGCAGGCATTAAAGAAAGTTGTCAGCGAAATGGAAAGACGGTATGAACTGTTCTCCTATACCGGAACTAGAAATATAGAAGGTTATAATGAGCATATGAAACGCCACAATTTGGAAACAGGTGAGAAACAGCCATTACTTCCATACATTGTGGTGATTGTCGATGAGTTGGCCGACTTGATGATGGTCGCTTCTTCAGATGTGGAAGATTCCATCACAAGACTGGCGCAAATGGCTCGTGCCGCAGGGATTCACTTAATTATTGCAACACAGCGTCCATCTGTTGATGTTATTACAGGGGTTATTAAAGCAAATATCCCATCAAGAATTGCTTTTGCTGTTTCAAGCTCAACAGACTCAAGAACGATTCTTGATATGGGCGGAGCAGAAAAGCTCCTTGGCAGGGGGGATATGTTGTTCCTCCCAGTGGGAGAATCGAAGCCAATCAGGGTTCAGGGGGCCTTCCTCTCAGATGATGAGGTTGAAGACACAGTAAACTTTGTCATAGGACAGCAAAAAGCTCAATATCAAGAAGAAATGATTCCCGATGATATTCCTGAAACCACTGGCGCGGTAGACGATGAGTTATATGACGAAGCGGTAAACTTAATAATCGAAATGCAAACCGCTTCCGTATCGATGCTGCAACGGAGATTTAGAATCGGGTATACAAGGGCAGCCCGGCTGATTGATGAAATGGAAGCACGCGGTATCGTTGGACCATACGAAGGCAGCAAGCCCCGGGCAGTGCTATTAACAAGTAAACCGAATGATGAGATTAGTTCCTAGGGTAAAAACAAAGACTATGTTAATCGGAGTGTCTGAAGCGCAAATCAATAGGAAAGTTACAAAAAAGAGCCGGCATCCGGCTCTTTTTTCATATAATTTCATTAAATATACATATAATAATAGAGAAATATGCTGGGTCTAAAAGTCCTATATGATATAGTTGAAGGAAAAGTATAACACATTTGCAGGTTTGGAACATGAGAAAATTCGACAAATTTCCTCAATTATAGCTTTTTTACGACAAAATGAATAATTTCTATTTATTTATCCCCGAAAAAATGTTATATTATTTTCGATTAGTAGGAATGATTATACATCAGATGTCTGATGTCTTAGGAAAAGGCTGGAGGAACCTGCATGTCTATTAGGTCAGATAATCGGCACTTGTATTTACAAGTAATCGATCGGTTAAAGCAAGATATCGAAGAAGGGGTGTATAAAGAAAAAGAAAAGCTGCCTTCGGAATTTGATCTTGCAAAACATCTAGGTGTAAGCAGGGCTACTCTTCGGGAGGCACTTCGCATCTTAGAGGAGGAAAATGTAATTATAAGGCGCCACGGAGTGGGAACCTTTGTAAATTCAAAGCCATTGTTTACGTCTGGGATTGAACAACTTAATAGTGTCACTGACATGATTAAGCAAGTGGGGATGAAACCGGGGACAATATTCCTAAGTTCATCTACCCAAAGACCAACCGAAGAAGATATTCGCCGTTTTTCATGTTCTGCAAATGAGGAAATAGTTGTCATGGAACGGGTTAGGACTGCAAATGGGGAACCGGTTGTCTATTGTATTGACAAGGTACCTGAAAACATTTTGCCTGAAACTTTTTCCCACGGGAAAGAGTCTATCTTCAAGATTTTAGAAGAAGAGGCAAACCGCAAAATAACTTATGCAGTAGCCCGAATAGAACCAATTGGTTACCATGAGAAAATTTCCCCAATTCTGGAATGTGATCCCGAAACTGCATTGCTTGTCCTAAAGCAAATGCATTTTGATGAAATGGATGAACCTATTCTATTTTCGGTAAACTATTTTAAAGCAGATAAGTTTAGTTTTCGTGTGTTGCGGAAAAGATTCTAAATTTTTTTCTAACTTAATGAAAACGGAACCATTTCTGCTTTATTCCATTTCTACTAAATCAAAACAACAATCTTTAGGGGGTCAATATCTTGAAAAAGCGTAAAATTGGTATGGCGCTATCACTTGTTCTTGCTGCCGGAACACTTTTAGGTGCATGTGGAAAAAGCAATGACAACACAAGCGATACAGCTAAAAATGGCGGCAAGAATGAGAAAGCCTTTACTGTAGCAATGGTTACAGATGTCGGGGGTGTTGACGACAAATCATTTAACCAATCAGCTTGGAAAGGTCTCCAAGATTATGGTAATGAAAATGGATTGAAAAAAGGTAAAGCAGGATATGATTACCTTCAATCCACTTCAGATGCTGACTATTCAACAAACTTGAATACGCTTGCCCGTCAAGACTTTAATTTAGTATTCGGAATTGGCTTCCTTATGCACAATGCTGTGGATGAAATTGCAAAACAACAACCTAAAAACAATTTTGCCATCATTGATGATGAAGTAAAAGAACCAAATGTCGCTAGTGTTCTATTTAAAGAGCAAGAAGCTGCATTCCTTGCTGGTGTAGCAGCGGCTCTACAAACAAAAACAAACAAAATCGGCTTTATCGGTGGTATGAAAATCCCTGTAATCGAACGTTTTGAAGCTGGTTTCTTAGCTGGTGTTCAAGCTGCTAAACCTGATGCAAAAGTTGATGTTCAATATTCAGGTGCATTTGACAAAGCTGAACTAGGTCAAGCAATCGCTTCTAAAATGTATGCTTCAGGTGATGACGTAGTATTCCACGCTGCCGGTGCAACTGGTAACGGTTTATTTAAGGAAGCGTCTGACCTTAAAAAGAAAAATCCTAGCAAAGAAATCTGGGCAATTGGTGTAGACCAAGACCAAAGCTTCATGGGTCCTGATGTAGTTCTGACATCTGCTATGAAACGTGTTGACCTTGCAGTTAAAGATATTGCTACCAAAGCAAAAGATGGCAAGTTCCCTGGAGGCCAAACAACGGTTTACGGATTGCATGAAGATGGTGTTGGCTTAGCTCCAATTAACAGTAAAGCATCAAACAAAGCGGCAATTGAAAAAGCTGTTAAAGAATGGACAGACAAGATTAAATCAGGTGCTGTAAAAGTTCCTGGAACACTTAAAGAGTTAAAGACTTTTAAAGCTCAATAATTTGCAATTATAAAAAAGCGGGTTTATTTACCGGCCCGCTTATTTTTTTGAACCTTAAATGAAGCGTAGAATTACGTATTCTACTTTTCAGTTAGAGTTTGACTTAGGGAAGATTCCCTATTTTTTTAATAAAAATAAAGGTCTGACCTCTTACTACTAATGTATAAATTTCAAAAACCTGTTAAAAGGAAGTGAGAAATGATGGAATATGTTATTGAAATGCTCAATATTCGAAAGGAATTTGGCAGCTTTGTTGCAAATGATAACATTACCCTTCAATTGAAAAAGGGAGAAATCCATGCGTTGCTCGGAGAAAATGGTGCCGGGAAAACTACGTTAATGAACGTCCTTTTCGGTTTATACCAACCAGAGCAAGGTGAGATTCGGGTTCATGGTAAACCTGTAAAAATATCAAACCCGAACATTGCCAATGACCTTGGAATTGGAATGGTGCATCAGCATTTTATGCTTGTTGATAAATTTACGGTTACAGAAAATATTATCCTTGGAAAAGAAATCACAACTGCCGGAAGAATTGATTTGAAAAAAGCAGAAAAAGAAGTCCGTGATATTTCGGAACGATATGGTTTAGCTGTTGACCCACAGGCTAAAATTTCGGATATCAGTGTAGGTATGCAGCAAAGGGTTGAAATTTTAAAAACGCTCTATCGCGGTGCGGAAATCTTAATATTTGATGAGCCTACAGCAGTTTTAACTCCGCAGGAAATCCATGAGCTTATTCAAATCATGAAAACATTAATTAAAGAAGGAAAATCCATCATTATCATCACTCATAAATTAAAAGAAATTATGGAGGTTGCTGACCGCTGTACGGTTATTCGTAAAGGAAAAGGGATTGGCACAGTCAATATCAGCGAGACAAATCCGAACGAATTGGCAAATTTAATGGTTGGACGTGAAGTTGTTTTTAAAACGGAAAAGAAACCCCCAAATCCAAAACAAGAGGTCCTAGAAGTCAAAGACCTGTTGGTAAAGGATTCACGTGGTGTAACGGTTGTAAATGGTTTAGAATTGACTGTTCGCGCTGGTGAAATTGTCGGGATTGCCGGTGTAGATGGTAATGGTCAGTCCGAATTTATCGAGGCAATAACCGGTTTAAGAAAGGCTGAAAGCGGCAGTATAAAAGTTAATGGAAAAGAACTTTTTGGACTTTCACCAAGAAAAGTTACGGAATCAGGTGTCGGGCATATTCCACAAGACAGACATAAGCACGGACTGGTTCTGAACTATCCAATTGCAGAAAATATGGTCCTGCAAACTTACTACAAAAAACCGTTTTCAAAGAATGGCATTTTAAATTTTAAAGAGATCTATAACAAAGCAAGAAAATTAATCACTGAATTTGACGTTCGAACTCCTAGTGAATATGCATTAGCACGTGCATTATCCGGTGGTAATCAGCAGAAAGCGATTATCGGCCGCGAAGTTGACAGGAACCCGGATTTACTAATTGCAGCACAGCCTACAAGAGGTTTGGATGTTGGAGCAATTGAGTTTATTCATAAACGTTTAATTGAACAACGTGATGGTGGTAAGGCGGTTTTACTTGTATCATTTGAGCTGGATGAAATTATGAATGTCAGTGACCGGATTGCCGTTATTTATGAGGGGAAAATTGTTGCAGTTGTAAATCCAAAGGAAACATCCGAACAAGAACTAGGACTCTTGATGGCCGGATCGAATCGAAAGGAAGCGGGGGAAGGAACGCATGTCTAAACGCTTACGCAATATTTTAACGCCCATTATTGCGGTCATTTTAGGGGTTATTGTGGGGACCATTATCATGTTAGCCAGTGGTTATGATCCTGTTGCCGCCTATACAGCATTGTGGGATGGTGCTTTTGGAGATATTTATTATATTGGTGAGGTAATCAGACAGGTAACACCATATATATTAGCAGGACTTGCCGTTGCTTTTGCCTTTAGAGTTGGTTTATTTAATATCGGGGTTGAAGGTCAATTTATTGTTGGCTGGCTTGCTGCTGTTTGGGTAGGAGTAAGCTTTGATTTACCAAAAATTATTCATTTACCGCTAGCAATCATCGCAGCCATGGTTGCCGGCGGTCTCTGGGCATTTATCCCGGGGCTATTAAAAGCGCGCTTCCGTGTGCATGAAGTAATTGTAACCATCATGATGAACTATATTGCTTTGCATACCGTTAACTACATTATTAATAATATATTAAATCAAGGTTCCTCAAAAACAGGAATGATTCATGACACTGCATCATTACGTTCACCTTTTCTAGAAGAACTAACAACCCATTCAACCATGCACTGGGGAATTGTGATTGCCATTATTTGTTGTATTATTATGTGGTTCCTCTTAGAGAAAACAACACGCGGATACGAGTTGCGTGCTGTTGGTTTTAACCAGGATGCAGCCCATTATGCGGGAATGAGTGTAAATAAAAATATTATTCTTTCCATGGTGATTTCAGGATGTTTTGCTGGAATAGCTGGTGCTATGGAAGGACTGGGTACCTTCGGATATATGGCGGTTCAAGGCGGTTTTACCGGTGTTGGCTTTAACGGGATTGCCGTAGCTTTATTAGGCGGCAATACAGCACTTGGGGTATTTTTCGCAGCTCTATTATTCGGTATCTTAAAAATTGGCGCATTGTCCATGCCACTTGAAGCAGGAGTACCGAAGGAATTAGTTGATATCATTATTGCTTTGATTGTATTCTTTGTTGCTTCAAGCTATATCATAAGAGTAGTTCTAGACCGATTCAGTAAAAAGGGGGTGAAGTAAGTGAGCTTTATGGAAATTTTAATGATTGTTGTTCCTTCCACATTATTGTGGGCAGCGCCACTTGTCTTCACTGCATTAGGCGGTGTGTTCTCTGAACGTTCCGGTGTTGTTAATATTGGACTTGAAGGTTTAATGGTTATTGGTGCATTCGCAGCCGTTGTTTTTAACTTAACATTTGCAGGAACATTTGGTGCTGCAACCCCTTGGGTTTCCTTATTGGTTGCGATGGCAGCGGGAGCTATTTTTGCAACTTTGCATGCAGTAGCCGCAATCACCTTCCGTGCAGACCATACGGTTTCCGGTGTGGCGATTAACTTGCTTGCAACGGGATTAACTTTATTCCTTGTGAAGTTAATCTATAACAAAGGTGAAACAGATATTATTAAACAAAGCTTTAGTAAAATCGATGTCCCAATTTTAAAAGATATCCCAATCATCGGAAAAATCTTTTTCCAAAATACGTACTGGACTTCATTTGTTGCCATTTTGGTTGCAATCCTTGCCTGGTATATTATTTATAAAACTCCATTTGGACTGCGGCTTCGCTCTGTTGGTGAACATCCAATGGCAGCTGATACAATGGGGATTAATGTTACAAAAATGCGTTATTTAGGTGTTATTATTTCCGGAGCTCTAGGAGGAATCGGCGGCGGAGTTTATGCGGAATCGATTTCCTCAAACTTCAGCCATTCCACAATCAGTGGTCAAGGGTTTATGGCCCTTGCCGCGATGATTTTTGGTAAGTGGCATCCGCTTGGAGCGATGGGAGCAGCATTATTCTTTGGTTTTGCTCAAAGTATCAGTATTATCGGATCAAGCTTACCGTTCTTGAAAAATATTCCGGACGTTTACTTATTAATCGCTCCATATGTATTGACCATTTTGGCGCTAGCAGGCTTTATCGGCCGTGCTGAGGCTCCAAAAGCAGATGGAGTGCATTATATTAAAGGCAGCCGTTAAGATTTTTACTACCCTTGGATGAATAAATCCAAGGGTTTTCTATGTTTATAACTTGTGTTGACCTAGTGTGGCAAATTATAGTAAAAGTATACGTATGTTTAACTAAGGAAAAGATAAAATAACTGCATGATTTTTTACATATGGTTAGATAAGGGATCTTTTTTAAATTTGAAGGAGGTTAACTAATGGAGGCTGCTGCAGAAAAAATGACAGAAATGAGCGGGCTTAAGCTCCATGTCATTGAAACAGATAAATATAAAACGAATACCTTTATATGGAAAATGAAAGCGCCATTATCAAAAGAGGATATCACTATAAGGGCGTTGCTTCCACATGTTTTGCAGAGCAGTTCAGCGAAATATCCGTCTACTACAACCCTTCGTTCATACTTAGATGAATTATATGGAGCCACTTTGTTTGTAGATTTGTCCAAAAAGGGAGAATATCATGTCATAAGTTTCACGATTGAAATTGCCAATGAAAAATTTCTAAGTGACTCTAGTCCTTTATTAAAAAAGGGTTTTGAACTATTAGCTGAAATTTTAACGAAACCAAATGCAACCAATCAAGCATTTGATAAAGAGACGGTTGAAAAAGAAAAGCGAACATTAAAGCAACGAATCCAATCAGTCTATGATGATAAAATGCGTTATTCCAATGTTCGTTTAGTTGAAGAAATGTGCAAAGGGGAGCTGTATGCTCTTGATGTAAACGGAAATTTGGAGGATGTTGATAATATCACACCTGAAAAATTATATGAATTTTATAAAAAATCATTTACAGAAGATGAAATGGATTTGTATGTGATTGGTGATGTAAAAGAAGAGGAAGTAAAATCCTTTGCCGATGAATTGCTTAAATTTGAATCACGGACCCCGAAAAAGCTCGAAGAAGCAAATCAAAAGAAGATTGAACAAGTTAATGAAGTAAAGGAAAAGCAGGATGTTAAACAGGGGAAATTAAATATCGGTTATCGTACTAATATTCGCTATGGGGATTCTGATTATTTCGCGCTTCAAGTTTTCAATGGGATTTTTGGTGGTTTCTCTCATTCCAAACTATTTATCAATGTTCGGGAAAAGGCGAGTCTTGCTTACTATGCAGCAAGCCGATTAGAGAGCCATAAAGGTCTGATGATTGTTGTTTCAGGAATTGATTTAAAGAACTATGATCAAGCAGTGGGAATTATCCATGATCAAATGGAGGCCATGAAAAAGGGGGATTTTACGGAAGAGGCATTAACCCAGACAAAAGCAGTGATTCAAAACCAAATGCTGGAAACAATTGATACTTCTAGGGGGCTAATTGAAGTATTGTACCATAATATAGTAGCCGATACGGGTATTCAATTAAATACTTGGCTAGAAGAAATGCAGAAGACTACAAAGGAAGAAATTGTGGCTGTTGCCGAAAAAATTCACCTTGATACGATTTATTTCTTAACGGGAACGGAGGCGGGCCAATAATGGAGAAAATTGTGTTTGACCAACTCCAAGAAGAAATGTTCCATGAACAAATGGACAATGGGCTAGAGGTTTATATTTTGCCGAAAAAAGGATTCAATAAAACATATGCAACCTTTACCACTAAGTATGGTTCTGTTGATAACTGCTTTGTTCCGCTTGGCAAAGACGAATATGTAAAGGTTCCCGACGGAATTGCCCACTTTTTAGAGCATAAATTATTTGAAAAAGAAGACGGTGATGTATTCCAGCAATTTAGCCGTCAAGGTGCTTCTGCCAATGCCTTTACTTCGTTTACTCGGACTGCTTATTTATTTTCCAGCACATCCGATGTCGAAAAAAACTTGGAAACACTGATTGATTTTGTCCAGGAACCATACTTTTCGGAAAAAACAGTTGAAAAGGAAAAAGGAATCATTGGTCAGGAAATTACGATGTATGACGATAACCCTGACTGGCGCCTATATTTTGGCTTAATTGAAAATTTATATAAAAACCATCCAGTTAAAATCGATATTGCCGGCACGATTGAGTCGATTTCCCATATTACAAAGGATTGGCTTTATGAATGCTACAATACTTTTTATCATCCAAGCAATATGTTATTGTTCATTGTCGGTCCAGTTGACCCGAAAGCGATAATGGATCAAGTAAGAACCAACCAGGCGAAAAAACCGTTTAAAGATCAGCCTGAAATTAAACGTAAATTTGATGAGGAGCCGTCAGAGACAGCGGAAAAGAAGCAAGTGCTGGAAATGAATGTCCAAACTCCGAAGTGTTTAGTCGGCATCAAAGCACTTCATGTTGATCAAAAAGGTGATGTGTTGTTAATGAACGAATTAACAATGAATATCCTGCTTGAATTATTATTTGGCAAGAGTTCAGAAAACTTTGACCAGCTCTATAAAGAGGGGCTGATTGATGACTCGTTTTCTTTTGATTATACACAAGAGCAGGGGTTTGGGTTTGCGATGGTCGGTGGAGATACGAGAGATGCGGAGCAACTGGCAGAAAGGCTTGAAAAAATGCTGCTGGATGCAAAATATGGCAGTATTTTTACAGAAGAGCAGTTGGAGCGGACGAAAAAGAAAAAAATCGGTTCGTTTTTACGTGCAGTAAATTCTCCTGAATATATTGCTAATCAATTTACACGATATGCATTTAATGATATGAATTTATTTGATGTTGTTCCAACGCTTGAAAAAATCAGCTTAAAGGATGTCAAGCAATTGGCATCCGAAGTGATCTCAGAAGAACGATTTTCTGTATGCCAAGTGATTCCAAAGAAAAAGTAGTTAGGGAAAGCGTCGAGATTCGACGCTTTTTAAATTTATTATTAGAGAGAGTGAGACTTTTGAAAAAATATACACTCATTACAGGAGCAAGCGGAGGAATCGGGCAAGCAGTTGCTTTAACATTGGCAGCAAAAGGCCACAACTTATATTTACATTACAATCGAAATGAACAATCTATGAGGGAGTTAATGGAAAAATTGAAATCATACGGCGGGGAGTATTTCCCCATTCATGCCGACCTATCCGATCCACAGGGTTACAAACAGGTTTGTTCGCAAATTTTTTCGCTAGATGCAATAATTCATTGCAGTGGCAACAGCCATTATGGTCTGCTTGTTGATTTAGCGGAGGAAGAAGCTTCCGCACTTATGAACATACATGTTCTAAATCCATTAATGATGACAAAAGAATTACTGCCGAAATTATATCGAAAGGGTGCTGGTAGCATTGTGGTTATCGCATCGATTTGGGGTCAAACCGGTGCTGCATGTGAAGTTGCCTATTCCACGGCAAAAGGAGCTCAAATTGCTTTTGTTAAAGCACTTAGCAAGGAGGTCGCTTTAAATGGCATCCGGGTAAATGCGATTGCTCCCGGGGCGGTAGCAACTCCAATGATGGATGGTTTTACAAAGGAAGAATTGGTAACCATTCATGAAGAAATTCCAATGGGAAGGCTTGGATTACCAGAAGAAGTAGCAAAGGGTGTAGCTTTTTTAGTATCGGAAGAATCGTCGTATATAACTGGACAAATTCTTGCGATGAACGGTGGCTGGTACACGTAAATTATTACTTTAAGTATGAATAATATCATCTATAGAGTTGCACAATAACTTTGTACTATTCTAAAGGAGGGTTTTAATATGTCTGTTTTAGAAAACTGGAAACAGTGGGAAGACTTTTTAGCTGAACGACTTCATCATGCGCAAAATGAGGGAATGAGTGAGGGAGCTGTCAACAACCTTGCCTTTCAAATTGGTGATTACTTGGCTAATCAGGTAGAACCAAAAAATGAACAGCAAAGAGTTCTTTCAGATCTTTGGTCTGTAGCGGATAAACAAGAACAACAGGCTATTGCCAATTTGATGGTAAAACTTATTTCAAATAATGGTGCTCGTTAAGAGAGAGGCTGGTCCTCTCTTTTTTTGTTTTTTCTTTCATCTTCAATCAAAATCATTTATTATAAGGTTTAGATAATGAAATGTGAAAAATTGTCGAATACTCACGCCTGAGGAGGTTTTGATTGTGGAGAAAAAAGAATGGTATTTAGAATATGAGATTCAAAAAAACCGTCCCGGTTTGTTGGGCGACATTTCATCGCTATTAGGTATGCTTGCTATTAATATTGTAACGATTAATGGTGTAGATGAAGGCCGTCGGGGTCTCTTAATTAAAGCAAAAGATGATGATCAAATTAAACGATTAGAGTCAATTCTTAATACAATGGATACAATAAAATTAATCAAGCTTAGAGAGCCTAAACTGCGGGATCGTCTTGCTGTCAGACATGGGCGTTATATCCAGAGGGATGCGGATGATAAAAAAACTTTCCGCTTTGTAAGGGATGAACTTGGATTATTAGTTGATTTTATGGCAGAATTGTTTAAGCAGGAGGGTCATAAGTTAATAGGGATTCGCGGGATGCCTCGTGTTGGAAAAACAGAATCTCTTGTCGCAGCAAGTGTTTGTGCGAATAAACGATGGCTGTTTGTTTCTTCTACTCTTTTAAAACAAACCATCCGAAATCAGCTGATTCAAGATGAGTATAATGAAAATAATTTATATATTTTGGATGGAATTGTTTCAACGCGACGTGCAAGTGAACGTCATTGGCAGCTTGTTCGTGAGATTATGCGTATGCCTGCCGTTAAAGTAATTGAACATCCTGACGTTTTCGTTCAAAATTCAGAGTACACACTAGATGATTTTGATTACATTATCGAATTAAGAAATGATGCGGACGAAGAGATTACATACGAGGTAGTAGAACAGAATAACATACTCTCCGGCTCTGATTTTGGGGATTTTGATTTTTGAAAATTGGAAGGTGTTAAAAGTTGACTGAATTAGGTAATCGACTAAAAGAAGCCCGATTAGCCAAAAACTTGAGTTTGGACGATGTACAGTCCATGACGAAAATCCAAAAGCGTTACTTAATTGGTATTGAAGAAGGAAATTACTCTAGTATGCCAGGGAATTTTTATGTCCGAGCTTTTATTAAGCAGTATGCAGAGGCACTTCAGCTAAATCCAGATGAAATTTTTGAGACATATAAAAATGATATACCTATTACCCATAATGAAGAAATAACGGACCAATTATCCAGAGTAAAAAGCCGAAAAGCAATTTCAGAAGGAAATTCGAAGTTTTTTGATGTCCTCCCGAAAATACTTATTGGTGTATTTGTTATTGGGGTTGCAGGATTAGTCTATTATTTACTCTATAGTCACGCAAGCAGCAATTCGAATGATTCCATTAACAAGGTAAATAATCAGGCGAAAATTGAAAAGTCACAAAATCTTGAACAAGCCAAAGCAACCGAAGCAAAAAATTCAAAAACGACAAAAGCTAATAACAATTCGAATGATAGTATGAGTAGTGGGGCTCCTTCTGGTGATACAAAACCTAAGCAGGATTTGAAAATGGTTCAAACCAGCGGTTCAAATTCGACATATACATTAAGTAATACGGATAAGTTTGAAGTGAAATTGGTCTCTAATGGTCAAACATGGGTGAATATTAAGAATGGTAAAGGCTATTCTTTCTTTCAGGGAATGTTAACTACAAATGGTACGAAAAGTAAAACGGTAGATTTATCGAAAGAAAATCAGGCTGTTCTTATTGTGGGTAAAACCTTGGATACGGATATCTATGTAAATGACCAAAAGCTTGAGTATGCAGTAGCACCGAGTAAAATGGTTACACAAAGAATTACGATACAATATGTTCCGAAGAACAAATAGTCATCGTATTGATGGCTATTTTTCGGTTTTTATTTACAAAATAAATTGATATATCTGTTTTTTTGATTGCGTTCTTGTTTTTAATTAGGAGGAAATTTTAATGAATATACCAAATAGGATAACGGTATCGAGAATTTTACTAATTCCATTATTCTTGGTCATTATGCTTGTTCCCTTTAAATGGGGAAATTTACATTTGCTCGGAGTAGAATTGCCTGTAACCCACTTTGCTGGTGCACTTATCTTTATTATTGCTGCTGCTACTGACTGGGTGGACGGATATTACGCCCGCAAATATAATCTTGTGACAAATATGGGGAAATTCCTTGATCCTCTTGCCGATAAATTGCTCGTTTCTGCAGCCCTGATTGTATTAGTAGAACTGGGGTATGCTGCCTCATGGATTGTCATCATTATCATAAGCAGGGAGTTTGCCGTGACCGGTCTTCGCCTTCTGCTTGCAGGCGAAGGAGAAGTCGTTGCTGCCAATATGCTTGGAAAAATTAAAACCTGGACGCAGATTATTGCGATTTCCGCTCTACTTTTACATAATATTTTATTTGCCATGTTCTCTTTCCCGTTTGCTGATATTGCTTTATGGGTGGCATTGATTTTTACCATCTGGTCAGGCTGGGATTATTTTGCAAAAAACAGCCATGTGCTAAAGAATTCTAAATAATGGGAAGTGATAAAGAATGAACGCTGAGATTATTGCGGTTGGCTCGGAGCTGCTCCTTGGTCAAATTGTCAATACAAATGCCCGGTTTATCTCCCAGCATTTAGCAGATGCTGGCATTAATGTTTATTATCATACGGTTGTCGGCGACAATCCTTCCCGATTAAAAGCGGTGATTGAGGTTGCTGAAAGCCGATCTGATTTGATTATTTTTACTGGCGGTCTTGGACCGACGAAGGATGATTTGACGAAAGAAACGATTGCAAAGCATATTGGCAAGGAACTAATATTTGACGAAACGGCTCTTGAGTCAATTGAGGCTTATTTCAAAAAAACAAATCGGCAGATGACCGAAAATAACCGAAAACAGGCATTGGTGTTAGAAGGCTCACATGTTTTGACGAATGACCATGGGATGGCACCAGGGATGGTGGTTAAGACCAGCGGACATATTTACATGCTTTTACCTGGACCGCCAAAGGAAATGGAACCGATGTTTATTGAATACGGTCTTTCAGCGTTGTCACTACAAGTGAATAACAAGGAACAGATTGTTTCGCGAGTGTTGCGCTTTTTCGGAATTGGGGAAGCGGCATTGGAAACCGAGATAATCGATTTGATTGATTCGCAAAGCAACCCTACGATTGCCCCATTAGCAGGTGATGGTGAGGTAACCTTAAGGCTAACAGCAAAGCATCAGGACCATGATACAGCCATTAAAATGCTGGATGAGGTAGAACAAAAGATAAGTTCCAGGGTCGGACAATTTTTATATGGCTATGACAAAACATCGCTTTTGGAAGAGTTAAGTAAAATCTTAAAAGCAAAGAATTTAACGATAGGGGCTGCGGAAAGTTTGACGGGTGGAATGTTTCAGAAAGAGTTAACTTCCATCCCCGGTGCAAGCTCGATTTTAAAAGGCGGAGTTGTTTGCTACACGAATGAAGTGAAACACCAGGTGTTGAATGTTAAACAGGAAACGATTGATACATATGGGGTTGTTAGTGAGCAATGTGCCTTGGAATTGGCTGAAAATGTTGCAAGCCTTGTGGGGGCGGATGTTGGCATCAGCTTTACGGGCGTTGCGGGGCCGGATGAACAGGAAGGAAAGCCGGTTGGTACTGTTTTTATTGGGTTGGCTATTAAAGGAAGGCCGACTGCTGTAGAAGAGCTCATCCTAGCGGGTACAAGGGAAGCGAATCGAACCCGCACGGTGAAATTCGGGTGTTATTCCTTACTAAAACATTTAAAAGGGTCACAGAATGCTTAGCGGTGTTCTGTGATTTTTTTATTGTTGAGGCGTTTTGGGTGTGGCAAATAAAATGAAATTGGCGGAATGAAGAATCGATTTCAAAAATATAATAGGCGTAATTTTCAGCTAATAAGTGAAATCCTTTATTTAATCGGAATAAACCATTTGAAAAATTATATTTCTCCTGCGGATTTACCTGGTTTTACATGTAAAATCCTTTTAAAAGAGTCGAATGAATGTTCGATATTTTTCTCGACAAATAGCCTAAAAGAAGGTATATTATTAATAGGTTTTAAATGATAGATTTTGAATAAAATTTTATTTTTTATATATGAGGAGGAACTATTTAGTGAGCGATCGTAAAGCGGCTTTAGAGATGGCCCTAAAGCAAATAGAGAAGCAATTTGGTAAAGGCTCAATCATGAAAATGGGAGAGCAGACAGAAACAAAAATTTCAACAGTTCCAAGTGGATCACTAGCACTTGATACAGCTCTTGGAGTAGGGGGATACCCAAGAGGACGAATTATCGAAATATATGGACCAGAAAGCTCAGGTAAAACAACAGTAGCTTTACATGCAATCGCAGAGGTACAAGCAAAAGGCGGACAAGCAGCGTTTATTGATGCTGAGCATGCTCTGGATCCGGCTTACGCACAAAAACTAGGCGTTAACATTGATGAATTATTATTATCACAGCCAGATACAGGTGAACAAGCCCTTGAAATCGCTGAGGCACTTGTTCGAAGTGGTGCAGTTGATATGATCGTAATTGACTCCGTAGCAGCCTTAGTTCCAAAGGCAGAAATTGAAGGCGAAATGGGTGATACCCACGTAGGCTTACAAGCACGATTGATGTCACAAGCACTTCGTAAACTATCAGGTGCAATCAATAAATCAAAAACTATCGCAGTATTTATCAACCAAATTCGTGAAAAAGTCGGAGTTATGTTTGGAAACCCAGAAACAACACCAGGCGGTCGTGCCCTTAAATTCTATTCGACAATCCGCCTTGAAGTCCGCCGTGCAGAAACTTTAAAGCAAGGCAATGATATGGTCGGAAACAAAACAAAAATTAAAGTAGTTAAAAATAAAGTGGCACCTCCATTCCGTACAGCAGAAGTGGATATTATGTATGGTGAAGGGATTTCCAAAGAAGGCGAAATTATCGATATGGGCTCTGATTTGGATATCGTTCAAAAGAGCGGTTCTTGGTATTCATATAATGATGAAAGACTTGGCCAAGGACGTGAAAACGCGAAGCTCTTCTTAAAAGAAAACCCTGAAATTCGTCTTGATATCCAACAAAAAATCCGTGAGCATTACGGATTGGATGGAGATAAGGTTATCACAGAAACAGATGAACCAGATCAATTTGAATTAATTGATTAAAAGAAAAAGAGCAAAACCGGCACCGGCTTTGCTCTTTTTTTAAATGAATACAGATACATAAAGATGTATATTTATCCACTTTTAAATCTGATCTAACTTTGTTAATCATTGAACAAATTCAAAATATTGTAAACGAGTGACAGGACTTACTCTTGACAATAAATTTGCACACCTTTACAATTAAAATGTATATTTTACATTTTTGGAAATATTACATTGAAAAGCCATGGTGCTTGCTGTATGTTGAGTCTAAACAATGTACATGCCGACACTTAAAAATGTAACAAAAGTTCATAGCAAGAGGAGGTGTAACGATGGAACCAATTACACTCATCTCCATTTTGCTTGGCCTTATCGTCGGTGCCGTTGTTGGCTATTTTATTCGTAAATCCACTGCCGAAACCAAAATTGCAGGAGCAAAGAGTGCTGCAGAGCAAATCCTTGATGATGCAAAACGCGATGCGGAGGCATTGAAAAAGGAAGCTTTGCTAGAGGCAAAGGATGAAATTCACAAGCTTCGTACTGAAGCTGAACGTGAGGTTCGTGAACGAAGAAATGAACTGCAAAAACAAGAAAACCGTTTACTGCAAAGAGAAGAGAATTTAGATCGAAAAGATGAATCGTTAAATAAGCGTGAAACTCTTTTAGAAAAGAAGGATGATTCTCTAAACCAAAGACAACAGCATATTGAAGAGATGGAAAGCAAAGTGGACGAGTTGGTAAGAACACAACAAAGTGAACTCGAACGAATTTCGAGCTTGACGCGCGAGGAAGCAAAAGCGATTATATTAGATCGTGTTGAGCAGGAACTTTCTTTTGATACAGCCGTTATGATTAGAGAAAGTGAAAACCGTGCGAAAGAAGAAGCCGACAAGAAAGCGAAAGAAATTTTATCGCTGGCAATCCAGCGTTGCGCTGCTGACCATGTTGCGGAAACAACTGTTTCTGTCGTCAACCTGCCGAATGATGAAATGAAGGGTCGTATTATTGGACGTGAAGGACGGAATATCCGTACTCTTGAAACATTGACAGGAATTGATTTAATTATCGATGATACGCCAGAAGCAGTCATCCTATCCGGATTTGATCCAATTCGTCGTGAAACAGCACGACTTGCACTGGAAAAATTAGTTCAAGATGGACGAATACATCCTGCACGTATTGAGGAAATGGTGGAAAAATCCCGTCGAGAAGTAGATGAGTATATTCGTGAGGTTGGAGAACAAACGACATTTGAAGTTGGTGTTCACGGATTGCATCCGGATCTTATCAAAATTCTAGGCCGTTTGAAGTTCCGCACCAGCTACGGGCAAAATGTTCTTAAGCATTCAATGGAGGTTGCACAGCTTTCGGGGCTGCTTGCTGCTGAACTTGGAGAAGATGAAACATTAGCACGCAGAGCCGGTTTGCTACACGATATCGGAAAAGCGATTGACCATGAAGTGGAAGGAAGCCATGTTGAAATCGGGGTAGAGCTTGCAACGAAGTATAAAGAGCACCCTGTTGTGATTAACAGCATTGCCTCTCACCATGGTGATACAGAGCCAACTTCTATTATCGCTGTACTAGTAGCTGCAGCCGATGCATTATCTGCTGCCAGACCAGGTGCACGTAGTGAGACGCTTGAAAACTATATCCGCCGACTTGAAAAACTCGAAGAAATTTCAGAGTCATATGAAGGTGTTGAAAAGTCATATGCGATTCAAGCTGGTCGTGAGGTTCGTATCATTGTTAGACCAGATGCAATAGATGATTTGGCTGCACATCGCTTGGCGCGGGATATTCGTAAACAGATTGAAGAAGAACTTGATTACCCAGGACATATAAAAGTGACAGTCATCCGTGAAACACGGGCTGTAGAATACGCAAAATAAAGCGGTGCAAGTGCACCGCTTTATTTTTTGCTCAGATTAAAGGCTTGAATAATGTGTTACAATTTAATAATAGAAGTTATTTTTTAGATAGAAAGGGTAAAAAAATGAATATATTATTTATCGGCGATGTTGTCGGTTCGCCTGGCCGGGATATGGTCAAAGAATATTTACCTAAATTAAAAGAAAAGTACCGCCCTAATTTTACGATTATCAATGGGGAGAATGCTGCCTCAGGAAAAGGGATTACCGAGAAAATTTACCGTGAATTTTTAGGCAGTGGAGCACAAGCTATAACACTTGGAAATCATGCATGGGATAATAGAGAAATCTTTGAATTTATTGATAAAGCCAAAAATATGGTCCGTCCTGCAAATTTTCCGGAAGGGACTCCCGGCCAAGGAATCGCTTTTTTTAAAGTGAATGATGTTGAAATTGCCGTAATCAATTTACAGGGGCGCACGTTTATGGCCCCAATCGATTGCCCTTTTAGAAAAGCAGATGAATTGGTAGAAATCGCACGGGAACGAACCCCTTTTATCTTTGTTGATTTTCATGCAGAGGTTACAAGCGAAAAACAAGCGATGGGATGGTATCTGAACGGAAGGGTTTCAGCAGTGGTTGGAACGCATACACATGTTCAGACAGCTGATAACCGTATTCTCCCTGGAGGGACCGGCTATTTAACGGACGTTGGGATGACCGGTCCATATGATGGAATTCTTGGGGTAGAAAGAGACGCGGTTTTGAAAAAGTTTCTTACCAGCCTCCCAGTTCGTTTCGAGGTATCTAAATCGGGTCGAACACAGTTAAGTGCTGTAATAATGGAATTGGATCGGAAGACCGGTCAATGTAAAAAGATTGAACGGATTCTAATAAATGATGAGCATCCATGGTATTCGTAAACCTTCCTAAATGGAGGGTTTTTTCTTTTTTCAGTCACTTTTTTTTGTCCAAGCCGGAATATGTCATTTGCCGCCTGAATATAGTAGCAGTGGAGTATTATATATACCTGATTGGTTCATGAACTGCTCATGCGGGATCGGGATTAAACAAGGAGGAGCTAGGAATGGAAATATTAAAAGTTTCAGCAAAGTCTAATCCTAATTCTGTAGCTGGTGCGCTTGCCGGAGTTCTTCGTGAAAGAGGGGCAGCGGAGATACAGGCAATTGGTGCGGGTGCATTAAATCAAGCCGTTAAGGCAGTAGCGATCGCTCGAGGATTTGTAGCACCTAGCGGAGTTGATCTGATATGCATCCCTGCGTTTACCGATATTTTAATCGACGGGGAAGAACGCACAGCTATAAAGCTCATTGTGGAGCCGAGATAAACACAGGGGAATTTTCTAAAAAGGGAAAATAATAAGCCTTTACCTGCTGGTTTGATACCATGCAGGTATTTTTATGTTTTTGGATGTGTTAATCAATAACCAAGTTTATCAGAGCCGTGTTTTATAAAATATTATTTTAGTATAAAAGAGTTGAAGAATACTGGATAAAGATCTAGACCAACAAAGGGCCAATGAAAAACAGGTGGATTCAGCAGTTATCAATGAAACATTTTACTAGGTAAAACATTACTAAAACAGGTAAAATTTTAATAATAAAAAAATATTCATATTTTAGCCAATATTTTTATTTAAAGGGTTGCAATTTTCAATACATAGGTCTATTATTGTAAGCGTTTAGTACGTATCAAATTAACATACTTTGTGACTTTAAAGTGTAAAAGTCTAGTGGGTTACTTGGAAATGTGCTATAGTATTAGATGATTAGTTTACCTATTTTTTACATATCCAAAGGGGTGTAAGTCATGATCAATCAACTTTCATGGAAAGTTGGAGGACAACAAGGGGAAGGTATTGAAAGTACAGGAGAAATCTTTGCAATCGCATTGAATCGTCTGGGGTATTACTTGTATGGTTATCGTCACTTTTCTTCACGTATTAAAGGTGGTCATACAAACAACAAGATCAGAGTAAGTACTACAGATGTTCGTTCGATTTCTGATGATCTTGATATTCTTGTCGCATTTGACCAAGAAACTATTGATGTTAACTACAAGGAACTTCCTAGCAGCGGCGTAATTCTTGCAGATGCAAAGTTTAATCCAAAGAAACCGGAAGATACGCAAAGCTCGTTGTATGCGGTTCCATTTACGGAAATGGCTACTGAATTAGGTACTTCTTTAATGAAAAACATGGTGGCAATTGGTGCTACTTCTGCGGTATTAGATTTAGACATTCATGTTTTTGAAGAAGTAGTTCGTGAAATTTTCGGTAAAAAAGGTGAGCAAGTAGTTGCGAAGAACATGGATGCAATCAAAGCCGGCTTTGAGTATATGAAGGAAAAAATGGATGCTAACGTTCCAACTATGGAACTTGAAAAAGCTGATGGTAAAAAACGGATGTATATGATTGGAAACGATGCAATTGCTTTAGGAGCTATTGCTGGTGGATGTCGTTTTATGGCTGCCTATCCAATTACGCCTGCATCAGATATTATGGAGTATTTAATTAAAAAATTACCTGCACTTGGCGGATCTGTAATTCAAACTGAAGATGAAATTGCTGCCTGTACAATGACAATTGGTGCAAACTATGGCGGCGTTCGTGCTCTTACTGCATCATCTGGACCTGGATTATCATTGAAGATGGAAGCAATTGGTCTTGCAGGTATCACTGAAACTCCAATTGTAATTGTTGATACACAACGTGGAGGTCCATCAACAGGACTACCAACAAAGCAAGAACAATCAGACTTAATGGCGATGATTTATGGTACACACGGAGAAATTCCAAAAATCGTTATGGCTCCAAGTACTGTTGAAGAGGCTTTCTATGATACAGCAGAAGCTTTTAACCTTGCTGAAGAATATCAATGCCCGGTTATCGTTTTATCTGACCTTCAATTATCATTAGGTAAACAAACAGTTGAACCGCTTGATGCTTCTAAAGTTGAAATTAGACGCGGTAAGCTTGTAACAGAAGAACTTCCTGAAATTGAAAACAAAGGTTATTTCAAGCGTTATGAAGTAACGGAAGATGGTGTTTCACCGCGTACAATTCCGGGGATGAAAAATGGTATTCACCACGTTACAGGTGTTGAACACGCTGAAACTGGTAAACCATCTGAATCAGCTGCAAATCGTATTGCACAAATGGATAAACGTTTCCGTAAAGTTGAAAATATTCGTTTTGATACACCTGTTTATAAAAATGCACCACATGAAGATGCAGATCTTCTAGTTGTTGGTTTCAACTCAACTCGCGGTGCGATAGAAGAAGCAATGGGTCGCTTGGATAAGGACGGCATGAAAGTGAACCACGCACAAGTTCGTTTAATTCATCCGTTCCCATCGGACGAAATTCTTCCGCTTATTCGTTCTGCGAAAAAAGTGTTGGTTGTTGAAAATAATGCAACTGGTCAGCTTGCAAATATTATGAAAATGAATGTTGGTCATGCTGAAAAAATCACAAAATTTGTTAAATATGATGGAAATCCGTTTTTACCACATGAAGTTTATTCAAAATGTAAGGAGTTGTTCTAAGTGGCCACTTTTAAGGACTTTAGAAATGATGTAAAACCTAACTGGTGCCCTGGCTGTGGCGACTTCTCTGTACAAGCTGCAATGCAACGTGCAGCAGCAAATGTTGGATTAGAACCTCAAAATCTTGCAGTTATTTCAGGGATTGGCTGTTCAGGTCGTATCTCTGGTTATATTAATGCTTATGGATTCCATGGTATTCATGGTCGTTCACTTCCAATTGCACAAGGTGTTAAAATGGCAAACCGTGATTTAACAGTTATCGCATCCGGCGGTGACGGTGATGGTTATGCAATTGGTATGGCACACACTATTCATGCGATTCGCCGTAATTTAGACGTTACTTATATCGTTATGGATAACCAAATTTATGGTTTAACAAAAGGTCAAACATCACCACGTTCTGCAGAAGGCTTTAAAACCAAGTCTACTCCAGGCGGATCCATTGAGCAGGCAATTTCTCCAATGGAAATGGCTTTAACAGTCGGTGGTACTTTTGTAGCACAAAGCTTCTCAACTGATTTGAAAGACTTAACTGCTTTAATTGAAGCAGGAATTAAACATAAAGGTTTCTCTTTAATTAACGTTTTCAGTCCTTGTGTTACCTATAATAAAGTAAACACATATGACTGGTTTAAAGAAAACCTAACGAAGTTAAGTGACATTGAAGGATATGATCCTTCAAGCCGTGAAATGGCAATGCAAACATTAATGAAGCATAACGGTCTTGTAACTGGTCTTATTTACCAAAATAATAATCGTCCTTCATATCAAGAATTAATTCAAGGCTACTCTGAGAAACCATTAGTGGATGCTGATCTTAATCTTGATCAAGCACACTTTGATAAATTAGCAGCTGAGTTTATGTAATATAATATTATGAAAATACCCGTGGTCACCATGCCATGGGTTTTTTTGATACTCTATGTATTTCCAAATGATGCCTTTCAAAGGTTTAATCCCAAACTGCTTTGTCTACAATTTATGTATATCGTGATGATTTTCACATTTTTTTGAAAAAACAAGTTACAATTAGTCACTGTCCGGTGATTTTTAAATTTACATATATTTTGATTGCCTTTTTCGTCAAGGAGTTGACAGGGATTTTCTATTGTTTTCATTCGTAAAAACCTTTATACTATAATAATGTGCAGATTAGCCGGCACTCTTTCCAAACTGCAAGGGAATGGTAAGAAATAGCTTTTTTTATTTTCATAGAGGAATTTTTTATGACTAAAATTAAGAAAGGAGATTTTTCCTGATGAATGAACAACAACGTATAGAAAGTAAACAAGTAAAGAATGCTAATTCTTCGGACAAAAAATCCGCCAAGGATTACAGCAAGTATTTTGAACAAGTGATCACGGCCCCTTCATTAAAGGATGCGAAAAAACGCGGAAAAGAAGAAGTTAAGTATCATAATGATTTTTCTATTCCAGAACAATTCCGTGGAATGGGCGAAGGTCGCAAATTCTATATTCGCACTTATGGATGCCAAATGAATGAACACGATACAGAGGTAATGGCTGGAATCTTCTTAGCCTTGGGCTATGAGCCGACAGATAATACCGAAGATGCAAATGTGATTCTCTTAAACACATGTGCCATCCGTGAGAATGCGGAGAACAAAGTATTTGGTGAATTAGGTCACTTAAAAGCATTGAAAATGGAAAAGCCGGACCTGCTTCTAGGGGTTTGCGGCTGTATGTCTCAAGAAGAATCAGTTGTCAATAAAATCCTAAAAACATATCAGCAAGTGGATATGATTTTTGGTACACATAATATTCACCGTCTCCCAAATATTTTGCATGAAGCCTATATGTCAAAAGAAATGGTTGTTGAAGTATGGTCTAAAGAAGGGGACGTAATTGAGAACCTTCCAAAAGTCCGCCGTGGAAAAATTAAGGCATGGGTAAACATTATGTATGGCTGTGATAAATTCTGTACGTATTGTATTGTCCCATATACAAGAGGAAAAGAACGGAGCCGCCGACCGGAAGAAATTATCCAGGAAGTCCGCCATTTAGCAGCCCAAGGGTACCAAGAAATTACGCTCCTTGGTCAAAACGTAAATGCTTACGGGAAAGACATAGAAGACATGAAATACGGTCTTGGTGACTTAATGGATGAGTTACGTAAAATTGATATTCCAAGAATCCGCTTTACAACAAGTCATCCTCGTGATTTCGATGATCACTTAATTGAAATACTGGCTAAACGAGGCAATTTAATGGATCATATCCATTTGCCAGTACAATCCGGTTCTACAGAAGTATTAAAAATTATGGCTCGTAAATATACAAGAGAACAATATTTAGAACTTGTACGTAAAATTAAAGCTGCTATTCCAGATGTTGCATTATCTACCGATATCATTGTCGGCTATCCTAATGAAACAGATGAGCAGTTTGAAGAAACTTTATCCCTTTACCGTGAAGTTGGTTTTGAAATTGCCTATACGTTCATTTATTCGCCACGTGAAGGTACTCCTGCTGCAAAAATGCAGGATAATGTTCCGATGGAAGTAAAGAAAGAGCGTTTGCAGCGTCTAAACAATCTTGTGAACGAGCTTTCTGCTGAAGCAATGAAAAAATATGTAGGTCAAGTTGTTGATGTGCTTGTTGAAGGGGAAAGCAAAAACAACCCAGATGTCCTTGCCGGATATACTTCAAAAAACAAGCTTGTAAACTTTATGGCTCCAAAATCTGCAATTGGTAAGATTGTAAAAGTAAAGATTACAGATGCAAAAACATGGTCATTAAACGGAGAAATGATTGAAGAATTAGAAGCGGCAGAGGTGAAGTAAGGTGGCGAAGTATACAAAAGATGATATCGTCGCTCGTGCAACAGAGCTAGCACGCATGATTGCAGAAACAAATGAAGTTGATTTCTTTAAGAAAGCAGAAGCACAAATCCACGAAAATCCAAAAGTTAAAACCTTAATTTCGGATATTAAAGGTTTACAAAAACAAGCTGTGAATCTTCAGCATTACGGAAAGCCTGAAGCATTGAAGAAAGTGGAAGATAAAATTGCTTCGATTGAACAGGAATTGGATGGGGTTCCTGTTGTTCAAGAGTTTAAACAGTCACAGCTTGAAGTGAATGAATTGCTTCAGTTGATTGCTTCAACCATTTCCAATACAGTTACCGATGAAATCATTATTTCAACCGGTGGCGATGTATTAATGGGCGAAACGGGTGCCAGCATGAAACATGGCGGCGGTGCGTGTGATGGTCACGATGATTGTGATCACGAACATTAATATGAAGCCAGGCTTATGAACTAAGCCTGGCTTTTCTTTTGTTTCCATATCTTCTAAGTCCTTCATGCCCCTCATAAAAATGGGATGAGACCTCAAAATCAGGATTACTTCGGAACATACATAAATATCCCGCATAAAATGAATCATGACTAAACTTTTAACCAGTGTTCATCAAAATATATCGCACACTAGTCTAATTATTAGCATAGGATGAAATGAAACTGAATGAGGAGGGTTCGCGCGAGATGGGAGAATACAGAGAGATATTTGCGAAAGCCGTAGTCGCGAAAGGACGTAAATTCACCCAGTCCAATCATACGATTAGCCCGGCGCATAGTCCAACAAGTATTCTTGGCTGTTGGATCATCAACCATAAATATAACGCGAAAAAAGTCGGCAAGACAGTAGAGATACATGGCTCCTATGATATCAACGTTTGGTACTCATATAGTGATAATACTAAAACTGAAGTAGTGACCGAACGTGTTCAATATTGCGATGTCATAAAGTTAAAGTATCGTGACCATGACTGCCTTGATGACAATGAAATTGTTGCACGGGTGCTGCAACAGCCAAATTGTTGTGAAGCAGTCATTTCCCCTAATGGAAATCGAGTTATTGTCCATGTTGAAAGGGAATTCCTTGTCGAGGTGATTGGCGAGACAAAGGTTTGTGTTGTGATCAACCCGGAAGGTTTCCAGGATGATGAGGAAGAATGGGGAATGGATGTAGACGACGAAGAATTCGAAGAACTTAATCCGGATTTCTTGGTCGGCTCTGAGGAAGAATAAACCTACTAGGGAGTTTTTACTTCCTAGTTTTTTTCTTTTGACGATGAATTCTGGGGGATTAAAAAGTTTTGAATGGTTTGGCAGTGTTTTAAGCACCCTATTATTAGGGGGTGCACATATATGGAGCCAAAACAGCCCGGAAATAAAAAGCTGCCTGATTTTGACCGATTAAATGATCGGATGATTGCTGAAACTCCGTCTCAACCGTTTTTAGTGATTAAAACCAATCTCGATTCGAAAAATATAACGGATGAAAATCCGTATTATCGAGGGAAAAATACAGAAGAATTTACGGAATTTTTCGAAGAATAAAAAGCCAGGTGATTATTCCTGGCTTTTTTGGGCATACCACTCTGGCTTTAATAACGAAAGAACGTATGTATCATGGGATTGATTATTTTGTTTAATGTAGCCACGCAGCAATCCTTCCTCTACAAATCCAATCTTTTTAAGAAGATTTATGGATGCCACGTTTTCAGGATAGACAACAGCACCGATACGATATAAATCTAATGTTTCAAAACTAAAACGTAATATCTCTTGAATTGCCTCAGTCGTATATCCGTTTTGCCAATATTTAGGATGGGTTTCGTAGCCAATTTCCGCCCGTTTATTTTTAAGCTGCAATCCATTCAGTCCGATGGTACCAATAAATTTTTGATTTTCCAATAATACAATTCCCCAACGGATTCCCCGTTTTTCAATAAAATTCCTTTGAAACATATCGATTAATCTTGAAGCTTCTGCCGGGAATGTTAAACGGTCGGTTCCATAGTAACGCATGACTTCTTCTAATGATAAAATTTCAAATAGGCTGTTAACATGCTGGTGGGTGATTTCAGTTAATCTTAATCTTTTCGTTCTTAATATGGGGAAAGTCACGGTAATCCCTCGCTTCCTTGATCCATTTTTCCATTTATATTCATCATTTTGCTGTATACTCAGTGTATAACGTTGAATCTAAAAAAGGAAGGAAAAAGGAGTGAGTGGGGGAAATGAGCATGGATTATTATATAAGACTAATAGAAAATGAATTACTTCCTTATATACAATTAAACTCGAACCATCCATTTGACCCCATACAGGTTCGAAATCAGTCTAAGTCATGGAAGACGATTGGAAATGGGAATTATGCCGGTGTTTTTTTACATGGATCGAATCCCGGCTGTGTTGTTAAAGTGTATGGAAGAAATCCTGAGGAATTAAAAAATGAAATTCATGTATATAAACAATTAGGCAAACATGAAACATTCTCGAAACTGATTGCCTATGGAGAGAATTATTTAGTATTAAAAAAGCTTGAGGGAATCACCTTATATGATGCCATCATTAAGGGGATTCCGATACCTGAATCGGTGATTAAAGATATTGATCGGGGATTGGAATACGCCAGATCAGTGGGATTAAACCCATATGATGTTCATGGAAAAAATGTCGTAATGTTTGAGGGTAAAGGCTATATCGTAGATGTATCGGATTTTTATAAAGATGGTTATTGCAGTAAGTGGGATGATTTAAAACAAGCATATAATAAAATTTACAAACCATTTTTATTAAAACTTCATCCGCCCATTCCTTTTTTTATTTTAGATGGAGTTCGAAAAGGATACCGGGTATATAGAAGATTAATAAAACGAAGGATATGATTCAAATCATTTTCTTTTTTTGCCTTTTGTGAAAAAACCCTGAAAATGGATGATCATGATCCCCCTCTCATATTGGGATAAATATTTTTCAACGATTAGAAGCGCAATGACTTTTTGAAAGAGAAGAGAAGTAAATGGAATTGGATAATGTAAAAATTGTTCATTCTTTTTGTGTTATTTTACAATGTATAAAGAATCCACCAATGTTAAAATTTGAATGTAAACGGATTCAAAAGATTTTATATTGATTGTTGTCACAAACTGCTAAGGGAGAGATTGTTTTGAAGACAGATGTTCAAATTGCACAGGGAGCACAAATGAAGAACATTCATGAGATTGCCGATTACCTTGGAATTGGCGAGCATGAATTGGAACCATACGGAAGATATAAAGCGAAGGTTTCATTAGATGTTCTAAACCGATTAGACAACAAGTCTAATGGTAAGCTTGTTTTAGTTACAGCTATTAATCCTACCCCTGCTGGAGAGGGAAAAACGACGATAAATGTTGGACTTTCAATGGCATTAAATAAAATTGGAAAGAAAACCATCACAGCTTTAAGAGAGCCATCTCTTGGGCCATGTTTCGGAATAAAGGGTGGTGCGGCTGGTGGCGGTTACGCTCAAGTCGTCCCAATGGATGACATCAACCTTCATTTTACCGGAGATTTTCACGCAATCACTTCTGCCCATAATTTACTTGCGGCACTAATAGATAACCATATTCATCAAGGAAATGCCCTTGATATTGATCCGAAGAGAATTGTTTGGAAACGGGTACTTGACATGAATGACCGGGCCCTTAGAAATATTATTATCGGCCTTGGCGGCAAAGCAGATGGTTTTGTTAGACAAAGTGGCTTCGATATTACGGTAGCCTCAGAAATTATGGCTATATTATGTCTATCAACCAGTTTAGCTGACCTAAAAGAAAGACTTTCAAGAATGGTCGTAGCCTATGCTAGAGATGGAAAAGCGGTTACAGCGGGAGAGTTGCAAGCAACCGGAGCAATGGCATTATTACTGAAAGATGCTATAATGCCCAATCTGGTGCAAACCCTTGAAAACACTCCTGCTTTCATTCATGGCGGTCCCTTCGCAAACATTGCCCATGGATGTAACTCGGTAATGGCAACAACCGTTGCTTTAAAACTGGCGGATTATGTTGTAACTGAAGCCGGATTTGGTGCAGACCTTGGGGCGGAGAAGTTCTTTGATATTAAATGCCGATTCGCAGGACTTAAACCGGATGCAACGGTAATTGTTGCGACAATAAGGGCGCTAAAAATGAATGGCGGCGTTTCGAAGAATGAACTTGGCTATGAAAATCTTCCTGGTCTTGAAGCCGGTATTGCAAATCTGGAAAGACATTTTGAAAATGTGAGCAAATTTGGTGTTCCAGCCGTTGTTGCCATTAATAAATTCCCAACAGACACGGATGCAGAGATTGAGTTATTACGTGAAAAATGTGCAGTAAAAGGTGTGGATGTCGTTCTTGCTGAAGTCTTTACAAAGGGCGGAGACGGCGGAATCGAATTAGCACAAAAAGTGGTAGAGATTTGTGAAACAAAAGAATCACATTATGCGCCGCTTTATGATGTTGATGGAACGATTGAAGAAAAAATTACAACGATTGCAACAAAAATTTATCGCGCCGAACGTGTCGAATTCACTTCTGCTGCGAAAAAGCAAATTGCTGAAATTGCGGCGCTTAGCCTCGATAAAATGCCGATTTGTATGGCTAAAACTCAGTACTCTTTTTCTGACAACCCTTCATTACTAGGGGCTCCAACCGGATTTACATTAACCGTTAGAGAAGTAAAAGTTTCGGCAGGAGCTGGATTTATTGTTGCCCTTACTGGCGATATCATGACAATGCCGGGTCTGCCAAAGGTTCCAGCTGCAAACGGAATGGATATTACAGAAGCTGGAGAGATAATAGGTCTTTCGTAATTGGAGGTGCGATATGGGAACAAGACTTGAAGGAAAACCGGTTGTACAGTTTTTACAAGATCATATTAAATCACGTGTTAATCTATTAAAAGAGGCCCATATTTTTCCCACGCTTTTATTGATTCGTGTTGGGGAACGTGGGGATGATATCTTCTATGAAAAAAGCATTTTAAAGAATTGCGAACTTTTAAGAATTAAATGTACAGTTAAACAACTTCCTTCTTCGATATCAATGGATCAACTTAAGAAGGTGTTTGTGGAAGCCAATAACAACCCGGCCATACATGGAATCATGATATTCAGACCTCTTCCGGATCACCTAGATTTAGATATCATTCGGAATTTAATCGACCCTGTTAAAGATATTGATGGTATGTCACCTGTAAACCTTGAAAAGGTTTTTGAAGGGGATAGCACTGGTTTTGCTCCATGTACTGCAAAAGCCGTGATTGAAATCTTGAAGTACTATGATATTCCATTAAAAGGGGCAAATATTGTTGTAGCCGGCAGAAGTCTTGTTGTCGGAAAGCCGCTTGCAATGCTTTTATTAAATGAAAATGCAACAGTGTCCATTTGTCATTCCAGAACAAGGGAGATGCCAGCTGTTACAGCAAATGCGGAAATTGTAGTATCAGCAATTGGGAAAGCTAAGTTCATGACGGAGGAATATTTTAGTGAAAATTCGATTGTGGTCGATGTGGGCATTAATGATGATGGAACCGGACAAATTTGCGGGGACGTCGATTTTGATGGAGTTTTTGAAAAAGTCCAAGCAATCACTCCGGCAATAGGTGGAGTTGGTATCATCACAACAACGATTTTGTTGGATCATGTGGTAAAGGCATGTGAAAAAATAATGGGTTACGATTGTGTAAAGTAAAAAGGTAGAAGGCAGATTATATTTTTCTGCCTTATTTAACCCTTACATAAAAGGAGGGAATTCCTTTGTTAGAAAAAAGCTGCAATGTTTTTATTGAGGAGCTTTCGTCGAAATCACCGGTGCCGGGAGGGGGTGGTGCTTCCGCGTATGTGGGAGCACTTGGAATGGCATTGGGCAGTATGGTCGGAAACCTCACTGTTGGGAAAAAGAAGTATAAAGATGTAGAGAAGGATATCATCGAGCTTTTGAAGAGGTCGGAGGAAATAATTAATCAACTAAAAGCATTGGTTAAAAAGGATGCTGAAGTGTTTTACCCTTTGTCACAGGCTTATGGCCTGCCATCATTGACGGAAGAGGAAAAGCAGCATAAGGAATCGGTCCTACAGGAAGCTCTTGTTGAAGCATCGATGGTGCCTTTGGAAATTGCGAAAAACTGTTTAGAAGCCATTCGCTTACATGAAGAATATGCAAAAAAAGGAACGAGGATTGCGATTAGTGATGTCGGAGTTGGGGTTGCCTTTTGTAAAGCAGCACTTCAAGGTGCGAAGCTTAACGTACTTATTAATACGAAAATCATGAAGGATCTGGAAATGAAAAAGAAGATTGAGAGTGAATTATTTGAAATTGAGAGAGTAGGAGTGGCTAAGGCAGACCAAATCTTTCAAGAGGTTGAAAAAATGTTGGTTTGACGTTGAGGAGACTGGAAATTATCCAGTCTTCTTTTTAATTTTGAAGTAAAGAATCGGTTATTTTCCAGTTTGATGAATATATTTTCCGATTGAGTCAAAATACTTTCCACTTTAGGTTATTTATTTTCCACTTTCACACAAATCCCTTCCACAGCAACAAGGAAAATTTTTTCACAAAAGTGCCAGGCACCGTGTGAAATTTTCACATATGCCTGGCACTTATTTTAATTGCTGTTCGGTCTGACCAACCCATGTTTTTTGATATGGTACTGCAAACTTTGCCGTGTGATTCCGAGTGACTTGGCTGCTTTGGAGATGTTCCAGTCCATTTCATCCAGCGTCTTTAGGATGTAATGTTCTTGTGAGTTCGAAAATATCGATTTAAATGGATTATTTTTTAATTCTTTTTCCTTTTCCACTTTAATGGATGGTGAAGTAAAGATTTTTTTCTTCATGTAGGCAGGAAGATGGTCAATCCCGATTTCCTTATCATTTTCACTCACTCGTATGATTAAATTTTCTACTAAATGCTCTAATTCTCTTGTGTTACCTGGCCAATGATATTGAAGCATCATGGAAAGTAATGCACTAGACAGCTTAGGTACCTCTTTGTTAAATTTCTTTTTATATTTTTCAATGAAAAATTGAATGAAAAAGTGAATATCTTCTGTTCGCTCGCGCAGAGGGGTGATGTAAAGACTTGTGTGCGCAAGCCTGTAAAATAAATCAAGTCGCATTTTGCCATCATCAATTAATTTTTCCGGATCTTCGTTAGAAGCACTAATGACAGTACAGTCTACCGGAGTGACCTCATTGGAACCAACTCTGCGGACCAATCTCTCTTGAAGGACTCGAATTAGTTTAGATTGTAAGGTCATCGGCATCGAGTTAATTTCATCAAGAAAAAGTGTGCCATTTTTGGCATATTCAAAAAGTCCAATTTGGTTGGTTGCCCCCGTAAATGCCCCTTTAACTGTTCCGAATAGGGTACTTTCTAACAGGGTTTCCGGAATAGCTGCACAGTTGATCGCAACAAAAGGGCTTTCCGCTCTTGGACTGTGATTATGCATACTCTGAGCAAATAATTCTTTACCTGTTCCCGTTTCCCCGACAATTAAAATATCCGTATTATGGACAGCGATATTTTGGGCTTCATGAATTAAATTTTTTAGGGACATGCTTTTTCCTTTAATATCATTAAAGGAAAAAGTTGTTCCATTTTTGTAGGGACGATCATTAGCATCAGAGTTGACAATTTGTCTTCTCAGTTCAATCGTTTGATGGAGCTGGTTTTTCAAATGGGATTCGTTCGTACTGATTGAAAAAACAGCAACCGTTTCCCCATCCTTTTGGATTGGATACGTACTATAGTTCACATATTTAGGTACACCATTTACCATGGAGTGTGCCCGGTATCTGGAGAATATTGGTTTACCAGTTTTAAAGGTATGTTTATGTTCTGAATACTGCGGGTTATAATTATAGGCCTCCCAAAGATGTTTCCCAAGAATTTCCCTGCTATCCAAACCTTCTAATTTTTCCTGAGCACTGTTATACAGAACAATTTTGCCATCCGAATCACTCATCATTACGCCTTCATTCAAGGATTCAATCACTTTTTCCAGGCAGTACAACTGAGCTTCCTGATTGGTCGATAGGTTTGTAGTATCTTTTATACAAAGAACGAGATACTCTTTATCCGCTGAGAAGTTTTTTACTTCAATTGCCAGCTTTTTTTCATTTATGGTAATTTGATAGATTTCATTCTCTAATAAAGTTTCTTGGTTACATGACAGAAAAAGAAAGATATTCTTCCCTACTGACAGATTCAATTGAAGGTTGTCGTTCACATCATAATATAAAATATCATTGCGATTGTCTAAAACGATGACACCGTCCACAAAACTTCTAATTAGTGAACCGATTGATGCTGGATTCATTACAATACCTCCTTCTAAATACCTTATCTAATTCAGAATATATCATGTTAAAAAAATATTTTAAATAGTCTGCATGCAAGAACCATCTGCAGTAGAGAAAAGTTTGTTTTTACAAGTGTAGAAACACGTTTGCTTTTGTCATTTCTTGTAATCAGTGCAAAGGTCATCTGCGTTATTTTAGTGAATTAGCAATGAAAATGTCCGATAGAAAATAATCCAGCCTTTATAATTTCACACTTTTCTGAAAATGTAAAGCCCTTGGCATGTTTCTTGCAATTGATAGAATGATGGGAATTTTACTAGATTTCATTTTATAAAAAAAGAAAGTGAGTGATGTGCAGTGAAAAAACGCAGTTTCATTCTTTCCGGTTTGTTAGGAATCTCGTTGTTCGTAACAGGCTGCGCAAGCAACCAATCATCAGGATCCACCTCAAGTAAGGATGCAATCAAAATCGGCTGGGTAGGTCCATTGACAGGTCCAACTTCTACAGATGGAACCCTTAGCCGGAATGCCGCACAGCTAGCCATTGAGCAGTTTAACAAAGAGGGCGGTGTAAACGGGAAAAAAGTAGAGCTTGTTGCAGAAGATGATCAAGGAAAACCGGAAGAAGCGTTAAAAGCCGTACAGAAGCTAATTAATAGTGATAAAGTTTCAGGAATCGTTGGAGGTGGCTACAGCGGCCCAATGAAAACGATTACGCCAAAGCTTCAGGCAGCAAAAGTCCCGACGGTGGTGGCGTACGCCGTTCACCCTGACATCACAAAAGGCGGCGATTATGTTAATCGGGTTATTTATACAGCCGATGTTCAAGGAAAAGCAATGGCGGATTATGCTGTTAATGATTTGAAAAAGAAAAATATTGCCGTTTTGTACGTGGATATCGATTATGGAATTTCCATCTATAACGCATTTAAAGAAGAAGCCAAAAAACTTGGTGCCAATATTGCAATTGAGAAACCGTTTAAAATGGGAGATAAAGATTTTAGCTCTGTCTTGACTGCCGTTAAAGAGGCGAAACCAGATGCATTGTATGTTGTAGGTTATTACAATGAGGCCGCAGGAATTGTTACTCAATCAAAGGAATTGGGGATTGATGCACAGTTTTTAGGCGTGGATGGTTTTGATTCACCAAAATTCCTTGAATTGGGCAAGGAAAATACACAAGGTGCAACGTTCACAACTTCATTCTATGCTACAGATACAAGGGAAGCGGTACAAAATTTTGTTAAAGCATGGCATGACAAATATAAAGATAGTGAACCGGACATGCTTTCATCCCAAAGCTTTGATGCTACAGAGGTTATTTTGGAGGCCATGAAAAAGGCTGGAACAGATAGGGAAAAATTAGCCAAAGCAATCAATGAAACAAAAGATTTTGAAGGAACTTCCGGAAAAATTTCCTTTAACGCCCAACATGAAGTTGTAAAACCAGTCATCTTTATGACAGTGAAAGATGGAAAATTCCAATATGTTAAATCATTGAATTTCTAAGGTTCATGAGGACTTGAGAGGGGGAGGAGGCCTTTGGCCACCTCTTTGCTTTTTTATAATCATATATCAATGACGCTGATTGGAGACAAAGTCTAGTAGTTAACGAGTCAAAGTGTCGCCAATAAGTTTGTTAGGCGACAAAAATAAGAGGAATCTGGTTCAAAGTGTCGCCAATAAGCCGTATAGGCGACAAAAATAAGAGGAATCTGGATCAAAGTGTCGGCAATAAGCCGTATAGGCGACAAAAATGAGAGGAATCTGGATCAAAGTGTCGCCAATAAGCCGTATAGGCGACAAAATGAGAGGAATCTGGATCAAAGTGTCGCCAATAAGCCGTATAGGCGACAAAAATGAGAGAGCTCTGGATTAAAGTGTCGCCAATAGCTGCCCAATTACACAAAACAATAAAATCAAAAATTTTAAATAGAAAGGAATGATGTGAAAAATGCTAGCACAACAGCTTGTAAACGGGTTGGCCATTGGTTTTGTCTACATTCTTGTCTCTGTTGGCTTAACAATGGTGTATGGAGTCCTGAAATTATTACATTTTGCCCATGGCGTTATTTACATGGTCGGGGCATTTGCGGCCATGATCGGAATCATGTATTTGCATTTACCATTTCTTGTCACTTTAATTTTTGCAATGGTTGTTTCCGCTTTCCTAGGGATGGCGATTGAACGCTTTGCCTATCGTCCACTTCGCGGGGGGCACCCCATCACGACGTTAATCAGCGGTGTCGGAATTGCTATCTTTCTTGAAAACTTATTCCAAGTTATTTTTTCTTCCGATACCCAGCCGTTTCCGGAAACAGGGACAACCAATACTATCTATCATCTCAGTCAATCTGTTTCCCTCACGAATTATAAATTTTATATTGTCCTTGCTGGAGTCATTGGACTTGGACTTTTATTCGCCTTCCTAAAATTTACGAAAATGGGCTTAGCGATTCAGGCTGTTGCTCAAGACATGCGCGCGGCTTCCTTGATGGGGGTCAATTCCAATCGGGTAGTATCCGTAACGTTTATGCTAGGTTCTGCCCTGGCTGCAGCTGCCGGTGTTTTAGTTGCATTAAATTACAATTCCCTATTTCCGAGCATGGGTTCCATTCCCGGATTAAAAGCGTTTTGTGTCGTGGTCCTCGGGGGGCTGGGTTCCATTGGGGGAACGATTGTCGGCGGATTAATCTTAGGACTTGTGGAAACGATGAGCGATGGATATCTTTCAGGAATGGTCATTGATAAAGATGCGATCGCCTTTGTTATTTTAATTGTCATCCTATTAATTAAACCATCAGGATTGTTTGGCAAAAAAGTCGAGAAAGTGTAGGTGATGGTGGTGGATACCTTGTTTAATCCTTATTACGTTGATATTGTTGTTTTCTTAATTATCTATATCTTGCTAGGGTTAGGACTAAATTTGATTACCGGTTATGCGGGCCAAGTATCCCTTGGACATGCAGCCTTTTTTGGTATTGGCGCCTATTCATCAGCGATACTGTCAACGAAGGCTGATTTAAACCCGTGGCTTGCCATTCTCCTTGCGATTCTAATTACCTTTGTCATTAGCGCTATTTTAGGTTTGCCATCTCTCAGGGTTCGTGAAGATTTTTTAGCGATTACCACTTTGGGAATGGGTCTAATCATCCAATCCTTTTTTAAAAACGCCAACATAACCGGCGGTGCGTACGGCATCGATATGATTCCCACCCCCTCGTTATTTGGAATGAAGCTTGAAAATGTAAGTTATTTAATTTTCCTGCTTATTGTCCTGCTAATTGGGATATATGCAGTTAGAAAAATGACCCAGTCACGAATTGGCCGTGCCTGGATGGTTATCCGTGAAGATGACATTGTCGCCCAATCAATGGGAATCAATACCACCTATTACAAGGTATTGGTGTTTGCGATCGGCGGTGCGTATGCCGGGGCGGCTGGGGCCTTGTTTGCACATAAAGTTAGCTATATCAGCTCGGATTCCTTTGGTTTTTCGATTTCTGCGACAATCTTAAGTATGGTGGTAATTGGGGGCCTGGGCAGTATCCGTGGAACCCTCTTTGGCGTTGGTGTTCTCTATTTACTGCCTGAGATGTTCCGTTTATTCCAATTTACCTTTATCGATATGAAATATCTGGATATGTATAAGATGATGCTTTACGGATTGTTGATGGTCGTGATGATGCGTTATCGGCCAAATGGAATATTTGGCAAAAATAATACGAAAAAGGTATTGTTCAAATCACCTCGCAAAAAGAAGCCAGAAAAGGGTGGTGAATATGTTGCTTAAAATTGAAGGAATCACGAAACGATTTGGTGGTTTAGTGGCGGTAAGCGATGTAAGTCTTCAAGTAAATCAAGGTGAAATTTATGGTTTAATCGGTCCTAATGGTGCAGGAAAAACAACATTTTTTAACATGTTAACAGGGATCTACAAGCCAAATGAAGGGAAAATTCTTTTTGAAAATCAACCGGTTCAGGGATTAAAACCTTTTCGAATTGCACAACTAGGGATTTCGCGAACCTTTCAAAATATCCGTTTGCTAAAAGATGAAACAGTCCTTGAAAATGTCATGGTCGGGATGTTTGGCAAGACGCACACGGGACTTTGGTCTGCGATTTTGGGCTTTCGGTCTGCTAAAAAAGAAGAAGAGATGGTTAGGGAAGAGAGCCGAAAAATTTTGGAGCTTGTCGGATTAAATGGATATGAGGACGAACTTGCCGGCAGTCTTTCATATGGAAATCAGCGCAGAGTAGAGATTGCCAGGGCATTGGTTTCGAAGCCGAAACTTCTACTACTCGATGAACCGACTGCGGGAATGAACGATGAAGAAACAGAGGAGATTGGAGAGCTAATTTTAAAAATAAGAGAGAATGGAACAACGGTTATCCTGATAGAACATAATGTCGGCTGGGTTATGGGGCTATGCAATCGTATTGCCGTTTTTGATCATGGTGAAAAAATTGCCGATAACGTGCCCGATGCGATTATTTCCGATCCATTGGTGATTGAGGCCTATATCGGTAAAGAGGATGAGGAAAGGGAGAGCGAATATGCTGCAAATTGATAAACTTAATGTGTCATATGGAAGTATCCACGCGGTCAGAAGCCTCTCCCTGGAAGTCCAAAAAGGAGAGGCGGTTGCGCTAATCGGGGCAAATGGGGCCGGGAAAACCACGACCGTTAATGCGATTTCTGGTGTCATCCCTTCAAAGGGTTCGATTCGTTATGAAGGGAAAGAGATCAATGGGATGGCTCCCCATAAGGTTGTAAAAGAAGGAATTATCATGGTACCGGAAGGCAGGCGGATTTTTCCAAAATTATCGGTGGTAAACAATCTAATTATGGGAGCATATGCGAGAAAAGTGTCGAAAAAAGATTTGCATCAGGAAATTGAGAAGATTTATGAATTGTTTCCGCGTTTGGCAGAGCGGCGCCAGCAAATGGCTGGTACATTAAGCGGCGGGGAACAGCAAATGCTGGCAATTGGCCGTGCGCTTATGGGTAAACCCAAGCTGCTTATATTAGATGAACCCTCCATGGGACTGGCCCCAATTGTTGTAAAAAGCATTTTTTCTACCATTAATCAAATTAAGCAAGAAGGCTTAACGATTCTCTTAATTGAACAGAATGCAACAATGGCTTTATCGGTAGCAGACCGCGGCTATATTTTAGAGAACGGCGAAATCCATTTTCAAGATAGCGCAACAAATCTGCGTGAAAAAGATGTGGTCAAAAAAGCATACCTTGGATAATATCTGCATGCAAATTTTATCTGCAGGATAAAAATGAAAAGGTTTACATGGATTAATCGCATGTTGAACAAAACAGAGGTAATGGATGCAAAAAACATCTGCGTTTTTGGGGTAAGATTGTTCATTCTTAAAAAGATGAATAGGAAACGGATTCAAGAAAAATAGGTTTATTTAGCAGCTTTTTGGATGAAATGACGGGAAATTTAATCAATTCAACCAATTTGGCACGGTACTTGCATTGTATAAAAACGAGAACAACATATAATCGAGGAGGAATTATGAATGTCAAAACCAGAAATCTTATATTCAGTTAAAGCACAAAGAGGACCTGAGCTTCGTTGTAAGGGCTGGAGACAAGAATCAATCCTTAGGATGCTTGAAAACAACATGGAGAATGCAGAGAAGCCGGAAGAACTAGTCATTTACGGTGGAATCGGTAAAGCTGCGCGGAACTGGGAGTCCTATCATGCGATTGTTAAATCATTAAAAGAACTCGAAGATGATGAAACACTTGTTGTTCAATCCGGAATGCCAGTTGCGATTTTCAAAACACATAAATATGCTCCAACCGTTGTTATGGCTACGACCAATATTATGAAAGCTGACTGGCCAACATTCTATGATCTTCAAGATAAAAACTTAACCATGTATGCAAACTATACAGCAGCACCATGGGAATATATCGGAACACAAGGCGTTATCCAAGGAACTTTTGAAACACTTTCCGCGATTGCTCGTCTTCATTATAATGACTCACTTGTTGGGAAAATCTTATTAACAGCAGGTGCAGGCGGCATGGGTGGTAACCAAACAAGAGCAATGACCATGCATGGCGGAGTAGCCATCCTTTGTGACTCCAACGTAGACATTATTAATCGCCGGATTGAAAAGAAATTTATTGATGTTTTAGTAGATTCATTGGATGAAGCTATTGTGTTGGCAAAAGAATATGCTGCAGCGAAAAAGCCTTTAGGTATTGCGGTTGTCGGGAATGCTGCTGATATTTTTGAGCAAGTACTTCAATCTGGATGGTTACCAGACATTACTACATCCATGACACCTGCGCATGATCCAATTTCTTATCTGCCATCTGGTTACACAGTTGCTGAAGCGGAAGAACTACGTGACATAAACCGTGAGCTTTATTTAGAAAAAGCCCGCGCGACCATGATTCGTGAGTTGAAGGCGCTAATCAAATTCTTAGACCTGGGTGTTAAATCTTTCGAATATGGTACTAGCATCCGTAAAGAGTGTATCGATGCAGGTATGGATGAAAAAGAAGCAAAACGTCTTCCAGGATTCGTTGCAGAATACATTCGTCCATTATTCTGTGAAGGTCGTGGACCTTTCCGCTGGGTATGTCTATCTGGTGAAGCAGAAGACTTACGCAAAATCGATGAAATGATTCTTGAAGAGTTCTCCGACGATCTGCTTGTAACGCGCTGGATCAAGCTTGCGATGAAGCATATTCCAATCGAAGCCTTACCTGCACGTATTTGTTACATGGGCTTTGGTCAGCGTAAGAAGTTCGCATTAAAAGTAAATGACATGATTCGAAAAGGCGAACTTGCCGGACCGGTTGCGTTCTCGCGTGACAACTTAGACTCCGGTTCCATCGTGAACCCAACATTTGAATCTGAAAACATGAAGGACGGCGGTGATTTAATCTCTGACTGGCCGGTATTGAACGGGCTATTAAACGCTGTTGGCATGTGTGATTTGATTGCCCTTCAAGCGAACTATTCCATGGGTGAAGCAGTTCATACCGGTGTTACGATGATTGCTGACGGAACGGCAGAATCTGATATGAGACTAGAAGTGGCAATGACGGTCGACTCCGGAATCGGGGTTATCCGACACGCTCAGGCAGGCTATGAAACTGCACGCGATGTTGCGAACGGAAAAGGAAAACTTACCGAAGAAAGCATCAAAGTACCATTATGGTGGTCACCTAAAGCAACATTCGGCCCAAAAGATTTAGAAAAAGAAGATGTAAAGGCTTAATAGTGGAATAAAACTGGATAGTAGGGATCGACACTCTTGCAGGTCTCTACTATTCTTTTGCTATTTTAAGAGAGTTACATAACAATTTGCAGCCATTGGAAAGACAGAAAATGTTTGGAGGTTTAAAAATGTCTGGGACAAAAATGAAAACAAAGGTAGATTTATTAATCACGAATGCAGCAGAAGTTATTACATGTGCTGGGGAAGGCATGAGTGATATTAGTGTTCTACAAAATGGATGGGTTGCTATCAAGGATGAAAAAATTGCCGGTGTCGGGACAGAAACGGAACTAAAAGAAAGCTTTGAAGTAGAAGATTCTGAGGTTATTGATGCAAAAGGGAAAGTGGTAGCTCCAGGATTTATCGATTCTCACACCCATTTGGTTTTTTATGGAACAAGGGTTGAGGAATACGCAGCTAAGGTGGCTGGATATACCCCAGAAAAATTAAAAGAACTTGGGATATCAATGGGGCCGAATCGTACGGTTGAATTAACAAGGAACAGACCTTCAGAAGAGTTGTTTGAACAATCGAAAAAACGGCTTATGACCATGCTGGAATATGGGATTACGACTGTCGAAAGTAAGAGCGGTTACGGATTAACGACAGAAAGTGAAATCAAAATTTTAGAGGTCAGCAGAAGGCTAAATGAAGAAACACCACTTGATGTATTAAATACTTTTTTAGGTGCCCATGGATTTCCTGAAAATTTAACGAAAGAAGAATACTTGGATGTCATTATCAATGAGATGATTCCACTAGTAGGGGAACGGGGACTTGCGGAATTTTGCGATGTTTGGTGTGATGACGGTTATTTTACGGCAGATGAATCAGAATTAATTCTAAAAGCAGGTTTGAAATATGGGATGAAACCAAAAATTCATGCGGATGCCTACTCCTATATTGGTGGAACAGACCTTGCAGCCGAGATGAAAATGGTATCAGTCGACCATCTGAATTATACACCTGTTGAAGTGATGGAAAAACTTGCGGAAGCAAAGGTTACAGGAGTTTTAATGCCATCTCTTGATTTTGCGGTAGGGCATAAACGTCCGTTTGATGCACGAAAAATGCTGGATTTGGGCATGCAGGTGGCGCTGGCAACCGATCTTTGTCCGGCAAGTTATACGCAATCGATGCAATTTGTGATAAACCTTGCCTGCAGACTCTATCAATTCTCTGTGGAGGAAGCAATTAAAGCCGCAACCTATGGCGGGGCAAAGGCACTTGAACTCGATGATAGGGGTACGATTGAAGAAGGAAAATTAGCTGATTTACAGATTTGGGATGTCCCAACCTATAAGCATATTGCATATGAGCTTGGAACAAACATTGTAGAAACAGTAATCAAAAACGGCAAAGTTGTCCTAAGCCGTTAGGAGGGGTTTTTTATGAAAACAAATCAAGTATCAAAAGCATCGGAACATGTAAATTCAGAACGATTACAAGAATTATTTTTAGAACTGGCAAAAATCAATGCACCGAGCGGAAAAGAAAGCCTTGTGGCAGATTATTTAAAAAAGGCGCTTCCAGAGCTCGGCTTTAGCTTGGAATTTGATGAGGCTCACAAAAACTTTAATGGTGAAGTAGGGAACTTGGTTGCATGGCGTGAAGGTACTGACCCGTCAATCCCGCCGTTATTTTTCTCAACTCATATGGATACGGTATTACCAACTGAAGGATTGAAACCTGTTATTAAAGATGGTGTGATTTACTCTGATGGTACGACAATTTTGGGAGCAGATGACAGAGCAGCATTAGCAGCTTATTTAGAAGCGATTCGCGCCATTATTGATAGCGGAGTTCCGCATGGGCCAATTGAATTTATTCTAACTGTAAATGAGCAGCCGGGGCTTGTTGGTGCGACTTATATGGACTATAGCAAGGCGAAGAGTAAAACGGGTTATATTTTTGACAGCAGCGGTGATGTTGGCCAAACGATCTTAAAAGGTCCTTATAGCAGCCGGATCTGGATGGAAGTACACGGGAATGCCGCACATATCGCTTTGAATGCAGAAGAAGGGAATAGTGCGTTTCTTATCGCAGCCGAAGGATTAACGAACATGAAGCTCGGCGCTATCGATGAAGATACACTTGCAAATATCGGAATTATTAATGGAGGAGAATTGACTTCGATTATCCCTGGTAGTGTAACGGTCGCTGGTGAAGTACGCAGTTTTTCCAAAGAAAAATTAGATGCCCAGCTGAAACATATGGAAGAAATCATGAAGCAGGCAGCCGAGAAAAAAGGCGGAAACGTGGATGTCCGAATTGAGAAAAAATATCTAGGGTTTGATATTCCGGAAGACCATATTCTTGTGAAAAATACTTTGGAAGCAGCACAAAATATTAACGTTAAGCCGTATTTAACAGAAACATTGGGCGGTGCTGATACAAACGTGTTAAATGAAAATGGGCTAACAACCATCACCCTTGGTTTAGGATTTCAAAACATTCATTCATTCAGGGAATGTATCAGTATTGAAAACCTTATTAATACGGGCAGATTAACAGCAGCATTGATTGAACAATGGTATGTGAATCATAAAAATGAAGGTTAATATTTCAAGAGAATGTCATTTTAATAAGGAATTTGCCGATAGATTAATTTATAATATTTGATAAAGTCAAAATATTTCTGCGGAACTTAATAGGAGATGGAATCGATGAGCAGCAAAGAATTAGTAGAATTAAAAACAGTAGACTTAGATGGATTTACCCTTGACCGCTATAAAATACAAAGCGTGGTTGATGGCAATGCGAAGGTAGAAATACCAGAAGCGAACTGGCAGAGAGTTCGAGAAAGCCGCAAACGTGTGGAAAAGGCCATTAATGACGGCAAGGTAGTTTACGGTGTAAATACTGGATTCGGAAAACTAAGTGATATCGAAATAAATCCTGAAGATAATGCCAAATTACAATTGAATTTATTGCGTGCTGATGCTGTCGGTGTGGGCGATCCATTGCCTATTCCGGTAGTAAGAGCCATGATGATATTGAGAGCGAACTCTCTTTCAAAAGGTTATTCCGGAATTAGAGAAGAAACACTTCAGCTTTTACTTGATATGATTAACAATGGTGTTCATCCTGTTGTTCCGTGTAAGGGTTCCGTTGGTGCAAGCGGTGACCTTGCTCCCCTTTCCCATATTGCGATTGTGTTAGTAGGTGAAGGTAAAGCCGAATACAAGGGTGAAATCCTCACTGGTGGGGAAGCGTTAAAACGAGCAGGATTAGAACCCGTCTCTCTTGAAGCAAAGGAAGGCTTAGCCTTAATCAATGGAACCCAAGCCATGTCGGCGGTTGGAACAATTGCACTTAATGAAGCAGAACGTGTTGGTTTAGCTGCTGACATGGCAGCATGTTTAACGATGGAAGCACTGAATGGAATCATTTCTGCATTTGACAGCGAGCTATTAGCAGTTCGTCCGCATCCGGAGCTTGAATTTGTTGCGTCACGAATGAGAAACTGGCTAGACGGAAGCAAACGCGTTACCCGTCAAGGAGAAATCCGCATCCAGGATTCCTATTCGATTCGTTGTATTCCACAGGTTCATGGTGCATCATGGCAGGCATTTAATTATGTGAATGAACGCCTAAGTGTTGAAATGAACTCCACAACCGATAACCCGATTGTGCTTGAGAGTGGTGAAATTCTTTCTGGCGGACATTTCCATGGTCAGCCGATTGCCTTATCGATGGACTTCTTAAAGGTAGCAGCAGCAGAATGGGCCAATATTTCTGAGCGAAGAACGGAACGTCTTGTTAACCCGCAATTAAGCGGTTTATCTCCATTTTTGGCAACGGACCCAGGGTTAGAATGTGGATTAATGGTTGCACAATATGCAGCAGCCTCACTTGTATCTGAAAATAAAGTTCTTGCCCATCCGGCAAGTGTTGATTCAATCCCAACTTCGGCCAACCAAGAGGATCACGTCAGCATGGGAACAATCGCTTCTCGTCAAGCTCGGGAGATTATTCACAATTCTGCAAGAGTCATAGCCATTGAAATGATTTGTGCATCCCAAGCGATTTATCTGGAAAATGCAGAAAAGGAATTGGCGCCGGCAACAAGAACTTACTTAGAAAAAATCCGTGCAATCTGCCCGCCGCTTGAAAGCGACCGTGCGATTTCGGATCAAATGGAAGAACTGGCACAATTTATTTTAAAGGATAATTCTTTAGTTTAAGACCAACATGGAGGCCGTCCAATTATTTAATTATAAGGTGGATGGGCCTTCTTTCTTAACAAGTATTAGTAAACACCTCATTGAAAAAATACCTTATGAATACCACAATTTACTCCAAGATTATTTTAAAGGTTTCACTGCGTTTTTTTAGTTATATAGGCATAATCCGTCAATAGGAGTCTGAATTTTCAGTTGCAAGGAAATAAAAATATAAGGGGGCAATTATGAAAGCGCTTAAATTTCTATCCATTGTTTTAGTTTTAATGGTTATTTTATCTGCCTGTGGGACAAGTCAAACGAGCAGCGGCGGGGAAAAAACAAAGGAAACCGAAAAGAAAACATTAAAGGTTGTGACCAATGCCGAGTATGCTCCATTTGAATTTCTCGATAAAGGCCAGATCAAAGGTTTTGACCTTGATTTCATCAAAGTCGTTGCAAAGGAAGCGGGCTATAACATTAATGTTGTGAATACCGGCTGGGATCCATTATTCGTTGAGGTAAAGGGGAAAACTGCTGATTTTGGTATTTCGGCGATAACGATTAACGATGAACGGAAACAAACCTATGATTTCTCTACCCCATACTTTTTATCTACAAATGAAATTCTCGTACCAAAAGACAGCCCGATTAAAAGCGCCGCGGATTTGAAAGGTAAAAAAGTGGCCGTACAAAATGGGACAACAGGTCAAGAGGCAGTAGAAGCTTTAATTGGAAAAAATAATCAAAATCTTAAAAAATTTAAAAGTAACAATCTAGCGATTATGGAATTGAAAAGCGGCGGTGCAGATGCTGTTGTCGCAGATAATACGGTTGTAGAAGAATACGTAAAAAATAACCCGAATGAAAACTTGGTCGTGATAAAAGACGATGCTGCATTCGAAAAAGAATTTTATGGCTTAATGTTTCCAATAGGCAGCCAGCTAAAAGCAGACTTTGACAAGGCAATTACAAAAGTGCTTGAAAATGGTGACTATGCGAAGATTTATCAACAGTGGTTTAAGTCAGATCCTGATGTCAATGCATTAAAGCAATAACAAAAACGGAGAAAATTGCGTAACTCATATACCTATGGCTGTTACGCAATTTTTAGTGTTTAAAATATAAGACTTTCATACTGGATAATATTAGGAGGATTTGCCTATGGATTTTCGTTTTGACTTATTATCTGAATACAGTTCATTTTTCGTAAAAGGAACAATGCTGACCATTGGGCTATCGCTAGCGGGTATTTTGCTAGGAACGATTTTTGGTTTATTGATTGGATTAGGAAAAATGATGCAAAATAAATTATTAGCCCAGCCCTTTAACTGGTATATTAACTTTTTTCGCGGTACTCCTTTTATGGTTCAAATTCTATTAATCCATTTCGCAGTGGTTCCGTTATTTCTAGGCGAAACCAATGCGATTGTGGCGGCAATTGTTGCGCTTTCGCTCAATTCTGCTGCCTATATCGCTGAAATTTTTCGTGCCGGCATTCAATCCATTGACAAGGGGCAGATGGAGGCTGCGCGTTCGCTAGGGATGAATCATTTTCAAGCGATGCGCTATGTGATTTTGCCCCAGGCAATCAAACGAATGATTCCGCCATTAGGAAATGAATTTATAGTATTAATAAAAGATTCCTCCCTGGCAGCGTTAATCGCGGCACCGGAGCTTATGTACTGGGGACAAGCTATGCAGGGACAATATTATCGTGTTTGGGAACCATATCTTACAGCAGCCGCGATTTATTTGGTGTTAACCCTTACGTTAAGCTTCCTATTATCTAGACTTGAAAGGAGGCTGGCGACTACATGATTACGGTGAAAAGTCTAAAAAAATCTTTTGGAAATCACGAGGTTTTAAAGGATATTAATGTTTCTGTAAAGCCTCAAGAGGTAGTCGTAGTCATTGGGCCATCCGGGTCGGGGAAGTCAACCTTCTTACGATGCATCAATTTATTGGAAACGATTACAGACGGTCATATATATATTGAAGGAATCGACCTATCCGATAAAAAAACGGATATTAATATGATCCGGACTGAAGTAGGCATGGTTTTTCAGCAGTTTAATCTTTTTCCACATAAAACAGTAATTGAAAATATTATGCTGGCACCGATGAAAGTGAGGAAAGTTTCTGCTGAAAAAGCAAAGCAGAAAGGGTTAGAGCTTTTAAGTAAAGTTGGATTAAGGGAAAAGGCGGAGGCCTATCCGGATTCGCTTTCAGGCGGACAAAAACAGCGTGTTGCCATCGCAAGAGCTTTGGCAATGGAGCCAAAAATCATGCTGTTTGACGAACCAACCTCTGCGCTTGATCCGGAGATGGTCGGCGAAGTATTAGAGGTGATGAAACAGCTCGCAAAAGAAGGAATGACCATGGTCGTCGTGACCCACGAAATGGGTTTTGCTAGGGAAGTGGGCGACCGTGTCATTTTTATGGACGGCGGCTTCATTGTAGAAGAAAACGAGCCAAGAGAGTTATTTGAAAACCCACAAGAAGAACGGACAAAATCGTTTTTGAGTAAAGTTTTGTAGAGTTATGTGAATATGTAGGTGAAATGGGATGGTTTGGACGACTATCCCTTTTGGTATTCTAGTAGATGACGCCGTAAAAGCAATAAAAACTAATTATTTCGCAAAGGGATTTGCATGCAAATTTTATCTGCATGATGGAATTTGTAATCGTTTACATCAATCAAACAACTTGTCGATTTATGTGGTGTTTTGCGTGCAAAATACATCTGCGGTTATGAATAGATTACTTGTTTGTAAATAAGAATTGAGAATAGGTTTTTTGCGAAATTTCCTGATAAAAGCGCCATTTTTAAAGAAAAAATAAAAATTCCCCCTATTCAACAAATTTGGCACAAGACTTGCAATATATAAATACGAGTAAAGCGAATTACATACTAGGAGGAATTAATCATGTCAAAACCAGAAATTTTATATTCAGTTAAAGCACAAAGAGGACCTGAGCTTCGTTGTAAGGGCTGGAGACAGGAATCAATTTTAAGAATGCTAGAAAACAATATGGAGACCGCTGAGAAGCCGGAAGAGTTAGTGATTTACGGTGGTATCGGTAAAGCTGCACGTAACTGGGAATCCTACCATGCAATTGTAAAATCATTAAAAGAACTTGAAGATGATGAAACATTGGTTGTTCAATCTGGTATGCCTGTTGCCGTCTTCAAAACACATAAATATGCTCCAACTGTTGTTATGGCTACAACTAATATCATGAAAGCTGACTGGCCAACATTCTATGATCTTCAAGATAAGAACTTAACCATGTATGCAAATTACACAGCAGCACCATGGGAATATATCGGAACTCAAGGCGTTATCCAAGGTACATTTGAAACACTTTCTGCTATAGCCCGTTTACACTATAATGACTCACTTGTTGGTAAAATTCTTTTAACTGCTGGTGCTGGAGGTATGGGTGGTAACCAAACAAGAGCAATGACGATGCACGGCGGTGTAGCAATCCTTTGTGACTCAAACGTTGACATCATTAATCGCCGGATTGAAAAGAAATTCATTGATGTATTAGTAGATTCATTGGATGAGGCAATTTCTCTTGCTCAAGAATACGCTGCTGCTGGTAAGCCGCTAGGTATCGGTGTTGTTGGAAATGCCGCGGATGTATTTGAAGCAGTATTGGAAAGCGGATTCCTTCCTGATATTACAACATCGATGACACCAGCACATGACCCAATCTCTTACTTGCCATCTGGTTACACAGTAGAAGAAGCTGAGCATCTTCGTGATACAAACCGTGATCTTTATTTAGAAAAAGCCCGTGTGACCATGATCCGTGAGCTTAAAGCTCTAATTAAATTCCTAGATCTAGGCGTTAAGTCTTTCGAATACGGTACAAGTATCCGTAAAGAGTGTATTGATGCCGGTATGGATGAAAAAGAAGCGAAGCGTTTACCAGGATTCGTTGCAGAATACATTCGTCCGCTCTTCTGTGAAGGCCGTGGACCATTCCGCTGGATCTGTCTATCTGGTGAAGCAGAAGACTTACGTAAAATCGATGAAATGATTCTTGAAGAGTTCAGCGATGACTTGCTTGTAACCCGCTGGATCAAGCTTGCAATGAAACATATTCCAATCGAAGCACTTCCAGCACGTATTTGTTACATGGGCTTCGGACAGCGTAAAAAATTCGCATTAAAAGTAAATGAGATGATTCGAAATGGCGAACTTGCCGGCCCTGTTGCATTCTCTCGTGACAACTTAGACTCCGGTTCGATCGTGAACCCAACATTTGAATCAGAAAATATGAAAGACGGAGGCGATTTAATCTCTGACTGGCCAGTATTGAACGGTTTATTAAACGCAGTTGGTATGTGTGATTTGATTGCCCTTCAAGCGAACTACTCCATGGGTGAAGCTGTTCATACTGGTGTAACAATGATCGCTGACGGAACGGCTGAGTCTGATATGAGACTAGAAGTTGCCATGACAGTTGACTCTGGTATTGGGGTTATCCGCCATGCACAAGCAGGTTATGAAATTGCGCGTGACGTTGCCAACGGAAAAGGAAAACTTACAGAAGAAAGCATCAAGGTACCATTATGGTGGTCACCAAAAGCAACATTTGGACCAAAAGATTTAGAGAAGGAAGAAGTGAAGGCTTAATTTCTGCAAAATTGGAAGAGGTCCCCTATGGACCTCTTCCAGCCTTTTTGTAATTTATCAGTTTTAAGATATTGAAAGAATTACTTTTTTCATCGTATCCCTTATACAGTTCTCGCATTGAATCTATCTATATATGTTTTATTCATATTAAGGGGGTATTCTTTTGGAAAACAGACAGCTGCAAGTTTCTTCTGAAAACGAACAAACTGAGCCATCTGGTAATCTTCAGAAAAAATTAAAATCACGTCATGTGTCGATGATCGCCTTAGGCGGAACAATTGGTACGGGTGTTTTTCTTGGGAGCGGACCAGCCATTCACACGGCAGGGCCGGGTGGTGTATTAGTTGCCTATGGTATTATTGGAATTATGGTATATTTTGTCATGACTGGCCTTGGAGAACTGGCAACCTTTATGCCGACAAGCGGTTCAATCAGTACATATGCCACACGTTTTATTGACCCGGCATTGGGATTTGCATTTGGCTGGAACTACTGGCTGTCATGGGCAATGACCCTTGCTGCCGAATTGTCAGCTTCTGTTCTGATAATGAAATATTGGTTTCCCGATAGTCCGTCGCTATTATGGAGCGGTATATTTTTAGCTTTTCTTTTCTTTTTAAATGTCTTATCGGTTAAGGGATTTGGGGAAGGAGAGTATTGGTTTTCGTTTATTAAAGTAGCAACGATCATCATCTTCATTGTTGTTGGCATTTTGATGATTTTTGGAATTATGAATGGCCATCAACCTGCAGGATTTCAAAATTTCACCGTTGGAGATGCACCATTTGTCGGTGGTTTTCTCGGAACATTAGGAATCTTTCTTGTTGCGGGCTTTTCCTTTTCAGGAACTGAATGCATTGGTGTTGCAGCAGGGGAGAGTGAGGATCCGGTAAAAAATATCCCACGAGCCATTCGCAGTGTATTTTGGCGAATTCTCCTGTTTTACATTTTAGCTCTTCTCGTAATCTCGTTTCTGGTACCTTACACAAATGAAAGCCTTCAAAGCTCAACGGTTATGGCCAGTCCATTTACCATCGTGTTTAAAAGAGCCGGGCTTGCTTTCGCCGCTTCTGTAATGAATGCAGTCATATTAACATCTGTTTTATCTGCTGGTAATGGCTGTCTTTATGTGACGAGCAGAATTATGTATGCGATGGCACAGGAAGGGCAAGCCCCACGAATTTTTGCAAAAGTCAACAAACGTGGTGTCCCGGTCGCGGCGCTTGTAGCAACAACGATTGTCGGAATGTCAACCTTTTTAGCATCGTTTGTTGGGGATGGCACCATTTATCTTTGGCTGATGAACTCCGTTGGTGTAACCACGTTTATTTTTTGGATCGGAATCGCAGCCAGTCATTACCGCTTCCGAAAAGCTTATGTGGCTCAAGGTTATTCGATAAAGGATCTTCCTTATCGTGCAAAATGGTATCCTTTTGGTCCGATTTTTGCTTTTGTTGTTTGTTTTGTCATCCTGATTGCACAGGACTATCAAGGGTTCACATCAGGACATATCGATTGGCTGGGTGTGATTGCAGCTTACCTTGGAATCCCCGTGTTTTTTGCATTTTGGCTTGGTTATAAATTTATTAACAAAACGAAAGTTATTCCTTTGGAAGAATGTAAGATTGATATGAAAGAATTTCATAACTAAAAAGGAATGCCACGGTTATTAAATAACTGTGGCATTTTTTATGTTTGAAGTTGAAAAAATGTTGAAAAATAATCAATATTTTATTGACAAAATAACAACAAAAAACATATATTGTTATTAATTAAATGCTTACTTAAGGGATTCTGTTAGGTGAGGCTCCTGAATAGAGAAATGCTGCTGCCCAAAAATGTCGAGAGACGCCAATGGGTCAACAAGAAAGATCGGAAGAAGGTCTTTTTTAACGTAGCTGGTTATTTAGAACCTATGCTATTCAGTGCTAAAGCTCAACGAGGGAAACCGGCTAGTGTTATTTTGGCTGTGAATAATTTCGTTAGTGATTTTATTTTGAAATTTACAGAGTCCACAAAAAGCCTTTTTTCTCCTTGTTGAGAATTAAGGCTTTTTTGCTTTTTCAAGGTGTATATTCGTTTATTCAATCAAATGGCAGTTACGGGAGTGGAGAAAATGTTTCTTAACTACATCAAAAAGGTTGATAAATTATTGATCATCGCAATCCTTTTCTTATCACTATTTGGGTTAGTAATGGTTTTTAGTGCAAGTTTTCCTCTTAGTTTAGTTGATTATAATAATCCTAGAATTTTTTTCGCTAAACAACTAAAATCCTTTGTCATCGGCATGGTTCTTTTTATCATCACAGCCATTATTCCGTATCGTATCTATGGGAAATTCAGTCCTTTTTTCGTAATGATATCGATTTTCTTTTTAATCATTATATTAATTCCCGGCATAGGAGTTGAAAGGAATAATTCACAAAGATGGCTGCAATTAGGACCCTTAGTTATTCAGCCAACAGAAGCAGTAAAGCTTGTAATGATTCTATATTTTTCCTATATTTATGCGAAAAAGCAAGAATATATCAATGATTTTTGGAAAGGTGTAATGCCGCCGCTTCTCCTTTTAGCCATTGTCTTTTTGCTTGTACTTAAGCAGCCAGATTTAGGAACTGCCACCGCTATATTGCTGCCTTGCGGGTTCATCCTATTATGTTCAGGCGCCCGTGCAATTCATTTAATTTTGTTGGGTAGTATAACAGTTGGAGGGATTAGTTTTTTTGCCATTACAGCTCCATATCGCTTAGAAAGAATTACTTCCTTCCTAAACCCTTTCGCAGACCCTAACGGAAACGGTTATCAATTAATTCAGTCCTATTTTGGAATAGCATCAGGCGGTATATGGGGCCAAGGGCTGGGAAAAGGAATTCAAAAACTTGGGTATCTTCCTGAAGCACATACCGATTTTATTATGTCGGTTATTTCCGAAGAGCTTGGGGTATTTGGAGTGTTGATTGTAATAATTTCATATTTATTTATCATGTACCGCGGCGTACGTATTTCCCTTAAATCGAGGGAACCATTTGCGAAGCTGTTAGCAATCGGTCTCACTTTTCAAATAATGGTGCAAGCAGTGTTTAATCTCGGAGCGGTTAGCGGACTTCTTCCTATTACAGGAGTACCTCTTCCTTTCATCAGTTATGGGGGCTCTTCGTTAATTATTTTGTTGATTTCATCCGGAATCTTGGTGAATTTGTCCTTTCATTCGAATAAAGGATTCAAACAAAAAAGAGCTTTAGCTTTTGGTGTAAATAAGGAGGGTTGAAAATGGAACAAAGCATCAAAAATAGTCTAAAACAAATATTAATGGAGCAGAATCAATTTGAGTTAATTGAATTTTTAACACATTATCAGCCTTTTGATATTGCAGAGATGTTTGGGGGATTAGAACCAGAAGAACAATTAATGCTTATCTCCAGTGTTCCCAAACTATTAGGTGCAGAGATTATAGAGTACCTTGAGCCCGAATTACAATATCAAATTTTACATCGAATTAAAGATAGTTTTACCTCAGAACTGCTTAATGAAATGTCTAGTGATACGATTGTAAATTTACTTTTATCCGTTCACCCAAATCAGGCCAAAAAATTATTGGCCTTCCTGCCGGATGATTATCGCTTGAAAATCAATACACTAATGAGTTTTGAACCGAACACAGCGGGCAGATTAGCAACAGTTGACTATATTGCTGCACGTACTAATTGGACTGTTGACCAAACTTTGCAGCATATTCGAAGAGTAGGTGAAGAGGCAGAAATTGTATCCTATATTTATGTTTTAGGAATCCGGGGTGAACTTGTTGGGGTTGTCTCATTAAAGGAAATTATTTTGGCGAAACCAGGGTCGAAACTCGAAGAAATGATTCAGGGGGACCCCATATCTGTACCTGTTGACATGCATAAGGAAGATGCAGCATCAGTCTTATCGAAATATGACCTTGTGGCTATACCGGTCGTATCTAAGGAATCGCGAATGATTGGAATTCTAACCGTTGACGATTTGATTGATGTTATTCATGAAGAAGCAACGGAAGATATTCAAAAACTTGGAGGAAGCCAGCCACTGACAGAACCTTATTTTAAAAACTCCATTTGGAACTTATTTAGAAAAAGGATTGGCTGGTTATTAATCTTATTTGTGGCGGAAGCCTATACCGGTACGGTGCTCCGACACTATGAAGACACTCTGTCCAAACAAATTGCTCTATCCTTTTTTGTACCATTATTAATTGGAACAGGAGGAAACACCGGCTCACAAACGGTCACAACATTGGTTCGTGCCTTGGCGATGGGAGAAATTCAATTTAAAGACATGTTTAAGGTTTTTAGAAAAGAAGTATCAACTGGTTTTTTTCTGGGGATTACGATGGGAATTGTGGCCCTGATTCGTTCTATTTTCCTGGGGGTCAATTTGCATATCGGCTCCGTTGTAGCAATTTCCGCTTTGTTTATTGTCATTTGGGCATCTATGGTGGCAGCTGTATTGCCAATGATTTTGCATAAATTGAAAATTGACCCTGCAATTGTTTCAGGCCCATTTATTACTACCTTAGTTGATGGGACAGGACTAATTCTTTACTTTACGATGGCCAAGATCATTCTTCATATTTAATATTTTTCGTTGATTTTTTGTCAACATTTTTTGATGGACATACAATATTTGATATTTAGCTTAATACAATGTAAAAAAATTAGGAGTGATTTACATTGTCTTGGCTAATCATTTTAGCATTTGCTGCATCATCTAGCATAGATAATTTAGGAATCGGTATTTCCTATGGTGTTCGAAAAATCCGAATTGGCTTTGGAGCTAACATTTTAATGGCCATTATTTGTTATCTTATGAGCCTGGCTGGAATTACTTTTGGACTTTGGGTATCACATATTCTGCCTGGAATATTTCCAGTGATAATGGGAGCAATTTTGCTTTCAATTATTGGAATTAGAATTATTTTATTGGCAGCACCTCGTAAGAAAATGGCAGTAACGGATCATGATGGTTATGAACGCCAAACCTCAAATATGAAAGCGATAATCAAAAATCCAGAATTAGCCGATATGGATCAATCGGGAGAAATTGGCTGGGGGGAAGCCATGATTCTTGGCGTTGCCTTATCATCCAATGCACTTACAAACGGTCTGGGTGCAGGATTATTAGGATTTTCGCCTTATGCTATTTCTTTAACAGCTGCAATTGGCAGTCTAATTAGTGTTTGGGCTGGTGTGAAGTTGGGTTTTAAATTATCAGCCGTTCGGATTGGTTCCTATACACTGGGGCAATTTGGTACCATCATTAGTGGAATCCTTATCATCATTATTGCGATAACAGCTTTCTTTTAAACTATCTGAATTTGACAAATTTAATAAAGAGATTGACCAATTGTCAATACTCGGATATATTAGTGAATAGATTTAAGGCCATTTTAACGGGGATTATTGTAATGGGGTTAAAAATGGGGGAGTAAAAAATGTCTGAAGTTCGAAAAAATAGTAGTATTGGTATGGTGTTAAAAGATTTATTAAAACAACGGTCATTATCCATGAGGAAATTGAGTGAGCTTTCTGAAATCGACACTGCCACCATTTCACGGATTGTAAATGGTAAACGAAAAGCCACACCTGAACATTTAAAGAAATTTGCAGACTGTCTTGGGGTTCCGTTTGCAGATTTATTCTGTGCTGCCGGTTACCTTATTGAACAAAAGCCGGAAAAAAGCTATTCAGATGATCTTTATGCAACGGTGGATAATATCGAGAAAATTCTAGAATCTTCTAATTTATATAATAAAAAATTTACGATTGAAAGTGTGGAAAAACATTTAGCGAAATATGAACAGTTTTCGCAAACGGAAGAAGGAAAGGAAACAATCCTAAAGAACTTTGAGAAGAAGCTTCAAAAATTAGGGGGAATAGGTCCTTTTATCAGCCATTTAAAAGTAATGTTTGAACAATTTTCCACAAAGAAAGCTACATCTCATCAATTAGCAATTATAGGAAGTGCACTTTTATATTTCATCTTACCTGTTGATGTCATTCCAGATTATATCTTTCCCATTGGTTATTTAGATGATGCTGTCGCCGTACAGCTTGCATCGGATTTACTATCAATGAAAAAATAAATAGATTAAGTGTTTATAAAAAGTAAAATATATGGTGAAAATATGAAAACAGATACAAATTATTTAAAAAGATTAGATGGTACGATCCTCTTAATCTTAATCGCATTTTTTATTTTAAGTTTAATATTTATTTATAGCAGTCAGCAAACAGGCCAGTATGGAGCACAAAATTTTGCACTAAAACAGGCGATTAACTATCTCATTGGGTTTACATTGCTGCTCCTTGTTGCCAAGCTTGATATTGATCAGATTGAAAGATTAGCATGGCCATCTTATATTGCATTATTTTTAATTATCATATTCTTGCGATTTTCTCCAACCTCGATTGCACATCCAATCCTTGGGGCAAAAAGATGGTTTACCATCCCTGTGTTGGGTTCAATTCAGCCATCCGAATATTTTAAAATTTCCTTGATCCTTTTAGTTGCAAGCTTAATCACCAAACATAATACAAAGTTTCTAAACAGAACATTAAAAACAGATCTCATGCTTGTTGGAAAAGTCATATTGGTTGCACTTCCGCCGTCACTATTTGTTTACCAACAGCCGGATACTGGAATGGTTATTTTATATTTTATTGCAATCGGAAGTATGCTTTACCTTTCTGGATTAAATAAGAAACTTGTCGCTTTCTTTGTAATTATCCCTCTAATCATTATGAGTGTGCTTGTTTATTTGTATTTGTACCATCCGGATGTTATTTATAAACAATTAGTTCCATTGCTGAAGCCGCACCAGCAGGAAAGGATCGTTGGTTGGTTAGATCCGGCGGGAAATAGTGACCAGGCTTATCAGACAAAAAGATCCCTTTTGGCAGTAGGAAGCGGGGAAATGTACGGAAAAGGGTTAATGCATGGAACAGTATATATCCCCGAAAAACATACCGATTTTATTTTTGCAACAGTGGCTGAAGAAGGTGGATTTTTTATCGCATCCATTGTCATCACATTGTTTTTTCTACTAATCTATAAGATTATTGTCATTGGGCATTCATCTGAGAACATTTTTGGTACCTATTTTTGTGCAGGAATCGTATTAAGTATGTCTGTCCAAATTTTTCAAAATATCGGCATGGTTGTCGGTTTAATGCCTGTTAAAGGTATTTCTCTTCCTTTTTTAACCTACGGGGGGAGTTCCTTATTCTCTAATATGATAATTTTGGGCATTGTATTATCGATAAGGAAAACGTTTGGATTATATATGTTTGCAAGGAAAAATGAATTTTCGTAAATTCAAAAGTTGTGTTATTCCGAAAAAATTGAGGAAGGCGAATAATTTTGGCAGAAAAAGAACTTAACCTAGTAGAGCATTTGGATGAATTACGAAAGAGACTAATTATCTCAGCAGCTGCCTTTCTGATTTTTCTTGTGTTAGGACTTGTTTATTCTAAAGAGATTTATGTTTTTTTTATGGGAAATCTAGGTTATAAACTTATGGTTTTAGGGCCAAGTGACATCATTATGATTTATTTTCATCTTGCGTCGGTTATTGCCGTTGCAGGAACGATTCCTGTAGCAGCATGGCAGATTTGGATATTTGTTAAACCCGCATTAAGTTCGTTTGAAAGAAAAGTTGCATTAGCCTATATTCCCGCTTTATTTTTTCTTTTTATTGGAGGAATGGCATTTGGATACTTTTTTATTTTTCCAAATGTAATGCGGTTTCTCATCCATTTGGGGAACGATTTAATGACTACCTCATTTACGGCAGAAAAATATTTTAGTTTTTTACTCAATATGACTTTGCCGTTCGGTTTTGCCTTTGAATTGCCGCTTGTCTTGATGTTTTTAACAACACTGGGGATTGTCAATCCATATAGAATTGCTAAAATGAGAAAGTATGCGTATTTAATTCTGGTCATTATTGCTTCTATGATTTCTCCACCAGAGTTCATTTCACATATTTCTGTAGCAATTCCGCTCATTCTTATTTATGAAATAAGTGTTCTATTATCTATCATGGTTTTTAAGCGAAAGCAAAAAAGTCTTAGTGGTTTGCAATTTGAAGAATGATAATCTTGTATTCACATGGAAAGCTATCCATGTGAATTTTTTTTCTGTTCAAATTAAAGTGTTTTTTTAATTTTCGCATTCTTTGATACTATAAAGATAGGCTTTATATTTGAAAGGAGTATGAATCATGGTTTTACATCTGGAAAATGTTTCATTAAAACGTGATGGTTCTTGGATATTGCAAAATATAAACTGGGAAATTGAAAAGGGAGATCACTGGGTTTTATTTGGCTTAAATGGTGCGGGGAAAACAGCGATTCTTCAACTATTAAATGCTTTTTATTTCCCAACTCAGGGAAAGGTAACTGTGCTCGGACTTGAATTTGGAAAGACGTATTTAGGTGAAAAGCTTCGCAAACAAATTGGGTTTGTATCGTCATCTCTACAGGAAAAATTTCATCCGGGTGATAATGCGTTTGAGGTTGTTTTAAGTGGGGCTTTTGCCTCTATTGGTTTATATGAAACCCCTACAGATGCGATTCGCGCAAAAGCGATTCAACTGCTTGTGAATCTTGGATGTATTGAGTATGCAAACCGAAACTATGAAACATTGTCTCAAGGCGAGAAACAACGAGTCCTCATTGCCCGGGCATTAATGGCAGAGCCAGTACTGCTCATTTTGGATGAACCAACAAACGGACTGGATTTTATCGCGCGCGAACAACTGTTGGAATCGATTGAGTTCATTTCACAGAGCCCCGATGCACCGACCATGATTTATGTCACCCACCATGTCGAAGAAATTTTACCTGTCTTCAATAAAACCTTGCTGCTTAAACAAGGACAAGTATTTGCTGCTGGCGAAACACGAGAAATGATTTCTGGTGACCAGCTTACCGAATTTTTCGGAATGCCAGTAACGGTATTGTGGGAAAATCACCGGCCGTTGTTATCGAAGCAGCAAATGGTAGAAAAATAGGAACTATACTAATTAACAGGAGGAATAATAGAAGAAAAGATTGAGGGTGATCCTCAATCTTTTTTTTATTAAAAAAGAGATTTTGAGGGTTTTTAAGTTTTTAGCCTTTCCAAAAAAGCACAAAATTACATATATATAGAACAAGGAGGGATATTGAAATGAAAATTCATCAAAAGTTTATTCCTGTTTCTATTACATTTACTCGCCCAGGCATTAAAATGACTCCTGATTATATCACAATCCATGAAACGGACAATACTGCTCGAGGAGCAGACGATGTTGCCCATGCAAATCTTCAATTTAATGGTAATAGTAGACAAGCTTCCTGGCATTTCCAAGTAGACGATGATTCCATCTATCAATCTATACCGACCGATGAAGTAGCATGGCACGCAGGAGACGGAGATGGTCCGGGTAATATGACATCCATTGCAATTGAAATTTGTGTCAATAGTGATGGGGACTTTAAAAAGGCCGTCGAAAATGCAGCGTGGTTGACCAAAAAACTAATGGATGAACTAAATATTCCATTATCAAGAGTAGTCCAGCATCACCATTGGAGTGGTAAGAATTGTCCCAAATATTTACGTAGTGGTGAAAAAGGAATCGATTGGAATAACTTTTTAACAATGGTTAATGGAGAAAAAATTAAAAAAACGGATTCTCAAAAAAATAGCAGTAAAGAAGAATATAAAGGTAATAGCATTGTTGATTACCTAAAATATATAGGGGAAGACTCGAGTTTTGCCAACCGGACAAATTTGGCACAACAACATGGTTTAAAGAATTACACAGGGACTGCGGACCAAAATCTTAAGCTGTTGGATATTCTAATAGGTGGAAAGACCCCCTAGAAATCCCATTCCCAAAATATAATTTTTTGAAAGAGCAAAAGTTTTTTTTTGTACGACCTTATAAATAATTTCTTTATTCGGTGTTACTGTACAAGGTTATTTATATTATTCTAATTTTACCTTTCATTTTCCACAAAATTCTGTTACAATCACTCGAAATAGGGGGTGTAATCATGGCTAATAACCTAACAGAATTACTTGGAGCTCCATATGAAAATTTAATTGAAGCCCAAGTAGATAAAAGTCCAAGTGAATTGGTTATTTCAAATAACAGTGGCGAAACCTATTACATAGTAACGCCTGAGGTATACGAAAGCGATCTTAAACATCAAGGATTTGAAATCGTAGTGTCTGCCGGAGAGTAATTTTCTCTCCGGTTTTTTGTGTTTCGAAACCTTAAAGCTTTACTCAATTTTAATAAATTATTAATAGACTTCAATATATTACAAAACTATTTCATTTCCTTAACAATTTTCGACAAAATCTAGCAATCTCCCCAAATAGTAAGTAAACTGGTAAAGTGATTATATAGATAACGTGGGGGAGAAAATGAAAAAGAAACTTTTAACATTGGTAGCAGCTACAGTATTTGGGACTTCATTATATAGCACTTCGGCCATGGCCATGAATATCAAGGTTAAAAGGGGAGATACTTTATCAAAGTATTCCAAACAATACCATATTTCAGTTGCTAAAATTAGATCAGCGAATAAATTAAAAAATGATCGACTCTTTATCGGTCAGAACCTTTATATCCCTGTAAATGGACAAAGTATTACAAAAGCGAGCATCAATACGACTTCATACATATATACAGTAAAAAAAGGCGAAACTTTATCGAGTATCGCGAAAAAATATGGTACGACCGTAAAACAATTGAAGTCATTAAACGGTTTAAAATCTGACTTTATTAAACAAGGCCAAAAACTAAAAGTTAGCGGAAATATTTCAACAGAATCTGTTAATACGACTGATACCACTCGTTCCGATGTGCAAGCACTTGATACAGAAAAATTGATTAGAGATGCAAAATCAGTGATTGGAACTCCTTACCGATGGGGAGGAACGATACCAAGCGGCTTTGACTGCAGCGGCTTTATTTATTATGTACTGAACAAGCAAAAAGATTTCTCTCGTCAAACTGTAGCGGGGTATTGGAATATGATGAAACCGGTATCTACTTTATCGGTTGGTGATTTTGTTTATTATGAAACTTATCAATCAGGTCCTTCGCATATGGGGATTTATGTAGGAAATGGAAAGTTCATTCATGCAGGATCCTCAAGAGGAGTCGAAATTTCCGAAATGAATAATTCTTATTGGAAACCTCGATATCTGGGCGCAAGACATTTAGATAAATAGTGAAAATGAAAAGGGACTCTTACTTGAGGAAGAGTTCCTTTTCATATTATTTGTGTTATTGGCGGCCATCGTTTAGAAATCCTAAGAAACCGGTTTAATTTCAAAAATTATTTTATAAAATTGAATTTTCGGTTAAATACATTGACACGATTTAGCGAAAAATGTTATAAACACAATAAGAATTTTAATAAATAAAAGCATTAAAGTAAAAATTAATCTTAGTTAAGGGAAAAACAGGGGGATTGCATCATGGAACAACGTAGTAAAATTTTAGACTGTACCATTCGCGATGGCGGTTTGATTAATAATTGGGATTTCAGTGTCGAATTTGTTCAAGACTTGTATAATGGCCTAAGTGAAGCAGGTGTTGAATACATGGAGATTGGCTACAAAAATTCACCTAAGCTTCTTAAAGCAACGGAAACAAATCCATGGAGATTTCTTGACGATAACTTTCTGAAAGAAATTATCCCAGAGAAAAAGTACACAAAGCTATCTGCTTTAGTAGATATTGGCCGTGTAGATCCAAATGACATCCTGCCACGTGAACAAAGTGTTTTAGACATGATTCGGGTTGCTTGCTATATTCGTGAAGTGGACAAAGGCTTAGAACTTGTTAAAATGTTCCATGATTTGGGATATGAAACGACCCTTAACATTATGGCTTTATCAAATGTTCCGGAAAAGCAATTGATTGAAGCATTTGAATTGGTGCGAAATAGTCCTGTAGATGTAGTCTATATTGTTGATTCCTTTGGAAGTTTGGATCCTGGTGATATCGAGCATCTAGTGAAAAAGTTTAAAGAATTGGTGCCAAACAAACAGCTTGGAATTCATACCCATAATAATATGCAGTTAGCATTCGCCAATACCATTGCGGCAATGAGCAACGGAGTTACTTTCTTGGATTCTTCTGTATATGGCATGGGTCGTGCAGCTGGTAACTGTCACACAGAACTTCTTGTAAGCTACATTCAAAAAACAAGTTATGAACTTAAGCCTGTACTGGGTATCATTGAAAAGCATATGCTGGAAATGCGGCAAAAGTGGGAGTGGGGCTATATCATTCCTTATATGATTTCCGGGGTCTTGAATGAACATCCTCGTGTTGCTATGGCGTACCGTAGTAGTCCTGATCGGGATAAATTCGTGGATTTTTATGACAAGGTCACATCACCTGAAGTCGAATTCACATCAGTTTCTAAATAATGGATCGGAAAAAGTGCCTTAATAAGGTGCTTTTTTTTTGCATTCTTAATGCTTTTTCTTTTATTTTATCGATTATTCGTTTAACAGAAAAATATGCCAATACTATAGCGTGTTTTTTTATTTCCTTATAGAAACAAATATCAGCCCTTAAAAACCATTAATTACCAATTGAAATGGACAATGTTTCTTTACCACAGCTTTGGCAGGGTTTTTAAGATTAAAAAAAGATGGGACAGATAATAAAAGAAAAACCCTCCAATAGGAGGGAACCGTACTCCAATATGAAGCCAATTAATCCTGCTTACCATCAATGATTATTATTTTTTACCTTGTTTCCTGCCCAAATCGCTAAAATGAGAAGAATGACTCCAAAAATGATGCTATTCCATAAGGCGCCGGTGTTGTCAGTAAATTTGTATACCCACGGAGAGAAAAATACCCATATACCAATTAAACCTGTAAGCCAAAGCTGCCACATCAAATATCGACCCCTTCCAAAGAAGATTCGAATATTGGAGTACTTACCATATCCTATTCACCTTTTTTGAAAAACATTACCTTAAAGTAAAATCAATTTTCAATAAGTCTTCAGCATTTGTGCAAAAACGAGGAAGTACAGCATATAATTTTACACATATCTTTGATTATTTAATGTACGTGGTACAATGTTGTGAAGAAAGGAGCTTATCCTTATTGAAATACCTCGGAGGTTACAATTTTTGAAGAATCAAAGAGTTAATTTGATCCTGTTATTATTTGTGGTTTTCGGAGGCTTTTTTATTTTTGGTTTATCGGAAAATATCAAAGGCCCGGCGCTGCCGGTCATGCAGTCCGAATTCAATCTGCATGAATCGCAACTGGGTGTTTTACTTTCCCTGAATTCTCTAGGATATTTGCTAGCGTGCACCTTCACATCAAGTCTTACCATTAAGATCGGAATTAAATGGACTGGTATCCTTGCATTTGCTTCGATGGCATTGGCGGGCATTTTCATGTTTTTGTCTAAAGCGTATATAACCTTATCGTTTTCCTATTTTTTATTATATTTGGGGAACGGCATTCTCGAAATTGGCCTTGGTATTATGGCTGCCCGCATCTTTACCAAGAAGACAGGGACAATGATGAATCTTGCCCATTTTTTTTACGGACTCAGTTCAATAGGGGCTCCCATTTTGGGTGCTTCCATGATGGGATGGAATGTGATGGGCGGGGAACTTGGCTGGCGTGGGATGTATTTGATGATTCTTTCACTATCCATTTTGCCCGTTATTCCCTCGCTGTTAGGAAAATTTCCGGAAGAACATCAACATGACGGGAAAACTACGTCCTATCGTAATCTTATTCGAGATCCGATTGCTTGGATGATTGTGGCCATCCTTTCGTTCGGTGTGGTATCTGAACTTTCAATTGGAAGCTGGCTTGTTTATTATTTAGAAAATGCTTATGATTGGTCATTAAAAAAAGCATCAGGTATGCTTTCATCCTTTTTCCTTTTTTTTACCCTTTCAAGGCTGTTTGTCGGACCAATCACAGATAAAATAGGGTATATATTATCCATCATGATATTTTCAGCTTTTTCAGGTCTATGCAGCTTTGCTGCTATTTTCAGCGGTGAAAAAGGGGCCATTCTCTTTGCAATTGCAGGAATTGGGATTGCACCAATCTATCCCACCGTTATGGCCCTGCTTGCCAAACAGTACTCAAAAGGAGTAGGGACAGCGATTACGTTTACAGTGACTCTCTTAGGAATTGCAAGCATTTTCGGAAACTTGCTAGTCGGCTTTATCATCGATCTTTTCAATCGTGTATGGGGTCATAGTAGCGGAGGGAACGATGTGATTGGCCTTCAAGCTGGTTATGTGTTTATCGCAGCATTGGCCATTCTTTGCTCATTTTGCAGTATGTTCTTATATAAAACTCTCCGAAACCGAAATAAGGTTGTTGGAAAGGAAAAAGGTTCAGAATTAGGATTCTGAACTTTTTATCTTTTTGTACTGGACAAATATCTTTTTTTACTGACATGTTACATTAGCATTTCCTTTACAGTACTTGGTGCATATTAATAAAGTAAACAACCTTAGGGAGGTGCGTTTACAATGTGCGGTTGGTGCGGTTGTGGCGGTTATGGTTACGGCTTCGGAGGTTATGGTGGCTATAGTCCATTTGTTTTAATTGTAGTATTGTTTATTCTTTTAATCATCGTTGGAGCAAGCTGCTTCTATTAAAAAACCATACAAAAATAAGGTGATCTTCCATGTCACCTTATTTTTTATGGTTTTTGTACTCGTTTGACATTTTGGTGAATAAATATGGAGGAATGAACAATAAAGGAGAGGATTAAGTGACTCCAACGGTATTGCTTGTTGTGTTAATCTCATCTCTTGCCTACATTCTTGGTGGATTTCTTGTTTTATGGCGGAAAAATTGGTCTGAAAAAACCTTATTGTCATTAGTTGCTCTTAGTGCCGGTTTATTATTATCCATTGCGCTTTTGGATTTAATTCCTGAAGTACAAGAAGATCTTGATCATAGCAGTTTGTTTGTTCTAATTGGTTTCCTTTTAATGTATTTAATCTTTCTGCCAGCAACATTAAAGGGTAAAAAGTTAATAGAGAACAGTGATGATACTCCTGTAACGGGATTAACAATTGGTATGCTGCTTCACAATTTTTTTGAAGGGTTATCCATTGGGATTAGCTATACTGCAGATTTAAAATTAGGCTTATTTGTTTCAATCGCACTGGTTATTCATAAAATCCCCGAGGGTCTTTCTTATAGTTCAGTTTTGCTTGCTTTTCTAAATGGCCGTAAAAAAACAACTATTTATCTTATCATTCAAGGTGTTTTTACTTGGTTAGGAGCAGGAAGTGCTGTTTTATTATCCGGGCTTAAAGGTCTTCAAGAACCAATTGCTGCTATTGGCTTATCTATTACAGCCGGGATTTTCCTATATCTTAGCGGAACATTATTATTGCCCTTAATTAATCGGGGAACCTTTAAAAGTACACCGCTATTCTTTCTTGGTGGAATTTTACTTTATTTAGTATTACATAGTCTAATAAATTGACAAAAAACTTGGGCGGTATTTTTTAGGCTGGCAATTGTGCTTGCCTCTTTTTTTCCTAAAAATTCGTAGTGCCGGGGATTAACAACAACAGAAGTAGAGGAAATTACTAATTTTTCGAAACTATCATCATACAATAATAGTAAAGATTAATAGGAGGCGTTTATAAATGCTAGCGAAAGTGAATGAGTTAAATAGAAACGTAGTTATTTTATTATCAGTCCTGATTATCGCGATTACATCGGTTATTGTTACCTTAATTGCAACCCGGCAAGGGTCTGGAAATGGGAGCTCTAAGTCATTATCGGAGTTCCAAGAATTTGTTGTCAAAGAATACGGAGTTAGGCCAGATATTCAGATTACTTTTCGCCAAGTTCCTCCTGTGCAGGCTCGAAATATAACAGAGTCTTTAGCGAAAAAGTTAAATTTAGAGGGTGCAGGATTAAAAGAATACGATGGTATAGAGTGGTATGGTACAAGAAGTGAAAAAGGTGATATTGCGGTTGATGCGTTTTATAAGTAAGGCTCATCTTCTAGCAGTTTTTCAAATGAGGATTCCTGATATACCACAACCTGCTTTTTTTATTCTAATAGTATGAATATAGTGGCGGGCTTATTTCAATATATGAGTTTTTGTAATCTATATTGTATATTTTTGCTAACTTTATTGTATAGTAATACCAAACCGGCTAAGTAACGGGAGGTAACAGGCACTGTTCTTATATAAAATTTTAATTGAAACCAAAAGAAACCTATCAAGTTGATATTTAGTAGTACTGAAGGGAAGCCGAGCAAGTTGCGGGCTTCCCTTTAATTTTGGTCAATATTATGCCATTAAATAGCCCCAGTAACACTTCATTTTTCCAAGTGATTGATTTTTTAAAAATATAGTAATAAGAAAATGGAAATCATAAGATGAAGTTCCTGCTAGAAAAAATCCTGCTTATTGTTTTACTAAGGTAAAATTTAAAACAAGGAGAACAAAAAATGAATGCGATTAACACGAGTGATGCTTCTATAGAAAAAAAAGAAACGGTCATAAACAAAATTTTAGGAGCAATCAGTGGAAGTTTCGCACCTATTTTAGGGGTACTTGCTGGATCCGGATTAATATCAGCCTTATTATCCATTTTAACGACATTAGGATGGTTATCTGCTAAGAGCGGAACCTATGCTATTTTTTCTGCAGCTGGACATGCTGTATTTTACTTCTTCCCGGTTTTTCTCGGGATTACATTAGCCTTAAAACTCGGAGCCAACTGCTATGTTGGTGGTGCGATCGGGGCTGCACTTTTGGAACCGCATTATACAGACTTAGTTAAAGCTGGAGCTCAAAACGTAGATTTCTTAGGGATTCCGGTTATATTAGCAAGTTATTCTTCAACCGTTTTTCCAATATTAATTGCGGTTTTCATTTATACCGTATTAGATAAGTTTTTGAAAAAAGTAATTTATAAAGACTTACAGATGTTTCTTAATCCACTTATTTCATTAATGGTGATTGTTCCTTTAACCATACTAGTATTTGGTCCTTTTGGTACATATGTGGGAGGGGCCATAGCGGTGGTTATAAAATTTTTAAGTTCAAAAAGTGGAATCTTAACAGGAGCAGTTATTGGTGCTGCATGGTCATTTCTGACCATATTAGGTCTGCACTGGGCAGTTGTTCCAATCATGATTGCAAATCTGGCAACCGGCGGTGACCCGATTAGCCCCATGGCGGCTGCTGCACCATTTGCCCAAATCGGGATGGGACTTGGGGTTTTCTTAAAAGCGAGAGATAAAGATTTGAAAACGCTAGTTGGATCTGGGCTTGTTCCTAGTGCCTTGGCAGGTACAACAGAAATCATCACATACGGTATCCTAGTACGTTACAAACGAACGATGCTTTTTGTTGCATTAGCCGGAGCAATTGGCGGAGCGATTAATGGGGCACTTGAAGTAAAAGGGATTGCATTTGCTCTCCCAAGTTTCTTGTCCATTCCAGTGTATACACCAATAGGACTATATTTAATGGGTACTTTAACAGCTTTAGTTATCGCCTTGGTTCTGACACTTGGATTTGGATATGAAGGGAAAAGCAACCCACTGCCTGCCAAAACGGTGAAAGAATTTGGACTAGCGAATGTAAAGAGAGAAACCATTTTAAGTCCATTAAGCGGAGAAATTGTTTCATTAAGCGAAATTAGCGATCCGCTTTTTTCAACTGAGACGGTAGGTAAAGGAATTGCGATTGAACCTACAAACGGCGAAGTGATTTCACCTGTTAACGGAACTGTTACCACTCTATTTCCAACCGAACATGCCATTGGTGTTACATCAGAGGATGGAGCTGAAGTATTAATCTGTATTGGGGTTGATACAATTAAATTGAAAGGTCAATTTTTCACTTCTCAGGTGAAACAATGGGATACAGTGAAGATGGGTGACATGCTCATTCAATTTGACATTGAAAAAATTAAGGCTGCAGGCTTTAATGTAAAAACTCCTGTTGTTATCACAAATACCAATCAATATATTGATGTAGTCCCAGTCATGGAGGGCAAAGTCCAGGCAAAAGATGAATTAATCAAGCTGATTTTATAAGTGCTGTGGAGGCCTCGCCGCTTTCTTTTTTGCTAATTGACTTTGGTGAAGAAATAGGGATTAAACAAAGTAGTGTTCAAATAACAGATTGTTATGGTTTAGATGAACTAGTTGGTAAGCAAGTATTAGGAGTAGTCAATTTTCTTCCTATGAAAGTTGCTGATTATAGTTCAGAGGTTTTGGTGATGGGGGTTTATTCAGAACAAGGTGTTGTTCTTATAGAACCTCAGCAAAAAGTAAAAAAAGGTGACCGTTTAGGATAATACCAAAGAACACAAATGGTACAATTCATTTGTGTTTTTTTTCTATTCTTCCACTAACCTGCCACTTTAGCACAATAAGAAAAAGCTGCCTCAACAACAGCTCAGCTCTTCAACTCTTGCACCCTATAGTTTAAGTACATTTTTTCACAAACTTTTCTTTGTTACAGGAATGCTGCCCGTTAGCTTAATAAATTTTTTGGAAACTGCTTAAGATTAATTTTACTTTCATTTAGCTTTTCCTTTTGAATTCTATTATTTCAACAATAATGATTAAAACACAAGCTAGCAATAAAACTGTTCCAATTATTATTGAATTGATACGATGGGTAGTTTGAAAAAATAATTTATAAACACCTGCACTTAAACCAAAAAGAAATAAAATTATATTCCTTAAAACGTCAGACCTCTCTTCTAAAAAAAGATTTTATTTTCCCCATTTTAACACCTTAACCTAACCACTTTGTTGAGTAAATAATAGCATATTATCTTTCACTAAACGGCCAGTTACTTCAATAAAAAATTCCTTACTCCGTTGTTGAAGTAAAACACCCGTTACTTCAATAAGCCCAGTTCCTTTTTTGCAAGTTTAATTGCATTCTGTTATGTATCAGTTATTGTCGTAGTTTGGGTAATTTCTTGCCAAAACTCTTCCCAAATATCGCCCTCTTCATCAATACACTCAGGAAAGTATTTAAAAAAATTGATTTCAAAAATCTTTCCTCTTTTTAAGATAACAGCCTTGTGATTTTGGCTATCTGAAAACAATTCTTTAACAATTTCCATCGTGACTAAATTCATTTTTCAACTTCAGAGATCTTATCCTTCTCACTATAAAAATACCCCTTTAGATAACCATATCTAAAGGGGGAAAACTGTGCATTTTTTTCAAAACAGTTCATCTTATTTTTTTCTTACTGTCTACTTTACTTGGTTATTGTCCAGCCTTTGATGGCTTCTTTTTTATTTAATTGCCCTTTTGCCTTCCTAATCATTGGTTTTTAAGCACTTGTTTCCACTAAAACGCTAAATGGGAAAAGGGTGTATGATTTACACTGATTTTGTTTATGTTTTAGCAACTTGAATGTATAAAAGCGAGTCTAAGATGTCATCTTTAATCTTTATTTTTTCTCTGAGTTTGACTGAATTACCTGGGACTAACTCTTTTTATGGATTCGCTAACAATTTTTCTCCATTTGACCCAAGCTTGATGGTGTATTCAGTCGGTATCCATAAACCTGTATTCTCATTTCTTCCTTGGAGAACATATTTCGGGTTGTTTTTGCCCATCCGTTCTGCAGCTGTTTTCGCAAGCTTGCCGATATCACCTGTTTTGAGGCGGTTGATGATTAAACCGAGTTTCAAACTCTTAACTGTCAGCATTTCATAATCTGTACTGCTGTCTCCCGCTGCGAATATTGGACCGTTTCCGCCCCGCTTTTTGGAGATGGCTTGTTCGATCACTTCCACCTTGCCTTCTCGAGCAGTGATCGGCCAATTGTCATCATATTCTGCTTGAATAATTCCGTCTTTCTTTTTTAATCTCATCCCAAAGACATTTTCCTTTGGAAGGTTGTAGCCGTATTTGGGATTTGACGAAAATACCTCCACCACCTCTTCCATCGAAGCCGAAATAACATAAACATCAATCCCATTTTCCATAAAAGTATGCATTAGGTTTGCGATTTCCGAGGCCAAACGCAGTCCTGTAGTATAGGTAACTTGAACAGTACCGGCTTTCCCTGACATGGACTCAGGACTTTTAAGCGCCACCGATGCAATTTCCGCCCCCAAATTATAATCATTTGAAGCCTCTGCAAGCTGCTGGACTTCTTCGGTCGACATGTTGGCAAATAAATAAAGCACCCATGGATATCCGATTTCAAAACCGTATGTTTCCCCAATGGCTTCATACAGGAAGTACATTTTCGCTTTAAAATCTATAAATTGATCAGTTGAATGAAGCGTTTCTAGCTGTTCTTTCCCATTCATCCCTTCATAGTTAGAATAAAGATATTCGTAATCGCGCTTCAAATCCTCGGCAATTTCCCCGAGAGTGACTGCAGCTCCTTGAAGGTTTTTGAGCTCGTGTGAAAAGGGTCCATTCGGCACATTCTTTTTGATCACTTCATAAAACTCTTCCGGTTTCATGTTAAATGCCAAGTGATCAATTTGATAAAGAAAGAGGGCCTCCTCCGTATCATTCATAATGCTCGTATGATCCCAATCAAAAACAACATAAGGTTTTCGATTGGGATCGTATCCTGGACTTCCGGCACCCTTCTTATCAATTAAGTTTTGAACAGCCTTATAGGTATCAGGAGCCCATTTCCCTTTATCCAACACTTGAATAAAATGGCCCTCTCTTTTTTGTGAAGTCGAAACTGCTTTTCCGCTTGCAGACGCTCCTATGGAAGCAGACAAAAGCAAGCAAATAACGATCATGCCAAACAAAGCTTTTAATTTGGTTCTATGATTCATATTATCCCCCCTAAAAAATGCAAAAGACGCCTGCCCAATAGCCGTTATTAGCTATTGAAACAGGCGCCATTGCCGATTGATTCTTTTATGCATCAAAATTATCATAAATTTCCAAAATAGTCAAATATTTATTTACATCTCTTTTCTTAACAGTTGTAGTGGCAATACTCTCCCAGAATAATGCCAGAGCCCAAAAGCAAGTCCCAAAAAATCAAATCAAGAAGGTTACACTCCTGCTTTTTTTATTTTATTATAAGGGTATTTTGAGATTTTGAGATAATTTCTTATTCAATTAACCTGCCCCGATAGTTTAAGTACAAAATTTCACAATCTTTCTTGGGGAAAAAGAAAAAAGGCGACCTTCTTCTTGAAGTATCGCACCCGTTACTTCAAGAAGGAATTAATCAGAAACAGAAACTCTACCGATGCTTTTTTATTTGAAATAAATGAATAGCCATTATTTAAAAGGTACAAGCATCTTTTTAGAATCAGAATAGACTAATTATGATTTTGGAAGAAGGAGGTGAAACAATGAAAGAACCATGGTTCAATCATTCTAGTATTAGTGAACAGAAATTCAGATTAAGTAATGCCATGCGTTTAGTTTGGGAACAACACGTGTACTGGACAAGAATGACAATCAATAGCATTGCCTTTGATTTACCTGATGTAGACGCTGTTACCGCACGTCTACTCCGAAACGCCACAGATATGGGCAATTTACTAAAGCCTTTCTATGGAAATAGAATAGCATCAGAGTATAGCAATTTAATAAGGGAACACCTGTTAATTGCAGCGGAAATTGTAAAAGCCGCAAAAGCAGGAAATCAAAAGGCTGTCGTGGATGCAGAGAGAAGATGGTAAGCAAATGGAAAAGAAATTGCCAAATTTCTAAGCAGAATAAACCCGTATATATCAAGAGATGAATTCCAAGAAATGTTTTTCGAACATCTGGCACTTACTACACAGGAAGCATTATTTATACTTCAAGGCAATTTTCAATCAAGTATTGCTGTGTTTGATAAAATTGAAGCAGAAGCTTTACAAATGGCAGACACCATAACGAATGCCATTGTGAAACAATTCCCCAGAAAGTTTTAATTATAAGAGTTACTGTAGCACCATAAGATAATTTATGGCACTAATTTCAGTGCCTTTTTTATGTAGTTTTGTGATTTTAAATTTCACTAACCTGCCCAGTTATTTCAACAAGAAAAAGGGGCTGCCGCAGCAACCCGATTATTTCACAAAAGCACCCCTATAATGGAATAACTAAAATATGATGAGTATTTTTAAAAAAAATTAAATCTACTTTCACTAAATCTCCCGTTAATTTAAATAAATTGTGTTACAAATGTATTTTAGGACTAGTAATATTTACAAATAAGAAACTAATATAAATTTGCTTGGTCAATAAATATCAAAACTATAAGTCCAATATTTAACATAGAAATCGAAAAGCCTCCGACTAGAAAACCTTTTCATGACTTCGTTTTATTTTTTCTATAATGATTAATGGGAGCAGTAAAACACTTGATAAAAACTAATAAAGACACTGCTAATTATAAAATTCCCAGAATTCTTTATCATTACATTGGTTATATCAGATTGTTAACATCTTTACTTATGAAGCGATTTTCAATCTTTGACAACTATGAGAATACTGCAATTTTACGTGCGATAGATTCTGTTAAACGAGATGCTACTTTGGGAACAGCCCACTTAATAATTGGTGTTAACACCGCACCCGATAATCCGCCTGCATGGACTTCCACCCTACAAGTCATTATTGTTTTACCATTAACATCTTCTGAAATAAAGTGACCGCTTCCTGTAAAATTATCTGATAAACCTTTTAGTTCAAACTTAATATTTGAAGGTTCAATCCATTCGGTAATATCTACCTGGGCTTGTATAGTTTTTTTAATACCTTTCACACTACCTTCAAATGTCCAAATAGATTGCTTGTCATTTATGATTTCATGTTCTTTATAGGCTGGTACTGTCGTTGCCCATTTTTCAAGATCACTGACATAATCCCAAACTGCTTGTACATCTACTGGAATTTCTACTGTATGTGTTCCCGTTGCCATTATGATTCCCACTTTCCCTACGTATGAATTGTAAATTTATATTTCTACAAAATATAATTATTACATAAAAGACATAAACTTACATCACTAATTATACATAGCTTTCCTTCTTCTAATAATCTTATTATTTGAAGAACTGAAATTTACCAATCCTCCACGATCTGGCCGGATTGTGGAAAAAAGCTAATGATGATTGTTCAACTCCACCTTTAGCCAACCATGAATCAGAGATTCACCACAGAAAATGCCAGAAAATTACGTTCCCACATGGTAGCTCACTAAGAAAAAACGCTGCCGAAACAACGTTTTGTTCAACTCTTGCACCCAGTTGTTGAAGAAGATAGGGTCTTTCACTAGTTTATAAAAATAGGGAACACAAAGCCAATTGTTGGAAATAACTAAAATGATAAAACCAATTTTCCCCTTGTGAATAGGAATCTCTTAAACGAGATACCGAGTAATGAAAGTGGGTAAAAAATGGCGGCAGCCGTGCACGAACATTTCTTGGTATTTGGGGTAGTACCGTATGCCCATCATGCCAAGCCCTATCAGGACGCGAATGATCATATCTTATGAACAGGCATACCAGCTTGCACATATAATGATCTAAGAGTAACTTTAGGGGGGATAAACTTGGCTATTAAAAAGGATGGTGTCATTATCGGTACCGTTTCAGGCGGGATAGTCAACTTCGATGGGACAGCTATTATTGCACCAATATCTAAATCGAATACAATTAATGGAGCTGGAGCAAACAACTCGGGGTTCATAGTTATAACTAATTCAAGATAAAGTTAGGGAAGGATTTAAAACGTGAATACCATACCAGGTTTGTAAATAACAAAAAAGACAAGCTTTTTCTTGCCATGCCTGCCAGTATTACTAACTTAAGGATGATCGATATATCTTATTCATGTCTTTAGATATGGTGCCTATATAGGCACCATATTTTCCTCGGATAATTCAAAATCAGTAATGGTAAAAATAAAAAAATGTTTATATCAATAGCATTAGTTACTTCTACATTTTCAGCATATTTAAATACAGATATATCTATATCCTTTGATTCAGTTTCCTCCTTTAAATTTGATCTAACGTATAATTTTGCACGGGTATATAATAAAAAATCCCACAAACACTGTTACGTCAATGTTTTGCGGGATTTTAATGTACGTCCCGGAGAGGATTCGAACCTCCGACCTACAGTTTAGGAAACTGTTGCTCTATCCTGCTGAGCTACCGGGACAAGGAAAAATTTAATTATTTTGTTTAACACTCACAACTAGTAGATGTTATCCCGTCCTGACCTCAGAATGCTTACTCAAGAAGCAGCTCGGTCAGTACGCTTGAAGCATATTCATTGAAGTCAATTCATTCGTGCTGAACTACCGGGACACTTATTTTTTTGGAACGTCTTTTATTATAATAAATTGGATAAAAAAGGTCAATAAAAAGTTCTTTTATTTACATGATGCTGGACAGCATGTGAAGTTTTGGCGCCCTTTTCCCTGAAGATTAGCCATACAAGTAAACTTAGAATAATTAGCAATCCTTCCATTGATAAGATATACCAAGGATAGGGACCGAGGATATTTAATAAACTGGCGGTGGCGGGTTTATGACTTAAAAACATGTAATTGCCGTCAACCAATCTATTGATCATCGTTATGAATGGCATCAGTACATTTAGAAACACAAAGAGTTTGACCACAGACCAGATAGTAGGCCGGTACCCGTGTACCCAGGTGAAATACAATGGCACCCAAATAATCATTAGATGGGTATAGAAAAAATGAAAAAAGCGAAAATGCGGAAAATCATAATGCAATATAGGTGTTATGAGTGCCTGAGTTGCTCCAAGTAATGCTGTGAATAGTAAAATTTCATAGATTACCTTTTTACGAGTAAGTAGCAGTAATATGCATAAGATTAGACTGATGTTACAAAGCTCCAAAGGAAGGGCGGAGCTGGTTTCCCAAATTCTATTTATGAGCATCCAGAAATGGTAGGTAAGTTCAAAGAACATTAGTGAAAACGCAGCTCCAACTTCTGCTTTTCTCCACTTTATTTTGTTTCGAAAAAGATATATACATGCTGCGCCAAGAATCAGAATCACGATGATTGCAAAATGGCTTACTGAATACATTTCAAAGACATATTCCTTATTGCCCCTTTCAAACCAATCAGGCACAAAATCACCCCGATTCTAATCCATTTATTAATTTTATTTATATGCATGAGGGTTAATTTCGAAGACTAGGTTTAAATTTTGGTATTAGGCCATAGAATTTGTAAATCCCAGCAAACCTTTTTTTATTTTATCTAAGGACCATGATTTTGCATATACAATCCGCCGAATACGTATAACTAACCCCCGAAATCCCAATCTGGTTAATTTCAACAACTGCCCCCGCTTCCCAAATATGTTATAATAGTTTGTCGAAGATACTCGAAATGATAAAAACTTGGAGGTCATTATGGCAGCTGGATATACGCCGATGATACAACAATATTTAGCAGTGAAGGCAGATTATCAAGATGCCTTTTTATTTTTTCGCTTAGGCGACTTTTATGAAATGTTCTTCGAGGATGCAATTAAAGCATCGCAAGAATTAGAGATTACGTTAACGAGCCGGGAAGGCGGGACGGAAGACCGGATTCCTATGTGCGGCGTTCCGTACCATTCTGCGGCCAACTATATTGAACAATTAATTGGCAAGGGCTATAAAGTAGCCATTTGTGAACAAACCGAAGACCCGAAGCAAGCAAAAGGGGTTGTCCGCCGCGAAGTGGTGCAGCTCATCACTCCTGGGACCGTGATGGAGGGCAAAGGTTTAACGGATAAAGAAAACAACTATATTGCTTCGATTACCGCTTTTGATGATAAAACCTATGGTTTTGCCTACAACGACATCTCAACTGGTGAAAGCCGGGTTACGTTATTAACGAATAACTTTGAAGAAGTATTGAATGAAATTGCTGTACTAGGTGCAAAAGAAGTAGTGGTGTCGAGCGAGTTTGACGGAGAGCTTCAAAAGAAGATGCGTGAACGGGATGTTTTGGCGATCTCTTTTGAAGATAATAGTTCAATAGAAATGAACTTTGCCGGACTGATCGAGGATTTAAATCAGGATAAATTAAAGCAAACGGCAGCGAGGCTTTTTAATTATTTATACCGCTCGCAAAAGCGGAGCCTCGACCATCTTCAATCTGTGACAACCTATCAAATTCATCAATATATGAAAATTGATTACTATTCGAAACGGAACCTTGAATTAACCGAAACGATTCGTTCAAAAGGGAAAAAAGGTTCGCTTTTATGGCTTTTAGATGGAACAATGACCGCAATGGGCGGCCGGATGCTGAAACACTGGATTGACCGGCCTTTAATCAACAGAGAGGAAATTGAGCACCGACATACCCTCGTTGATGTTTTGATGAATCACTATTTTGATCGCCAGGAACTTCGTGAAAAAATGAAAGAAGTATATGACCTAGAACGGTTAGCTGGCCGTGTTGCATTTGGAAATGTAAATGCTAGGGATTTAGTGCAATTAAAACGTTCACTTTTGCAGGTACCATTTTTAAAACAAATCCTTCAAAACATGCAAAATGAAGAAATGACTCAAATTGCTGAATCGCTTGACCCGTGCGAAGAAGTGACCGATTTATTAGAGCAGGCAATTGTAGAAAATCCGCCGCTTTCATTAAAAGAAGGAAACATCATCCGCGATGGGTATAACGAGCAATTGGACCAATACCGGGATGCGAGCCGCAACGGGAAGACGTGGATTGCCCAGCTGGAAAGGGAAGAACGTGAAAAGACGGGCATTAAATCATTGAAGGTCGGCTATAACCGTGTCTTTGGTTATTATATTGAAGTAACCAGGGCGAACCTGCATCTTTTACAAGAGGGGCAGTACGAACGGAAACAAACATTAACAAATGCGGAACGCTTTATTACACCGGAATTAAAGGAGAAAGAAGCGTTAATTTTACAAGCAGAAGAAAAATGCGGTGAGCTTGAATATGAGCTTTTTACCGAAATTCGTGAAATCGTAAAAGAGCAAATCCCTAGACTGCAAGCATTGGCAAAAGCGGTTAGTGAGCTTGATGTTCTTCAATGTTTTGCACAGGTGAGTGAAGAACGCCGCTATGTGAGGCCGAAGTTTTCAGAGGAGCGCCGTGTTGTCATTAAAGATGGGCGCCACCCGGTTGTCGAAAAAGTTCTCAACTCACAGGAATATGTTCCGAACGACTGCTTAATGGATGCAGACAGAGAGGTACTCTTGATTACAGGGCCAAATATGTCCGGTAAAAGTACGTACATGCGCCAGATTGCATTAACGGCTATCTTAGCGCAAATCGGCTGTTATGTACCGGCAGCGGAAGCGGTTCTGCCGATTTTTGATCAAGTCTTTACCCGCATCGGGGCGGCAGACGATTTAATTTCCGGGCAGAGTACATTTATGGTCGAAATGCTTGAAGCAAGAAATGCGATTGTTAATGCGACACAAAACAGTTTAATCTTATTCGATGAGATTGGTCGCGGAACTTCAACTTACGATGGTATGGCGTTGGCACAGGCAATCATTGAATACATTCATACCCGTATAGGGGCAAAAACACTGTTTTCAACCCATTATCATGAATTAACGGTATTGGAAGAAGAGCTTTCGAAACTGAAGAATATCCACGTTAGTGCGATTGAGCATAATGGTAAGGTAGTGTTTCTTCATAAAATTAAGGAAGGCCCTGCGGATAAAAGTTATGGAATTCATGTTGCCCAGCTAGCGGAATTACCGCCTGAATTGATTGAACGGGCGAATGAGATTTTGACGGCGTTAGAACAGCCTGATATTCAGGTAATTCCAATCAAAACGGAAACCCCTGTCAAACAGGAAACACAGGCACAACCACAACCACAACCAGTAACAGTACCAGAACCAGTTGTTGAGCAGCCAGCTCAGCTATCCTTCTTCGATGAACCTGCTGAGTCGAAAAAGCCAGAAATTTCGTCAAAAGAAAAACGAGTTTTAGATAAAATAAAGGAACTTGATTTATTAGATGTAACACCACTTCAAGCGATTAATTTGTTGTATGAACTCCATAAAAAGTTGAAATAGGGGGTGTAACGAATGGGTAAGATCATTCAATTGGATGACACCCTGTCCAATAAAATAGCCGCTGGGGAAGTAGTCGAACGACCTGCATCCGTTGTAAAAGAGCTGGTCGAAAATGCAATCGATGCAGGAAGTACTGTGATTGAAATCGAGGTCGAAGAAGCGGGTCTTGCAAAAATTCGTATTACGGATAATGGCTACGGAATTGAAGAAGACGATGTATTAATCGCCTTTCAGCGCCATGCTACAAGTAAGATTAAGAATGAAAATGATCTTTTCCGCATCCGGACACTCGGGTTCCGCGGTGAGGCCCTGCCAAGTATCGCATCTGTTTCGAGACTGGAGATGAAAACCTCAACTGGGGAAGGTGCCGGAAACCGGGTCGTAATTGAAGGTGGAAAGGTCGAAGTCTTTGAAAAAGCTTCAAGCCGCCGCGGTACCGATATCACGATTACTGATTTATTTTTCAACACACCAGCCCGCTTGAAATATATGAAAACGATCCATACCGAGCTTGGAAACATAACGGACGTGGTGAATCGATTAGCACTTTCGCATCCAGAGGTGGCCTTTCGCTTAAATCATAATGAACGGAAATTGCTGCAAACGACTGGAAACGGTGATGTCAGGCAAGTTTTGGCGTCAATATATGGAATAGGGATTGCCAAACAGCTTGTGCCAATCTCTGGTTCTTCCCTTGACTATAAGATTAGCGGGTTTTCTTCCATGCCGGAAGTAACGCGTGCATCGCGAAACTATATTTCCACGATGATTAATGGGCGGTTTATCAAAAACTATCCATTGGCGAAAGCGATTCAAGAAGGCTATCATACTCTGCTTCCGATAGGCCGCTTTCCGATTGTTCTTATAAACATCGAGATGGATCCGATCTTAGTGGATGTAAACGTGCATCCATCGAAAATGGAGGTCCGAATTAGTAAGGAAGCGGAATTAAATGAACTGGTGACATCGATCATCAAAGAGACGTTTAAATCGAAAATTTTGATTCCGTCGGCCTACACGGTTGCAAAAAAAGAAATGCCAAAGTCAGAGCAGACTTCATTGGTTCTTGATGAAGGTACGAGTGATAGACCTGTTTCCAAAGTAATTGAGCCGCAACCGATTCCGACTCCAGTGGTTCAGGAAACACGGCCGCGGCTGGAGCCATCATTTTTTACTACACCAATTCAAAAAGAACCGGAAAAATGGGATTTTCCTAAATCATTTACAGAGTTTCATGAAGAACCTGAAGAACGTGAAGAGCCAGTAGAGCAGGAGCTGGAAGAGGATTCCTTCTACGAACCGCCAGTCGTTGAGGCGGAAGAACAAAATGAAAGCCGCGTACCACGGATGTATCCAATCGGGCAAATGCACGGCACCTATATTTTTGCCCAAAATGAAAGAGGCTTATATATCATTGATCAGCACGCGGCACAAGAGCGGCTGAAGTATGAATTTTTCCGTGAAAAGGTTGGACAGGTTGCATCTGAGTTGCAGGAAATGCTGGTTCCAATAACTTTTGAATATTCGACGGATGACTTTTTGAAAATTAATGAAAATATCCATGAACTTGAGAATGTCGGTGTTTTTCTTGAGGAGTTTGGATTGAACAGTTTTATCGTCCGCTCCCATCCGCAATGGCTCCCTAAAGGCGAAGAAAAAGAAATCATTGAAGAAATGATTGAACAGCTGCTTTCAATGAAAAGGGTCGATATTAAAAAGCTGCGTGAAGAAGCGGCAATCATGATGAGCTGTAAGGCATCGATTAAAGCGAATCGTCATTTGCGCAATGATGAAATTCAAGCATTACTTGATGATTTGAGGAAAGCATCGGACCCGTTTACCTGTCCTCATGGTCGGCCGATTATTGTGCACTATTCCTCGTATGAAATGGAGAAAATGTTTAAACGGGTGATGTAATAAGAGCCAGGCGAATATGCCTGGCTCTTTAAATATTTTGGGGAGAAAATTTAAACCAGGTAGTTTAATGTAAAGTAAATATCGAATATAATAAAAATTAGGCAAAAAAAGAATTTACTTTGGATATCGGGGTTCGATTTGAGCACGGAATATATACTACATAGATTGTCGAGGAAAGAGAATGAAAACACAACTAAGAGCGGATTTAATGCTTCTATTGATTACATTTTTTTGGGGATCATCGATCTTACTTACAAAAATCGGCCTCCAATATATGCAAGAATATAATTTAATCGCATTACGCTTTATTATTGCCTTTCTAATATCAGGGATTGTATTCTTTAAGCATTTATTAAAAATGAATGTTCGAACTTTAAAATATGCTTTTATATTAGCATGTATTTTGTTTTTCGTTTATGTTTTTGCGACGTTCGGTACCAAGTACACATCTATTTCGAATGCCGGGTTCTTAATGAGCCTTGCAGTCATTTTCATTCCAATTATATCCATAATATTTTTAAAACAAAGGCCTGAAAAAAAAGTTATATCGTCCATCGCTTTGGCTTTAGTAGGTATAGGATTATTAACATTAAATAACCAATTTAAAATCGGTTATGGGGATGTATTATGTATCCTATGTGCTCTATTTTACGCGGTTCATATCATCGTTACTGGAACCATCGCAAGGAATGTCGATTCCATTTCGCTGGGAGTATTACAGCTTGGTTTTGTCGGTTTATTTAGTACGATTTTCTCCTTTTTTATGGAAACACCTAAATTGCCTGACAATGCGGAATCATGGTTTACAACTTTAGTCTTAAGTATCTTTTGTACGGGAATTGCTTTCATCGTTCAAATTATTGCACAGCAGTACACTACACCAACCCATACAGGATTAATTTTTACATTAGAACCTGTTTTTTCTGCTGGATTTGCCTTCATTTTCGTAGGGGAAACTTTGACAAATAAAGGTTACCTTGGTGCTACACTATTATTATTAAGTGTGCTAATCGCTGAATTAGACTTTAAAAGTCTTTTAAAATTAAATTATAAGAAAAACATAGAATAGTTATTTTTGAGTTATGAAAATAATAATAGCAATAAACATATATGCGATTGCTCTATAAAGGGCAATCGTTTTTTTGTGAAAAGAAGTAGCTAATTCTTAAAAAAACCTTGTATCTCGAATAAATTTATTGCAATTTTACAAAATATAAAGGCTTAGGAAAAATTGTCTTTTCCTATACCATTGTGAAAGGAGTTAATAATGAAAAAACTATTTGTGGTCTTATTTAGTTTGATTTTTCTTATGTTCATGAATTTATCTCCTGCTTATGCAATAAATAACCCGAGAAATATATATGAGGTGAAATCAGGGGATTATTTATGGAAAATCGCCAGTACATATGGGACCACTGCAGAAGAACTCAAACTCATTAATGGGATACAAACTTCTGACTCCATTTATGTTGGTCAGAAATTAAGAGTCCCAATTATGTACGAAGTGGTTTCAGGAGACGCGCTGTGGAAGATTGCACAAGCATTTAATTCCACCGTCCAGTTAATAAAATCTATAAATGGACTTAAATCGGACATGATTTATCTCGGGCAAAAAATAAAGATTCCTCCTAAAAGACTCGACATGGAGGGACAATATGTACTTATGACAAGAGACGAATTTAGGGATTGGATGTTTAACCATATTTTCACTCGGAAAATAGGTGAAATCCAAGTACATCACACCTATCAACCTGCGTATCAGCAATTCAATGGGTCGAATCATTTTGCATTATTGAAGGGTATGGAGGATTATCATGTTAATGGCATGGGATGGAGTAATATCAGTCAACAATTAACCACATTTCCAGATGGAAAAGTAGCTGTTTGCAGGCCATTTAATACCCCTCCAGAAGGTTCCTTCGGGTTGCTAAATAAATCTGCAATGCATGAAATTGAAAAAGATGCCTTAGCAATTGAAAACGTTGGAAACTTTGATGTTGGGAATAATCAAATGACCGCTGAACAAAGAGAAACGATTATTACCGTTAATGCCCTGCTTATGTTGAAATTCGGCTTAACTCCATCGATTGACAGTATCACCTACCATCACTGGTGGGATGTGAATACTGGCGAAAGAGTACTGGACGACAGTAAAGGACATGCTATAAAATCTTGTCCAGGAACGGGATTTTTTGGTGGTAATTCCACAACAAGTGCGGAAAAAAATTTTTATCCGTTAGTAGTTCAAAAAATGAAAGAAATTTCAGCCTCTATGCAATAAGATTGTTGTCAAACTACAGATGCGATACTTCATGAGAGGTATCGCTTTTCTTTTGTCACTTCTCTCTCACACGCCCATAAACTAACAATGGGTGATGACTGTGTTACAGCGGAATCAAATATATATTCACGAGAATGATGGGGCCGATTATTGCTTTATTTTCTTTACTTTAACGAACGGAACGGACATTGAAATTACTCAATTTCGTAAAGTGGGCAATGAAAAATGGGAACAGGTGAAAATGAACCCTGAAGAGGAATGTACAGAGAAGAGCGGCCGATAAAAAGTTCAATTAAAATTGCAGAAATAAGATGATGCATTTAATACCTATAATGTTAAAATATAGAAAAAGATATTTTTGGAGGTTTGTATGTTTGAGGGGGATTTTATGTTTGAATTTGCTCCTATTTTTATCGGGGCGGTATTTGTAATCATTATAACAATTATTTTGTTTACCATTATTAAAGGTATTTCACAGTGGAATAAGAATAACCACTCCCCGAGATTAAATGTAAACGCCCGGGTGGTGACCAAGAGAACGGCGGTACATGGCGGTGGAGAAACTAGGGCTCATAGTGATTATTTCGTAACGTTCGAAGTGGAAAGTGGAGACCGAATGGAATTAGAGGTAAAGGATACAGATTACGGAATGCTTGTCGAAGGGGATAATGGGGAATTATCGTTTCAGGGAACAAGGTATCATGGGTTTATTCGCTCTACTAAAGACAAAGGAGTGCTGTAAGGACAAAGCTGCCTTTTTGGTGGCTTTTCTTTTTGAGCAAGAAGTTATACTATACAGTAATGGAAAAAGGAGGGGGTTTGGAGATAGTTCAATGAGGAAGCACAAAATGATGATAAGAAGGATAATTGATTTATCAATTTTATTTGAATCGTTATACATAATTTCTAATTTGGAGAGTAGTCAATGAAAACATTTTTAAATAAAATATTTGAAAGAAGGATTAAAGTTTTTGTTATTATTCAGATAATCTTTTTAATCCCGATAATTATTATTAGCATTTTTACTTTTACATCCAAATCCGTAAATTTCTTTTATAATGGTATGCTTCAAATTATTCTTGCGGGGTTTTGGTTTTTAATGGGAATCGAAAATATTCTCCTTAAAAAGAGAGGATTTTCAATTGTCAGCTTTGTTTTAGCGGTAATGTTTGTATTAATTGCAATACAAAGTTTCAATTTATTAATGAAATAGAGTAAAAGAAGGGGACTTCGGTAGGCTCAATTTCAAATGATATGGTGAGATTATTTCAATCAAAAAGGGATTTCCTAGCGTATTGTAGGGAATAAGATATAATTCAACTAAACCGACCCGATGTTTTCTTGAATACCAAGTTTTGCTTGAAACTTCAAAAAAATAATGGAAAGAAAAGCGGAAAATGCCTGAATTCATTTTAAACAACAGAGATGATTTCACAAAATAAAAACCATCAATTTTTAATCAAAATGATGAGGCTTTTAAAAGGTTATTTAAAATAAAAAAGCGTTAACCCCTAAATAATCAGAGGTTAACGCTTTTTTATTTTAAGTAAGTTGTTGGGTAACGAACTTAACTGATATTAAAATGTTAACCCATGACCAAGTTTATAGATATTGCCATCGCTATCCTTATATGCATATGTGAGTCCTTCAGGCATGTATTTGTCCTTATCATAGCCTGGTACATCATTTCGAGACACACAATCGCCGTTTTCATCAACGGCAATGACTGCTTCACTAGCAGGCAATGTCAACGGTAAAACACCTACTGGGCGGAAATTACCTGCCATAACCTCAAACTGTGCTTTATAGAAGGTATCGTACCCAGCAATTAAAACATCTGCCAGAGGTTCGACATTTCCAAGGATCCACGGAAGAACGACATTAACACTCATAATGACTTTTCCACCACGAATATGGAGACTGTCCGAAACTTTCTTTAGATGATCCATATTGCTCAAAGTAGTTTCTTCGTACGGTGAACCGTCCAACGCAGTTAATGTCTTATTCTCGCATAGTTCTAGTTCTAAAAGTCCTGGTGTCGCATTAAAATATGCTCCAGATTTTGGACTTAATAACAAGATCGCTATGTCGGCTTCCTCATAGTTATCAGTCAAAGTAAACTGTCCTAGCTCTTGGCATTCCTTCCTTGCTTGCTCTGTGTAAGTGGCTGCCCGTTCCGGTTCCTTGTGGAAAGCTTCCACATAAACCTTTTTATCTTCAAGCTTTTCAGTGGTCAAAGGTAATGTTTGATTACTATTTTTAAGAACGGTAACCGACTTTTTATGAGCTTCATAAGCAGCTTCCCAATGGGCTGGGGTACTTACCACTGCCGTAGCATTTTCTGGTGACACATAGGTACGATCATCAAATAACCCTAAAGTAAACATTTCTGTAAGGAGTCGTACATTTGCTTCATCAATTCGTTTTTCACTAATCCATCCATTTTGGATTGCTAGTTTAAGGTTTTCAATATCATTTGTATCAGCAACAAGGTCTGTACCTGCATTGACGGCTTTAGCAAAACGTTCAGCCTCAGTTTTATCTTCAACGCCCCAGCTCATTTTATTCGTGACACCGCTGTCGCTATTGATATAGCCTTTGAATCCTAGTTTTCCTCTAAGGATATGCTGTAAGAAATAATGATTAAAGGTAAATCCAACCTCTTCGAACGGAATATCCTGGCCTTCAAATTCTTGAACCACACTCTTTTTGATACTTGGTATAGAATAATAAGGCATAATCGAAGAAGTGCCATGGTCTACCGCTGTCTGGAATGGAGGCAAGTGATATTTTTCTAAGCTTCCTGGAGTTGGATATAAGTTCCATTTTCCCTCTGCATAATGAGGGTCAAAGCCATTTTCCCTTGCACCACCGCCAGGGAAATGCTTCGTTGTCATGGCAATACTATGATTCCCAACTGTTTTCCCTTGAAATCCGTCAATGATTCGGCCTATTGCACTAGCATTAAATTCCGGATCTTCACCAAATGTGCCATACGTCCGCTGCCATCTAGGATCTGTGGCGGTATCAGCCATATACATATAACCCTTTCGGATTCCAGTAGCATCCCACTCATCATGTGCTATTTCGGCAAATTGGCTAATAAGCGATGCATCACCTCCATTTTTTATATCGCCTTTAGCTGCAGCAGCAAGTCCCAAAGTTCCTGGCCAAGTAGAAAAAATCCCTACTGCATCATTCATACCAAAGATGGATTCTCCATTTTCGTTTCTTGAATTTGATGTGATTAAACAAGGAATACCAAGACGTGTTCCTTCACAAACTTCATTCATTTTATTTATCCACTCTGCCATTTCAGCCGGGCCCCAATTGTCTCGCAGAATGAAGTGACGCAAATGCATGTTTTCAATGGTATGCGTGGTTCCATGGATTTTTGAAACGGCAAATATAGATTCACCCTTTTCAACAATCCCTTCATCTAGTACACCATCATGACTGGTCTTACTCTTATCCTTTTGAGTAAGTCCCATCTGTCGTGTATTAATCAGCATCATCCCGACTTTTTCATCGAGATTCATCAAAGAGACAAGGTTCTCTGCACGTTCTCTTGGGCTCAAACGCCAATCTTTATAAGGATCTAATTTCCCGCTATTATTCAAATCTTTAAATTTTAAGCCATCCACTTCAATGATGTTCTTGACTCTGACTTCTAAATTGGGTTGTTTATAGTTACCTTCCAATTTAAATACCTCCTGTAATACTTTTTAGCTCGATCCACTCATGATAACTACCCTTCTCTGAATGTGTTATCCCAGGTGGCTAATCATTTATTCAACCCGTCTTTAGGGAATCGACTGGTACAAAGTATAAAATCATCTTAGCTTTTTGAGTCCGTTTTAACATCCATTATTGTTGACTTTTATATAAAAATGCACTCAAATGATTAATATTTTTAAAAAAGAATTTTGATTTAAAGGTATTGAAAAAAATATAAAAAAGAGGCCATGTGTTTAATCATGCGCCTCTATTTGTAACTGATTGCTGTTTTTATATTCAGTAGCTGTCATTCTTGTTATTTCTTTAAAAACTTTACAAAAATAATTATAGCTGCTGAAACCTACTTGAATACCAATATCTGTAATAGATAATCGACCCTGTTCGATAAGGAAAATGGCCTCTTCGATACGCTTTTTATGTATATAATCAATTACACTTATATTCATTTCATTTTTAAACTTTTTTGTGAGATAGGTTCGATTAAATCCAATTTCATCTGCTACAGATTGCACATTTATTGGTTCTTTAAAGTAGAGATTTATATGCATTAAAGCTTTCCTTACGACCGAACTATACCCTTTAACTGTAAGATTCCTAACTGCATAACAATATTCTTCAATCATGCTAAAATCAATCGCATTTAAATCGGACATTGACACTGCTGCCTCAATCTTAAAGGCAAATTTTTCTGAAATTGAATGTAAATATTCAGGTTCAACGCCTCCCTTAGCTGCAGCGATCCTAAACATTGTATTACTGGAAAAGGTAATATTTTTTCTTGCACGCAGTGGATTCCCCGGCACTCTATAGGAAAAATCACCCGTAAATTCTAGAAATGCTTTCCGGGCATTTTCTTGATCACCAGTTTCGATAAAATGTAAAAATTTCTTTTCTGCCTCATACCTAAGTTTCACCTGCAAACTATCCCAATAATAATCCTGTTGTTGTAAATTTTGCTGATCATGATTACTTTGGTTTTTTGTCGTAATGATTTGGGAGTCGACATGTGGGTTAACGAGTATATTCACTAACAAATTTCCGATTGCCAAATATGATTGTCCTAAATAGGGGAGTGATTTATAAAACTTCTCAAACGGGTGGAACCAATTATTCTCAAGATGATTGTTCCTCATTACCTTCCACAAAAATGAGTCAGTGACCCGCTCATTCAAGAAAGGTCCAACCAAAACCATTCCATGAAACTGTTCTTTCTCGTACAATGGCATTGCAAAATGGGATAGTTGGAACGAATCTGTATGATAACAAAAACTATTTATATTTGCTTTTTCTAATGCTTTTTTAAGATCCCAATAGATTTTCTTTCGTGCTTCAACGAGAATTAAGGGGTCACCATCATCAGATATGTGCAAAATCGTTTCAAATTGAAGATCAACCGCTTGTACATTAATATTAAATGCATTTTTAATTAGCCAACATTTACTTTGCAGTTCATCCACATTCATCACCCAACCTAATCCTTGATAATCAACCCCATTAATGCCGCAAATTGAATTGCTTGAGAGGAGGATACTTTACAGCCTTTTAAATCATTCATTGACACAGTAAGTGTATTAAAATGAGAAGTACTGATATCGATTCCTTTTAGAGGTGTTTGATCGAAGTTTGTATCGTCCAGATTACATATTTGAAATTCAATATTTTTGAGTTTACAGTCAAAAAAATCTGTTCCTTTCAATGAAGAATCTTGAAAAATTACTTTTTCCAGCTTGGATTCTCCGAAAGTTGTCAGGTTTAAAACGGAATTTTCAAACCGTACATTTCCAAAACGAGAGTCTGTAAAATCCACACCTAATAATTTACTATTTTTAAAGACGACCCGGTGAATGGAAGAATTACTCAAATTTGCGTTAGACAGATCGCAGTTCTCAAAGCATACATCTGTTATATCGATATTTTGAAAATCGGTGTGATTAAATCTGCTATTCTTAATCACCATATTTGATAATCGTACCCTAACAACTACTTCATTTTCGAAAATGGAGTCAATGATTTGACACATTTCCAGTTCTGGGTCTTCCTCATAAAAAATATCGTGGAAATTCCTTGTTGGTAAGTCATTTAAAATTTTCGGTAAATCAATTTTCATTTTTAATGCCTCGCTTATTAAAAAATAGGGTTAGCTTTAATTGTAGTTAATAATTTCGGTCTTTACAAAGAGAATGAGATACAAATTTGAGCTAATAATCGGGATAGTGGTAAGATTTGTTAAGGGTACGTTTGTAAATAAGGCAGTGGAGGTGAACTGGTATCCTGACCATTATATTTTGGGTTATTATCATTGTCGTTTTTATCTTTAGTTTTGTTGGGCTCGTTTATCCGATTATCCCTTCGGTTTTGTTAATTTGGGGCGGCGTTATGCTCTATCAATTTGGAATTAATTCACATGAACTTTCCTGGGTTTCCTGGACAATGCTTATCCTCCTGACTATTTTGTTATTTTTAGCGGATTATTTAGCGAATCTTCACTTCGTAGACAAAGCAGGAGGATCCAAATGGGGGATGAGAGCGGCAACTATTGGGTTAATTGTTGGGAGTTTTGTCATTCCGCCCTTTGGAGTGATTATTGTCCCTTTTGTATTGGTTTTAATCACAGAGCTGGTACAAAAGAAAACGCTCCAGGACTCATTAAAAGTGGCCGTTGCTACATTGATTGCTTTTTTAAGCGGAACATTTGCAAAAGCGGTCATTCAGCTCATCATGATTGTTGTTTTTGTGTTAGATGTTATTTTTTAAGAGAAAATTCCTTTGGAATGTTTTCAAAGAAATTTTCCCTTTACTGTTTATAGAAAGAATTATTTCCCTATTTTGGGGAGAAAATAAGTTTATCTATATGGTCAAATATGAAGTAAGTGGGTATGATCTTAATTATTATTTCCGTTATCGTGTTTAATTCCGTGGCTTAATCGGACAGGACTGACAGAAGATTTGTATAATAAATGGAAAAGCAGGTAAGGGAGATGGTTTAATGATTAAAGGGATTATTTTTGATTTTGATGGTTTGATAGTTGATACAGAGTCCTTTTGGTTCGAGGCATTAAAAGAGGTTTTGTTCGAAACACATCATGTGGAACTGGAATTATCAAAGTATTCCAGCTGTATTGGTACAGGGAGTGATGTTTTATTTAGATATCTTAAAGAGTTAGTTGGAGAAGGTTTAGATTGTGGCCTTATTAAACAACATGCTCTTGAAAAATATAACGAAAAAATGAAACAACCTTCTCTTAGAGAAGGGGTCATCGAATATCTAGAGGATGCTAAAAAAATTAATTTGAAAATCGGTTTGGCATCATGTTCTTCAAGAGAGTGGGTCGCCCGGCATATAAAACCATTAAATATCATTGAGTATTTTGATGTGATAAATACCAGAAACGAAGTAAAAAAAGTGAAGCCGGACCCAGAAATATATATAAAAACTCTAACCGATTGTAATTTAATATCATCTGAAGCTGTTGCCTTCGAGGATTCGTTAAATGGATTGCAGGCTGCAAAAGAGGCCGATATCCGCTGTGTCATTGTTCCGAATGATGTAACAAGACATTTATCTTTCGAAACCCATGATTATATGTTGGAATCAATGAGTAAGGAACCGCTAAGCGGAGTTATTAAAAAAATATGTATGAATGGGTAGAAGATGCTTTATAGTCCAAGAAATGGACAATAAATTGTGGGAATTGGAAAATAAAATGTCCCTAGTGGAAAATACCCATAGAATCCGGAAAATATTTTTTAAACTGGAAAATAAAAAAGAGGCAGAACCCGTCCTACAGGTTTCAACCTCTAAAACTATTTATTTCGCCGATGCTTGCAGCTTATCAATATACTTCAGAGACTCTCCGGTACCAATCGCCACCGACTCGAGGGGACTTGGTGCAAGGGAAACAGGAACAAAAATCTCCTTACTCAACCATTCCTCCATGCCATTCATTAAAGAGCCGCCGCCTGTTAAAATTACGCCGCGGTCAACGATATCTCCGCTAAGCTCGGCAGGACAATCTTCAAGTGTTGCACGGATGGCTTCTAAAATTTGCAATAAAGACTCTTTCATGGCATTACGAATTTCATAGGATGATAGTTTCACGGTTTTAGGCAATCCGGTCACTAAATCACGTCCGCGGACATCCATGAATTTTTCCTCATGATCAATCAGGGCATAGCCAATTTCCATTTTAATATTTTCTGCAGTTCTTTCCCCAATTAATACGTTATATACTTTACGTACGTGTTGAATAATTTCTTCATCTAGGCGGTCACCACCAACTTTAATCGAATGGCAAGCTACAACACCACCAAACGAAATGATGGCAACCTCAGTATTTCCACCGCCAATGTCAACAACAACATTTGCTACGGGCTCATCTACTGGCATGCCTGCACCAATCGCAGCTGCTACAGGTTCCTCGATTAAACTAATTTTTTTAGCCCCTGCATTTCGAACAGCATCATGAATCGCTCTTCGCTCAACACTGGTCGATCCGGAGGGGATACAAACCACGACATTTGGTTTACGTATGGAAAATCCGCCCTTTTTTGAAGCCATCCGCATAACTGCTTTAAGCATTTCCGTCGTCATATCATAGTCTGCAATAACTCCATCCTTTAATGGACGGATTGCGACAATTTTTTCAGGAGTTTTCCCGATCATTTCTTTCGCCTCGGACCCAACTGCTACAACTCGCTTTGTAACCGTATCAATTGCAACCACTGAGGGTTCGTTAAGAGCAATTCCCTTATTTTTTGTATATACCAATATATTAGCAGTTCCTAAATCAATTCCAATTTCAGAATTAGATAACATGTTTTCACCTTTTTCATTAGAATTCTTACAGAATAAACTACGGATAAGCCTACCACGAAATTGGGGGTAATTTGTCGATTGTAAAAGAAACGTTACCCATTTGTAATCTTAATTGAAAAACTATCCACAAAAGGAAATATATTTGTCATAAAAAATTCACTTTTAATTTATGCATAGAAAGGTTATTTTTTGATTATACTTATTTGATGTTCAACTGCTTTTTGAATATATGGTACGATAGTATGAGGAGGAGAAATCTTCCTGCGCATAAGTGCAACTACGCCTCTGTCATCGCCCTTGAGGGCTTGCCAATCGGCGAGTTTACTTTAAAAATGGAATAAGGGCAGTGTGAAAAGATTGGAATCAAAACAAAAATTATTAGTCATTATTGGTCCGACAGCCGTTGGGAAAACAAAGCTCAGCATTGAATTGGCAAAACGATTTGATGGGGAAATCATAAGTGGAGACTCAATGCAAATTTACCATGGAATGGATATTGGCACAGCGAAAATTAGGCCGGATGAAATGGAAGGAATTCCCCACCATCTAATCGACATTCGCGAGCCGGATGAGAGTTTTTCAGTTGCGGAATTTCAACAGCTTGTTCGCGATAAAATCAACGAGATTGCCGAAAAAGGTAAGCTTCCAATCATTGTCGGGGGTACTGGACTATACATACAGTCTGTCATTTATGATTACCATTTTTCCGATGCTGCTGCAGATGAAAAATTTCGCATGGAGCTTGAGAAAAAAGCGAAAAGTGAAGGGGCAGAGGCCTTACACCAAGAATTAGTCCGAATTGACTCTGCTAGTGCGGTGCAAATTCATCCGAACAATGTCAGAAGAGTCATTAGGGCACTTGAAATCTATCACTGTACTGGCAAAACCATGAGTGAGGTCCAAAGCGAACAACAACCGAACCTTCTATACGACACAGCACTCCTTGGATTAACGATGGACCGCGAAAAACTTTATGAGCGAATTAATCAACGTGTCGATTTAATGATGGCGGAAGGGCTCCTAACAGAAGTTAAAGAACTCCATTATAAAGGATTAAGGGATTGCCAATCCATCCAGGCCATTGGATATAAAGAAGTTTATGACTATCTTGATGAAAAAATCAGCTTGGAGCAGGCGGTTGAAAACCTTAAACAAAATTCAAGACGCTATGCTAAAAGGCAATTAACTTGGTTTCGAAACAAGATGAGTGTACAATGGTTTGATGTAACTGATGAGCAGAATTTTTCGAAAAAATTAACGGAAATTTCACATTATGTTGAAGGAAAGCTACAAGTAAAATCGAATACATATTAGTAGAGATAAAAGAGGAGGATATACAAATGAAAACAACTATTAATATTCAGGACCAATTTTTAAACCAATGCCGGAAGGATAATACCCATGTGACAGTTTTCCTATTGAACGGTTTCCAGTTAAGGGGTCAAATCAAAGGATTTGATAATTTTACAGTACTGTTTGAATCGGAAGGAAAGCAGCAATTAGTTTATAAACACGCCATTTCAACGTTTGCACCGCAAAGGAACGTTCAACTTGATTTAAATGCAGAATAATAATCCTTTTATAAATTTGAGTCCAATTATTTGGGCTCTTTTTTATTTTCTAAAAATAAAAAGCATAAAAACTGAATACACATAGGTTGAGGGAATATTGACTAATTTGTGCGCACACTGTTTGGAGATTGAGAGGTGTAAGCTTTGGATCAACCATTTCAAGAGAAAAGTAACGGTCAAATAAGAGTCGTCCTCAATACACAAAAGAAAAAAACGTTAACTAAAAAAATTCCAGATTTTCAAGTTGTTCCAAAGGAAATCCCCCCTGAGCATTCGGCCTTAATTGAAATAGAGGAAGAGCTTGGTGCTTTGGTTGGCATGGAAGAAATGAAAAAAATGATAAAAGAAATTTATGCCTGGATTTATGTGAACAAAAAGCGAGAAGAAATGGGGTTAAAGGCGAAAAAACAAGCCCTTCATATGATGTTTAAAGGAAATCCCGGAACAGGAAAAACGACGGTGGCCAGGCTGATTGGCAAGCTGTTTCAAAAAATGAATGTTTTGTCGAAGGGGCATTTAATTGAAGCGGAACGGGCTGATCTCGTCGGGGAGTATATTGGGCATACCGCACAAAAAACGCGGGATCTTGTGAAAAAAGCACAAGGAGGCATTTTATTTATTGATGAAGCCTATTCATTGGGCCGCGGCGGGGAAAAGGATTTTGGCAAAGAGGCGATTGACACGCTTGTTAAGCATATGGAAGATAAACAGCATGAATTTATTTTAATCCTCGCCGGTTATTCTCGTGAAATGGATTATTTTTTAACGTTAAATCCCGGTCTCCATTCGCGGTTTCCGCTTGTGATTGATTTTCCAGACTATAACATTGACCAGTTGATGGAAATTGCCAAACGAATGCTGACTGAAAGAGAATATACCTTCAGTCATGAGGCAGAAAAAAAGGTAATGGATCATTTAATTTGGGTAAAAGCGGTGTTGAGTCCGGCTGGTTTTTCGAATGGACGCTACGTTCGGAACATTATCGAAAAATCAATCCGTGCCCAGGCGATGAGGTTACTGATGCTCAACTCGTATGACCGTCATGAATTAATGACATTGCGGAGTAATGATTTAGTTTTTGAAGAGGATATGTGAGAAGTTAGGCGTTGAAATGTTTGATGTTTGTGTGAAATTTACATCTTGCCTCATGCGAATAAAATTTATCAGCGAATTAGAAAAGTTTATCGGCGAATCCAGGGCATTTATCAGCGAAGAAAAGTTTATCCACGAATTCAGGACATTTATCAGCCAATCAAAAAGCACGCGGAAATAATAAAATCGACGGTTATAAAATCCGTCGATTTTTAATGTGCTCCAAGTGAGCGGATTGGCAGCTTCCAATTGAAGGTATAAGAAAGGACTCGTAAAACGGTGATAATCCCGAATAATGTGTACAATTCCCAAGGTTGTGAGGCGATTTTCAAACCAATCACAATCCCGGCGAGAATCGCCCAAACCGCATAAATCTCAGCTCTTAGAACAATAGGCTTCCTTCTTGCTAATAAATCACGAATAATTCCGCCGCCAATTCCTGTCATAACTGCTGCCACAATAATCGCACTAATGGGGTGGTTCATGTTTGAGGCATAAATCGACCCCTGAATCGCAAATGCTGAAAGCCCAATTGCGTCAAACAAATTCCCCCATTTTTGCCATTGCTTTATAATATTAGTTGGAAATAAAAATACTGCTAAAATGGCAACCATGGCTATTTCAAACAATAGTCCTTGTTCCCACAAGGCGGATATCGGCACGCCTATCAACAAGTTCCGAATAGCTCCACCACCAAACGCTGTAACAATTCCTAATATATAAACGCCCAAAATATCATATTCTTCTTCCATTGCGACAATCGCTCCACTTACGGCAAAAGCAACAGTGCCAATCATACTCAGTATTTCCCATGTCATTTCTTTTCATCTCTTTTCATCTCATTTCAAAGTTTCATGTATGTCGACACTATACAAAAGATAGATATTATTCATACAAACATATATGATTTTATCACGTAAAAGTGATTAATCAACTAAATTTTTTTGGAACGAAATTAGAGAATTCCCAAGGGTTTTGGTATGATGAGGAAAGAACTTTTCGGAAAGGAAGAATGTTGATTGGAACATACAGAGACAAAAAAAGTCATTGAAAAAGCAATCCTTGTTGGCTGCCAAACCCAAGAGATAGACGATTTGCGTTTTCAATATTCGATGGATGAATTAGCATCCTTAACAGAAACAGCTCAAGGTGAGGTACTGATTTCAGTTTTGCAAAAACGGGAACGTATCCATCCTGCCACCTACCTTGGTAAAGGGAAAGTGGAAGAATTAAAAGCCTTAAGTGAAGAGCTGGAAGCCGATTTAGTGATTTTTAATGATGAGCTTTCTCCCAGCCAAAAACGGAATCTGGCAGGGGAACTCAATGCAAGAATCATTGATCGGACCCAATTAATCCTTGATATTTTTGCCCGAAGAGCCCGTTCGAAAGAAGGTAAATTACAAGTTGAACTAGCACAATTGCAATACTTATTACCTCGTCTAGCTGGACAGGGAACAGCCTTATCCCGTCTTGGTGCCGGGATTGGAACGAGAGGACCGGGGGAAACGAAGCTTGAGTCGGACCGTCGTCACATCCGCCGCAGGATTGATGATATAAAAGGGCAGCTCGCCGTTATTGTCCAACACCGGGACCGTTATAGAGAGCGGAGGAAGAAAAATAAGACTTTTCAAGTTGCAATTGTCGGATATACAAATGCCGGTAAATCAACTTTATTTAATCGTCTATCAGAGGCCGAATCCTATGAAGAAAATCAATTGTTTGCAACCCTCGATCCGATGACAAGGAAATTAATTTTACCAAGCGGTTTCCTGGCCTTGATTACCGATACGGTTGGGTTTATTCAAGATTTGCCGACAACCCTCATCGCCGCTTTTCGCTCTACACTTGAAGAGGTGAAGGAAGCGGATTTGCTGTTGCATGTTGTTGATATGTCCAATCCCGATTATTTTCATCATGAAAAAACGGTCAATAAACTACTTGAAGATTTAGAAGTGAAAGATATTCCACAATTAACCGTTTATAATAAAAGGGATGCAAAGCATCCGGATTTTGTTCCGACCGCGGGAACGCCAACGGTTTTTATCAGTGCGTTTGACAAAGAGGACCGAAATGCATTAAAAAGAAAAATGGAAAGTGTCCTTATTAATATAATGGTTCCATATCAAGTTGAGGTCCCGTCAACGGAAGGAAAGCTGCTTTCTTTATTAAAAAATGAAACTGTCTTACGCGATCTACGTTTTAATGAGGAAACAGGGCGCTATCAATGCCGGGGATATTCGCTTCAGGATCATCAAATAACAGGGCAATTAGAGAAATTTAAAGTCTAGAATAGGAGATACAAAATGTTTCATCTGTTGAAAAATGGGGAAAAGCTTCAGTCAATTGTGAATGATGTGGAGAGGCAAATTGCTGATGTACATAAAAAGATTGAAGAAAGAGCTGAGGTAAATCAGTTTCGGGTATTGCAAAGTTACCAAAAACATAAAGTGAGTGATTCGCATTTCATCCCATCCACTGGGTATGGCTATGATGACATCGGCCGGGATACATTGGAATTAGTTTATGCGGAAGTATTTGGCGGTGAGGCAGGTCTTGTCCGCCCGCAGATTATTTCCGGCACTCACGCAATTTCCATCGCTCTATTTGGTGTACTAAGGCCGGGCGATGAACTTTTATACATCACCGGTAAACCGTATGACACCCTTGAAGAGATTGTTGGGATTCGTGGAAACGGAGTTGGTTCGTTAAAGGAATTTGGAATTTCTTATGATAGTGTGTCGTTGACCAACGAAGGGGCGGTTGACTGGGATGCGGTCGCAGCTAAGATTAAACCGAATACAAAGATGATTGGGATTCAGCGTTCAAAAGGCTATGCCACAAGGCCCTCGTTTATGATTGACGAAATTAAGGAAATGATTGCTTTTGTAAAAGAGATTAAAAATGATGTCGTTGTTTTTGTGGATAATTGCTATGGTGAATTTGTTGAATATTTGGAGCCGTGTCATGTCGGTGCCGATTTAATGGCAGGTTCTCTGATTAAAAACCCAGGCGGCGGGATCGCCAAAACGGGGGGATATATTGTTGGAAAAAAACAGTGGGTGGAAGCTTGTTCCTACCGCATGACCTCACCCGGTATCGGAGCAGAAGCAGGTGCTTCGCTTTACAGTCTGCAGGAAATGTATCAAGGATTTTTCCTTGCTCCGCACGTGGTGGGAGAAGCTGTGAAGGGTGCTGTGTTTACAGCTGCAATGCTCGAAAAATTAGGGATGAATTCTTCGCCTAAATGGGATTCGGTGAGGACGGATTTAATTCAAGCGGTCCAATTTGATGATCGCGATAAAATGGTTGCCTTTTGCCAGGCGATTCAATTCGCTTCCCCGATTAATTCACATTTTACTCCATATCCTGCTTACATGCCTGGGTACGAGGATGATGTAATTATGGCTGCCGGAACTTTTGTTCAAGGAGCAAGCATCGAATTGACGGCTGATGGACCAATCCGGCCTCCATATGTAGCTTACGTCCAAGGCGGACTCACCTATTCGCATGTTAAAATAGCGATTTGTCTTGCTGTGGATCGTTTGCTTGAAAAAGGATTAATTCATTTAAATTAGCTGACATTTTGAGGGTTGCTATAGGTGGCGGCCCTTTTTGTTGGTATGGGGATGTTTGATATTGATTGAAATGAAAACTAACTGCGTTCTAAGTGCCCGAGAAGGAGAAAAAATGGTTTGCATGGGAACTGATAGGGGGATCTCAGTGCCCGAGAAGGCGAAAAAATGGTTTGCATGGGAACTGACGGGGGATCTCAGTGCCCGAGAAGGAGAAAAAATAGGTAGTACGGGAACTGACAGCGGGTCTCAGTGCCCGAGAAGGCGAAAAAATGATTTGCATGGGAACTGACAGGGGATCTCAGTGCCCGAGAAGGAGAAAAAATGGTTTGCATGGGAACTGACAGAGGATCTCAGTGCCCGAGAAGGCGAAAAAATGGTAGCGCGGGAACTGACAGGGGATCTCAGTGCCCGAGAAATTAAAAAAATAAATCACACGGGAACAAATCACCCCCTCTTAGTTCCTGCATCCATGAAAAATAATATACAATGGGCAAATAAGCCAAATTTAAAAATCCGTACATCCTATTATAAAAAATATACAAATTCAATTAAAAAACCATGTGAGAAAACCTAACATATGATTGACATATTTTCTAACACCAAATATAATAACAATATGAATTACGAAAAGGGAGGCGAGGATAGGTGAGCGGAAAAGAAATTCGCCGTTCCATGCCACTGTTTCCCATCGGAACAGTCATGCAGCTAACTGAATTAACTGCAAGGCAAATCCGATATTATGAAGAACACGAATTAATTTTTCCTGCAAGAACAGATGGAAACAGGCGGTTATTTAGTTTAAATGACATTGATCGGCTGTTAGAAATCAAGGATTTAATCGATCAAGGAGTCAACATGGCTGGGATTAAACAGCTATTCCTTGTGAAAGAACAACAATCCAATATTATTCAACATCAGGCCGAAAAAGAAAAACGCGAGTTAACGGATGAACAGCTTAGAAAACTACTTCGCAATGAATTGTTACACTCAAATAAATTGAGTCGACCGACCCTAAGACAGGGGGATATGTCACGCTTTTTTCATTAAAAATTTCAATTTTCAGCAGGGGGTAATAAAATGGCTAAGTACACTAAGGAAGATATTCGACGTTTTGCGCAAGAAGAAAATGTTAAATTTATTCGTTTACAATTTACAGATATCCTTGGAACCATTAAAAATGTGGAAATTCCAATCAGTCAATTAGAAAAAGCATTAGATAACAAAATGATGTTTGACGGCTCTTCAATCGAAGGATTTGTTCGAATTGAAGAATCAGACATGCGTCTTTATCCTGACCTTGATACTTGGGTTGTATTCCCTTGGACAGCGGAAAAAGGAAAAGTTGCCCGTTTGATTTGTGACATCTATACCACAGATGACAAGCCATTTGCCGGCGACCCGCGCAGTAACCTTAAACGAGTATTAGAAGAAATGAAGGAACTTGGTTTTACGAATTTTAACCTTGGACCTGAGCCGGAATTCTTCTTGTTTAAACTGGATCAAAAAGGGGAACCAACTCTAGAATTAAATGACCAAGGCGGCTACTTCGACCTAGCCCCAACTGATTTAGGAGAAAACTGCCGACGTGATATCGTTCTTGAGCTGGAAGAAATGGGCTTTGAAATTGAAGCTTCTCACCACGAAGTAGCTCCTGGACAACACGAAATTGACTTTAAATATGCAGATGCGGTTACAGCATGCGACCAAATTCAAACATTTAAACTTGTAGTTAAAACTATTGCACGTAAACATGGTTTACACGCTACATTTATGCCAAAACCATTATTCGGAGTAAACGGTTCCGGAATGCACTGCAACCTGTCGCTATTTAAAGATGGAAAAAATGCTTTTTATGAGCCAACTGGTGACCTTGAGTTAAGTGATACAGCTCGTCAATTCATTGCTGGGACCCTAAAACATGCCCCAAGCTTTACAGCTGTGACAAACCCAACAGTTAACTCTTATAAGCGCCTTGTACCTGGTTATGAAGCACCTTGTTACGTAGCTTGGTCTGCACAAAACCGTTCACCATTAATTCGTATCCCGGCTTCACGCGGTATGAGTACACGTGTAGAAGTTCGCAGTGTTGACCCGGCTGCAAACCCATACCTTGCTTTAGCTGTTCTTTTAAAAGCAGGCTTAGATGGAATTAAAAATAAATTAACTCCTCCAGCTGCTGTGGACCGCAACATCTATGTAATGAGCAAAGAAGAACGAATCGAAGAGGGCATTATCGATCTTCCTGCAACTCTAGCTCAAGCGTTAGATGAATTAAAAAGAAGCGAAGTCATTGTATCTGGTCTTGGAGAGCATATTTTCGAACACTTTGTCGAAGCAAAAGAAATCGAATGGGATATGTTCCGTACGGTAGTACACCCATGGGAAAGAGAACAATACATGTCTATGTATTAAAATACAAAAAACTCCTAAGCTCACTGTTGCTTAGGAGTTTTATTATTTTTTCAGGAAATGGGGATTAGGATAAGATCCTCCCATTATTCAGACCCTTTTTGCTTAAATTGCTTATAACTGGTCAAAACTACATCACCGCCAATCCCGGCACTGATTGAGATTGTTAATTTTTCCACGTAAGAATCGGGAGAAATATACATTACGAGTAATAGTGAAAAAATGGCACCCAGCAGCATTTCTTCCAAGTATCCAAGGTAAATGAATTTTTTTGTCTTACGGGGCATGATGATTTTTCCGTGCTTTCGAACATGTCCAATTATTCCAACTACACCACCGATTACAATAGAGAAAATAATGTCTTTTAACACTGTTTCTCAACCTCCTTAAGCCTAAATTTTTTGACCTAAGGTAAAATCTTGGTGTAATTACATTATATAAAAATTATTATTCATAAAGAATGGGTAAAAAATACTGAATTTTCAATATTTGTAAATTGGAAATAGTTTTTACAGAAAAAAAGAGTCAGCACATTTTGTGCTGAACATCTTTTTAATGAATATGTCGATATACTCCAATCACTTTACCTAAGATGGAAACATTTCTTAGAATGATAGGTTCCATTGTGGAATTTTCCGGCTGTAGGCGAATATAATCCTTTTCTTTAAAGAAACGCTTACAGGTTGCTTCATCCTCCTCTGTCATAGCAACAACAATATCCCCATTATTAGCAGTTTGCTGTTGTTTTACAATGACATAATCCCCATCAAGGATTCCTGCTTCAATCATACTTTGACCCATAATTTCCAACATAAATACGTGTTCGTCTTGAGGTGCAAGTCTTTCTGGAAGTGGAAAATACTCTTCAACGTTTTCAATTGCTGTAATCGGAAGCCCGGCAGTTACTTTACCAACAACTGGTACATTGACTACGTTATTTCTTGGAATTTGTGCCGCTTCATCTACTTCTAATATTTCGATTGCTCTTGGTTTAGTAGGGTCTCTTCTTATCAGACCTTTACTTTCTAATCTAGCTAAATGACCGTGAACAGTAGAGCTGGATGCAAGCCCGACTGCTTCTCCGATTTCCCGAACTGAGGGGGGATATCCTTTTTTCTTTACTTCACCTTTGATGAAATCAAGGATATCCTGCTGCCGTTTAGAAATTTTAGCCATGGTAATTTCCACCTCGCCACTAGTAATTGTTACCTTAATTATAGCATGTTCGCTAATTTTATACAAACATAAGTTCGAATTTTTGTTGACAACAAACAAATGTTCGGATTATAATAAAGTCAAATAAACGAACATATATTCTATTGAGAGGTGTTTGTAATGAAAAAATTATGGAACCGATATTCATTTTCTATTATTCTAATTGGGTTAAGCTGCATCCTAGCTTTCATGTTTTCGGTTGATTTTAATTCGGCTGCTAATGATCATTATCAAAAAATTACCGTTTCCGAAGGGGATTCGCTTTGGAAAATTTCTCAGGAATACGCAAATGAACATTCACTTTCCAACAAGGAATTCGTAAATTGGGTCAAACTCCATAATAAATTAGAAGATGAACAAATCTATCCTGGAGAAGAGATCGTCATTCCAGTTAACTATAAGAGCTCATCTTCAACAGAATTAGCTAGTGCTGCTGGAGAATAGAAAGAGAGATTAAAGAATGAAAGCAATTATCTATTGCCGAGTGAGTACAACAAAAGAGACGCAGGAAACCTCTCTTAAAAGACAGGAGGAAGAACTTACTCAGCTTGCAAAACAGTATCAATTTGAAGTCGTATCCGTCATTAAGGAACAGGCAAGTGGTTATGAACTTGAAAGGGAAGGAATTCTTCAACTTCTTCAAACCATTAAGGACGAACCGATTCAAGCCGTATTAATTCAGGATGAAACAAGGCTTGGCCGAGGAAATGCAAAAATTGCTCTACTGCATTGCATTTTAAAAGAAGGCATTAAGCTTTTTAGTATTTCACAAAATGGGGAGCTTCAGCTTTCCGAATCAGATTCAATGGTGCTGCAAATCGTTGGAATGGTCGAGGAATACCAGCGTAAGCTTCATAACATCAAAATCAAACGTGGAATGAAACGGGCTGTGCAACAAGGATATAAACCAGAGAAAAACCTTAAGAATCTAGGTGAAAACTCCGGAAGAGAAAAAATTGATGCCCCTATCGAAGAAATTGTCCGATTGAGAAAAAACAAATTAACTTTTGCCGAAATTGCCGCTACATTAAGAGGATTTGGCTATAATATTTCAAAAGCCACCGTACATAGAAGATATCAAGAATATATACAATCTGAAGAAGATTAATCATTTGCCTTGTCATACGAAGCCTTTTCTAGTAAAATCAATTGTCATGGATTCAATATCTAGGCTATGTTAAAGTTCAATGTTGATTTTGTAACCCTGTTGATTGTAGCGGAAGGTGTAAAGACTCCTTTGGGAATACGGGGCAGGGCAGACCCCGCAGGAGCGAAGCGACGAGGAGGCTCCCCGTACCGCTCGTACCTAGTGCGGAAATCAACAGTCAAATTTAATAGAGCCAATATCTATGATCACTTGCTTCGAAAGGTGGGGTTATTTTGCTTTCAAAGGAAAAATTAGCAAGAATTAATGAATTAGCTAAAAAGTCAAAAACAACTGGACTAACGGAACTAGAAGCAAAAGAGCAATCAAAATTAAGAAGTGAATATTTAGCTGTTTTTCGCTCTAATATGTTAGAGACCTTAACGAATACAAAAATTATCGATCCACTAGGTAACGATGTAACACCCGAAAAAATCAAAGATAGAAAAAAGAATACTCTTCATTAAAAGACCCAAAGGAATACATTTTTGTATTCCTTTTTTACATAGCAAGACCCATTTTGAGTGAAAATATAAAATGATAAGGCTTACAAAAACTTATTTTGATGCAACTAGTTGAATAAATGATGTCAGACCTTTAATATTATTATTGTACTAATAATCCTATTATTCAGGAAAGGATGTAATTTATGTTTGACACAATTGATGCATTATCAGTAACATCAATCCGCACACTTGCTATTGATGCGATTGAAAAAGCAAATTCAGGACATCCTGGGATGCCGATGGGTGCAGCTCCAATGACTTACACCTTGTGGACTCGTTTTATGAATCACAATCCAAACAATCCACAATGGTTTAACCGTGATCGTTTTGTATTATCCGCTGGACATGGTTCCGCGTTGTTATACAGCATGCTTCACCTATCCGGATACAATGTGACAATGGATGATTTAAAACAATTCCGTCAATGGGGGAGTAAAACACCTGGTCACCCGGAATATGGTCACACTGAAGGTGTTGAAGCTACAACTGGACCACTTGGTCAAGGTATTGCAATGGCAGTTGGAATGGCGATGGCAGAACGCCATGTAGCAAGCGTTTATAACAAAAATAAATTTGAACTTGTGAATCATTATACATACAGCATGTGTGGTGATGGTGATTTAATGGAGGGTGTATCTGCGGAAGCAGCATCCCTTGCAGGACACTTGAAATTAGGCCGTTTAGTTGTTTTATATGATTCGAATGATATTTCTCTTGATGGAGATTTAGACAAGTCTTTCTCTGAAAGTGTTAAAGAACGTTTCCAGGCCTATGGCTGGCAATACATCCGTGTAGAGGATGGAAACAACCTTGAAGAAATCGCAAAAGCAATAGAAGAAGCGAAAAGTGATTTAGAACGCCCGACGATGATAGAAGTGAAAACCGTTATTGGTTATGGTTCACCAAACCGAGCAGGAACTTCCGGCGTCCATGGTGCTCCATTAGGTGCTGCTGAATTAAAGTTAACTAAAGAAGCTTACAAATGGACATTTGATGAAGACTTCCATGTCCCTCAAGAAGTTTATGAAAACTTCCAAAAACTTATCGTTGAAAATGGCGAGAAGAAAGAAAAAGAATGGAATGACCTTTTTGAACAATACAAAAAGGAATACCCTGAGTTAGGTGCGCAGCTTGAAAAAGCATTAAAACATGAACTTCCTGAAGGCTGGGATCAAGATATTCCAGTTTACCAAGAAGGCAAAGGCCTTGCAAGCCGTGCTTCTTCAAGTGAAGTGTTAAATGGCATTGCGAAAAATTTACCAATCCTTATCGGTGGTTCAGCTGACCTTGCTGGTTCAAATAAAACCTTAATTAAAGGCTCAAATGACTTCATGCCGGATTCCTATGAAGGCCGTAATATCTGGTTCGGTGTTCGTGAATTTGCGATGGGTGCGGCTATGAACGGGATTGCACTTCATGGCGGCGTAAAAGTATTCGGTGGAACTTTCTTTGTTTTCTCTGACTACTTACGTCCTGCGATTCGTTTGGCAGCTCTAATGGGATTACCAGTAACATATGTGTTTACGCATGATAGTATTGCGGTTGGGGAAGACGGTCCGACACATGAACCAATTGAACAACTTGCGGCTCTACGTGCTATGCCGAATCTTTCTGTCGTTCGTCCGGCAGATGGTAATGAAACAGCAGCTGCTTGGAAGCTTGCTGTGGAGTCAACCAACAAACCAACTGTACTTGTTTTGACTCGACAGGACTTACCTACGATTAAAGGAACCGATGTTAATGCATACGAAGGTGTTTCAAAAGGTGCTTACGTTATTTCTGCTGCTGAAAAAGAAACTCCAGATGCATTGTTACTTGCCAGCGGTTCTGAAGTAGGACTTGCTGTTGAAGCACAAAAAGCATTAGCAGGAGAAGGTGTACAGGTTTCTGTAGTCAGCATGCCTTCTTGGGATCGTTTTGAAGCTCAATCACAAGATTACAAAGATTCCGTTCTTCCTAAAAATGTGAAGAAACGCCTTGGAATTGAAGTGGGCGCTTCCTTAGGCTGGCATAAATATGTAGGAGACGAAGGCGAAGTTTTAGCAATAGATAAATTCGGTGCATCTGCTCCTGGTGAAAAAATCATGGAAGAATACGGCTTCAGCGTAAATAATGTAGTTTCCCGTGTGAAAGCATTATTACAAAAATAAATATCACTTTTATAGGAGAACAGCTTTAACGGCTGTTCTCTTTTTTGCTTTCATTACTTTTCTGCAGTATAATAGAGTTTGACTTTTTCGAATTTTCCATCAAACCTAAAAGAATCGACAAAAGTAGTGAAAGTTTTTGCCGCCGAAAGACAAATGTTTTAATTTTGTTTTTTTATAATAGAAAAAAGGGTTTTTGTCGAAGGAGAGATTGTGGTGAGAAACTATCGGCTATATTTAATAGAAGATGAATTTGCCGCCCATTACTTCGGAAGCGAGTGCATGTTTTTTCAGCTTTTTCGAGAACATGAAAGAGCTTTTGGCGAGCTAAAATATATTACAGGAAAACAAATTACTTATATAACAAAAACGGTTGAGGTTTTAAAAATTCATAAACTTTTGCAGAAACAACTCGGAAAAATTAAGGGATTTAAGGCGGAACATGGCACATATTCTATTGAATTGAATGGAAAACTAAGTTCAGCAAAATTAGCGGTCTTTTCAGATTTCATTTCGGTAGAGGCCACTGGCAGTTATGAGGCAGAAACAGTGTTTTTTGAAGTTCTTAGGAAATGTGAGTCTTCTTTTTTGGCAATTGACCTGGAGCACGAGCGTTTTGGCTGGTTAAAGCCGATTAAAGAAAGAAAATATGTATAAATAAAAACAAATATTGTATATTCCTAATAATTTTAGTACACTGTGTATGGTAGACAACATGAAGGAGGAAATTTAATGATGTACGTTCTAGTTGGTATACTGGCATTACTTGTCGGTGTAGCACTAGGATTTTTCATTGCTCGTAAGTATATGATGAGCTATTTAAAGAAAAATCCGCCAATCAATGAGCAAATGCTTAAAATGATGATGATGCAAATGGGTATGAAGCCATCGCAAAAGAAAATCAACCAAATGATGAATGCAATGAACAAGCAGCAATCAAAATAAACCGACAAGCACTCGTGTATATGGGTGCTTTTTTTCATGTTTCTAGGAGTTTCGAAATCTTTATTATTTTTGAAAAATTTGTTAAAATGATTATCCAATATATAGATAGAGAATTCGGGGGAGGTTTACATGAGGGTTTTTTTGAATTTGGGCTGGTTTTTTAAACAAGAGAAAAAATCGTACATAACAGGAACACTGCTTTTATTATTTGTTGCCTTATTGCAGCTGGTTCCGCCGAAGGTAATTGGAATCATCGCCGACCATATTAAGGAAGGGACAATGACAAAAGGAATTCTCCTAGAGTGGGTTGTAGTTTTAATTGTAGTTGCCCTGATGACGTATGTGTTGCGATATTATTGGAGAATTATGATATTTGGTTCCTCCGTTAAGCTCTCGAAAATCCTGCGAGATCGATTATATCAGCATTTTACGAATATGTCACCGGCGTTTTACCAAAAGCGCCGCATCGGTGACCTAATGGCACATGCGACAAATGATCTTCAGGCAATTCAGCAAACAGCAGGTTCAGGTGTCCTTACTCTCGTTGATTCCCTATCCACCGGCGGGTTTGTCATCTTAGCTATGGCATTTACCATCAGCTGGAAGTTAACATTAATTTGCCTTATTCCGATGCCGTTTATGGCGATGTTAACAAGCTGGTTCGGAACCATGCTGCACCGTACTTTTCACAAAGCTCAGGAAGCGTTTTCATCGTTAAATGATAAAACACAAGAAAGCATTACCGGGATAAAGGTAATCAAAACCTTTGGTCAGGAAAAAGAAGATATTGAGGATTTCCGAAAGCAATCAGAGGATGTCGTGCAAAAAAATATCATCGTCGCAAAAATTGATTCACTCTATGATCCGACAATTTCAATCATTGTTACGATTTCCTTTTTCCTCTCGATTGTTTTTGGAGCGAAATATGTCCTAAGCGGTGAGCTGACAATCGGGGAACTGATTTCGTTTACGACTTATTTGGGATTATTAATCTGGCCGATGCTCGCGTTTGGCTGGTTGTTTAATATCGTAGAGCGCGGCCGTGCTTCCTATGACCGTGTATCGCAGCTTCTCGGGGAACCGGTAGAAATCCGTGACACCAAACCGGCTTTAAATGTAGTTCCAAGCGGAGATATTCAATATAATATTTCGAAGTTCACCTATACAGGTGAAACTGAAGCAATGTTAAAGGATATTTCATTTCAATTAAACCGAGGGGAAACACTTGGGATTGTCGGGAAAACAGGTGCAGGGAAAACGACCTTATTAAAACTGCTGATCCGAGAATTTGAAAATAACCAAGGAGAAATTCTGTTTGGCGGAAAAAGTATTCAGGCTTACAAGCTGGAAAAACTTCGCGAGACAATCGGCTATGTTCCTCAGGACCATTTTTTATTTTCGGCAACTGTCGCCGAAAATATTGCTTTCACCAATCCAAGGGTTCCACAAAATGAAATTGAGGCTGCCGCTAAATTAGCGAATATCCATGATGATATCCTCAAATTTACCGATGGTTATCAAACCGTTGTTGGGGAACGGGGTGTATCCCTATCCGGCGGGCAAAAACAGCGGATTTCGATTGCCCGGGCTCTCATGATGAATCCTGAAGTATTGGTACTGGATGATTCCTTGTCAGCCGTTGATGCTAAAACCGAAGAAGCGATTCTTTCCGCTTTAAGAGAAAACCGCACAGGAAAAACCACCATCATTACATCACACCGGTTAAGCGCCATTCAGCATGCGAATCTAATCATCGTTTTAGATGAAGGGAAAATTATTGAAAGAGGCACACATAATGAATTGATGGCAGCTGAAGGATGGTATAAAGAAATGTATATACACCAGCAGCTTGAGGAGTTGGTGGAGAATGGGGGACGTTAACATGGAAAAAACAACGAATTTCGCCAAAACAACGGATAAAAAAGTTCTTTTGCGCCTGCTCTCCTATACAAAACCACACAAAAAAGCATTGAGCTGGGCCTTTATTTTGCTTCTTCTTACAACAGTAGGAGATATTGTAGGGCCAATTCTTGTGAAAATCTTCATTGATGATTATTTAACACCTGGGAAATTAGCGTTCCAGCCCTTGTTCATTTTAGGGGCAGTTTATATGGGAATCCAAATCATCAAAGCATTACTAATGTTCTTTCAATTGGTTAAGTTCCAAGATATCGCCTTAAAAATTATTCAACAGCTGCGGATTGACGTTTTTTCCAAGGTACAGGCACTTGGATTGCGTTATTTTGATAAAACGCCGGCCGGCAGTATCGTTTCAAGGGTAACCAATGATACCGAAGCAATTAAGGATATGTTTGTGACGGTCCTCGCGACGTTCATACAAAGCGGATTTCTGTTGATTGGAATTTTTATCGCGATGTTTATCTTAAACGTAAAGCTTACCCTTCTTTGCGTGATTATCATTCCGATTGTGTTATTCGTCATGAACCTATACCGAAAATACAGCTCCCGTTTTTATTCTGATATGCGCGAACGATTAAGCCAATTGAATGCAAAATTGAGCGAATCGCTATCGGGAATGTCGATTATTCAAGTGTTTCGCCAGGAAAAAAGGCTCCGGAAAGAATTTGCGGATATCAATGAACAACATTATCAAGCAGGGATGAAAAATATCAAAGTGGATGGTCTCTTGTTACGACCGGCAAATGACTTGATTTATATTTTTGGCTTGATTATTGTTTTAAGCTTTTTTGGGATTACTTCCTTTAATCATTCTGTTGAAATCGGAGTCTTGTATGCTTTCATCAATTATTTGGATCGTTTTTTTGAGCCGGTTAACCAAATGATGATGCGTCTGTCCTTGTACCAACAGGCGATTGTTGCTGGGGGGCGTGTATTTAAATTATTGGATGAGGATGAAATGGCACCGGCCCAGCACGAAGAACGATTGCTAAGAATTCATGAGGGAAAAATCGAGTTCAAACATTTAAGCTTTTCTTACGATGGGGTGCGGGATGTATTAAAGGATATTTCTTTTACGGCGAATCCGGGGGAAACGGTTGCACTAGTCGGCCATACCGGAAGTGGCAAAAGTTCCATCATTAATTTGTTGATGCGATTTTATGAATATGAGCGTGGGGATATTTTCATCGATGGAGTGTCGATTCGCCAGTTTTCGAAAGAGGAATTAAGGGAGAAAATGGGGCTTGTTTTACAGGATTCGTTTTTGTTTTATGGGACCGTAAAGGACAATATTCGTCTCCATAATTCGGATTTAACGGATGAACAAGTAGAGGAGGCAGCCAAGTTTGTTCAGGCTCATGGCTTTATTGAAAAACTTGAGGAAGGGTATAATCATAAAGTAGTAGAAAGAGGCTCTACTTTTTCCAGCGGTCAAAGGCAATTGATAGCCTTTGCGCGAACGATTGCAGCAAATCCGAAAATTCTTGTGTTGGATGAAGCGACTGCGAATATTGATACGGAAACAGAAGAGGCGATTCAAACGGCTCTTGCAAAAATGCGCAAAGGCCGGACAACGATTGCCATTGCCCACCGCTTATCTACGATTCAGGATGCTGACCTGATTCTAGTTCTCCATCAAGGGGAAATCGTTGAGCGGGGCACCCATCAAGAGTTGCTTGCACAGGAAGGTCTTTATCATAAAATGTTCTTATTACAAAATGGTGCGATTGAACGGTTTGAAAATGTGGTAAATGAATAGGAAAAAGCCTGGCGAATTTATTGCCAGGCTTTCTTATTGTCTAGCTCCAGCGCCTAGCCCCTCGAGGGAAAAAATGAACTGCTTTTTTCCTAGGTTGCTTCGGCCCTGGCGATGAAGTGAAAGAACGACTTCATCGCCAGGACCTCCAGCATTATGCCTGAGGCTGACCAAGGCGCTTCCGCTTTTCTTATTGACTCACTAATTGTTGTGGTTTCTTTATATATGTTCGATTATATTCATTTAATAGATGATCAAGCTCCTGGCTGTAGCGTATAGCAACGGAGGAACTCAAGCCGTTGGTGATCGCGACTTGAATTAATTCAGCTCGCTTCTTTTCGATTAATGCGATTAGTTCTTGTTTGATCACGGCCGATGTCCTTTCCGGAAAAACTCCAATTTGTATATAGAATGAATAATCCAAATCTATTAATTTGTTTTACTAGTATAACCTATGTTGGGAATAAATTCAAAGGGATTTGTAAAAAATTATCCATTATTTACAGGGATATTATTGCAACATTGTGAGTATTTTCTAAGAGAAGAATAAATTCAGCAAGAGTCACAAAATATTCAAGATAATCATTATCTTTTATCGACTAGTTTTGTTAGAATGAAATAGGTATCGATTTATTAGGAGTGTTTATATGTCTGATGTGAATATTTTTTTAGCATTAGGTGCGGGATTTCTAAGCTTTATCTCACCTTGCTGTTTGCCTCTTTACCCGGCATTTTTATCGTATATCACAGGAATGTCCGTAGGGGAATTGAGATCTGAAAATGCGATGCTTCAAAAACGGAGTTTGTTACATACGTTATTTTTCTTAATTGGTTTTTCGTGTATCTTTATTGCGATTGGATTTGGCACTTCTTTTGTAGGCGGCTTTTTCCGCGAGTATAAAGATTTAATTCGCCAGTTAGGCGGAATTTTTATTATTTTCTTTGGGTTGATGATTGTCGGGATCTTAAGTCCTGATTTTTTGATGAAAGATCGTAAGTACGAGTTTAAAAACCGGCCATCTGGTTATATTGGGTCCATCTTAATTGGGATGGCTTTTGCTGCCGGCTGGACACCTTGTACGGGACCGATTCTCTCTTCTGTAATTCTTTTAGCCGCATCAAATCCGGGTTCAGGTGTCTTATATATGACAGCATATTCTCTTGGATTTGCGATTCCATTTTTCATTCTCTCTTTCTTTGTTGGCCGAATGAAATGGATTAAGAGACATAGCCAAAAGATTGTCAAAATTGGCGGTTATATCATGATTGTAATGGGGATTATCCTTTTCTTTGACTGGATGACAAAAATCATTCAGGTCTTCCAAATGCTTTTTGGCGGCTTTAGTGGTTTTTAATGCGAAATAACTTGAAAATCCTGTAAATATTCTTTGTTTTCAAATATAATAGACTCATAATGAATAATTTTGTTCTTAGATGCTTTTTGGCATCTTTAGTGGGGGAAGTGAATTGGCAAGGATATTGATTGTGGATGATAAAAGTTTAATGAGAAACACATTAAAGACGATTTTAAATAAAACAGAGCATGTTGTTGTTGGGGAAGCTGAGACCGGCCTTGAGGCTGTCCAGCTATACAAGGAATTAAAACCCGACCTGGTCACAATGGATATTACTATGCCGGAAATGAGCGGGATTGATGCAATCAAGTCCATTCGCCAGGATTTTCCTGAAGCAAGGGTGATTATGTGTTCTGCAATGGGCCAGCAAAAAATTATCATGGAGGCCATTGAGGCGGGAGCCAAGGACTTTATTGTAAAACCATTTGACGACTGTCGCGTAATGGAAGCACTTAATCGTGCTTTAAAATAAACAGCCATTTCAGGTTATTCCCGAAATGGTTTTTCATTTTCCGTTTTTTGGATGGATTGCTTTGATTTTTTCAATATGGAATAAAAAAATGTTAAACATGGTGCAAATATCTTTTTTCAACATAAAATTTTTGATATATAATGAGTAAGAAAATATGTAGATAAGGAATGAATAACCTATGAACACGGTTGTTATCTCTTCAATTGTTGCTGCCTTTATGGCCATTATGGTCATGTTTGTCCGAATAAAAGCGGCAAAAAAACCGACAAATGCAAAGAAAATCATTTTACCGCCATTTTTCATGGCATCAGGGGCCTTAATGTATGTTGCTCCCCAATTTAGACTAACCGGATGGGAAATTGTGGAGGCAGTCATTGTGGGGGCATTGTTTTCTATTTTTCTAATAAAAACATCAAAATTCGAAATTCGTGATAATGATATTTATTTAAAACGTTCGAAGGCTTTTATTTTTATCTTAGTTGGTCTGTTGGTCATCAGGATTGCCTTAAAATCCGTCCTAAGCTCCGCAATTGATCCGTTCCAATTAAGCGGAATGTTCTTCCTGCTTGCGTTTAGTATGCTTTTACCTTGGCGGATTGCCATGTACCTTGATTATAAGAAGCTTTATAGGGAACTTCATTTGCTGAAGAAATAGTAAGGAGAACACTGGTCCTTTTGAACTGCCCCGTAAATGTTAGACACCAATCT
>NZ_MLYR01000082.1 GCF_001866655.1 Bacillus sp. MUM 116 | reverse complement strand
TTTCCTTTACGAGACATACTTTGGACTATCCCTCTTGATTCAAGTGCGTGACGATATTGCTTCATCTGATAATGCCATCCTTGATCGGAATGCATGAGTAGCTGGTGGTTCTCAGGTAAACGTTCCAATGCCTTCTCCAACATGCCCGAAACAAGTGAATAGGTTGGTCTTGAACCGATTGTATACGTGATAATCTCTCCGTTAAATAAATCTAAAACTGGCGATAAATAAAGCTTCTCGCCGAATAATTTAAACTCCGTAATGTCGGTTACCCATTTTTCAATTGGTGCGTCTGCCGTAAAATTGCGGTCTAAAATATTGGGTGCAATTTTTCCCACTTTGCCTTTATACGATTTATACTTTTTCATACGTACTAAGCATTTCAAACCAAGCTCTTTCATAATACGTTGCACTTTTTTATGGTTCACTTTTTGTCCCCGATTCGCCAGCTCATCACGAATACGGCGATAGCCATAACGCCCTTCATGTTCTTCATAAATCACTTTTATTTCAGTTTTTAAATCAGCGTCTGGATCTGGACGATTCATACGTTTCGCTAAATCATAGTAAGTACTGCGTGGAATGCCAGCGAGTTTTACAAGTGCTTTCACCGGATATTTATGCCTTAATTCATAGACTACTTGCGCTTTGTCTTGTTTGGTGATTTTTCCTTGTTTTGAACTAAGGCATTCAACTTTTTTAAATAATCGTTTTCCATCTCTAGTTGTTTAATACGTGCTTCAAGGGCTTCAGTAGAGCCTTTGACTGGTTCTTGTTTGGGTTGTTGATTGAATTCTTTTTTCATAGATGGACGCCCCTTTTTCTTTGATTGAAGGGCATCTAATCCTTGTGTTTCAAATAGTTTTCTCCAAGCAATAATTGTTGAAGGGGCAGGTATTTTAAAAATAGCTGC
>NZ_MLYR01000081.1 GCF_001866655.1 Bacillus sp. MUM 116 | reverse complement strand
AACGTATAGTGTTCCAAGCTGCCAAAATCTCGGCGGCTTTTTTTGATCAATTTATATTTCTTTCCTAACAAGAAAAGAAAATTTCATAAGATCGTATATTCTTACCCATATCAATAAGTTTTCGAACGTGCCCAATTGTTGAAGATCTTAACTATTTCCTTTGTTTTATCTAAATTAAATTAATACTTTTAATTTTTATGGATTAAAATGAGATGATGTTGATTTTGAAAAAAAGAAAATTCATATCAAACGAAGTTTAGCTTTTGTAGCTGGTAAGGGTTTATTCTTCAAAGAACCTAAAAAACCTAAATCAAAGAGGCAGATTTCAATTTCCTAGATTCTAGTGGAAGAATTAAAAAAACATTATGAAAAACAAGAATTCCAAAAAGGAAAATTTGGAGGCTCTTTTAAAACAGAAGTAAAAACACATATGCAAGTTTTGTGCAGGGTTTCAAATAACATTGCTATTTTAATTTGTTTAATTATAAACAAAAAAGCCAAAAAACCTTGATTTACAAGGGTTTTCGGCTTCTTAAAATGATGACCTGTACAGGGATCGAACCTGTGACCTCAACCCTGTCAAGATAGTGTACATAATTTCACAGTAGAGGATTTCCTTATTAAAAAACCTTATATATCAAGGGTTCAAGCGGTTGAGAGGTCTTATGTTACAAAAATCTGGACAATAGAAAACCATAAATTCTTGACCATTTTTTTGACCAAAAAGGCTTTTATTTTTATATGGTACGGTTCACCGCAGTGGATCTAAATGAGGTTTATTTTTACATTATTTTATTAATATTACGGTCGTCAATAAGTGAATTAAACTTATTTTTCACAAGATTAATAGTGTAGGTATTCTCTGTCTATTTTTGATCCTGCCTGCGTTACCAGTCACATGCCTATTAACAAATTAGTTCATCTACTTTTCGAGCAACCGCATAGCTTCGGCCCTTGTTTCACTGGTGATAACAGGATATGGCCCATACTGCAATAGGTTATATGCCGCTGCAATATTTGCCATAGCCGCAACTTTTTTCGGTGCAAATCCTTCACAATACGCATAAAGCGCAGCAGCGGTGGAACAGTTACCACATCCAGTAGCATCAACAACATCTCCAACAGAGATACTTGAAGCAAAATATGCCTGACCATCCGAAATCATGTACGAACCTCTACTACCAACTCTGAAAAAACACGGAACACCAAAGGAAATAATTGCCTCAACCGTTGATTTTTCATCCTTTGTCTCAAATAGGCTCATCGCCTCTGGCAAATTAATCGAGTACAACCCAGCCTTGATAATCGTCTTTAACACTTTTTCTTTCCGATGCTTTTGCATCGCTGCGGAAGTAGGGATTTCCCACATGATTTTCGCATTGCATTTCATGTGAATCAGATTCAAGTTATCCCACAGAGGGTCCATTTCGGACGCTTCAATATAGATCCCTCTCGTTTCACTACCGCAATGACTGGCAATCTGCTCGGCAGTTCTCTTATCTAGCTCTGAGATCTGCTTTTCAATGTCCTCGCCATAAATGGAAACCTCATCATGAAGTCCTTCATCCCCATATATAAGGGTCGTATATTCTGTATGGGGAAGATTATAATTGAGACCTTCATAGGAACAATGATTTGCCTCCATCCACTCACCATAATACTTCGAGAAATCTTCACCTACATTTGATACATAGAGACAGTCGTCACTCCATATTTTTACCCCTTCCAGACAAAATATGGCACCACCAATATGCCCCTTGCTTATGCTGCCATCTGCAAATTGAATATCATTCACAATCGTGGGACCAACAATAATAAATTTCATAAACGGATCATCTCCTTATTTTAGGTCAAGACGATCCAACTGCCTTCTTAATGCCGCAGCCTGATCAGTATTGTTTTTAAGTTCATGTAAAATGACCAAATTTGAATTAACAGCACGAATCTTGAGAATCATCTCTTTTATTGCTTTAGGGTTCAATATCCCATCCCCCAATGGTATATGGGAGTCATAACAGGAGAGTACAATATTAACACCATAATTCTCCTGCTCTCTCCAACTATCAAGAGCAGCGATTTCGTCATAATATTGTCCGGTCAACTTACCATTACGGAAAAACTCAGTCGTTTTTAACGCACAGTCTGAAAGCTGTATACAACCAATACGATTGACTAACTCTGGGTCCATAATATTGTGCTCCAACCACTTCTGGGCAAATACCTGCGGCTCGTTGCCATAACGCTGTTGTAATTCAAACATTTGGGTGCTAATTTCACAGTCTGGCAGGAAGAATCGGGCGCAATTTTGAGTCTCGTCAAAGCCAATCGCATGTAACAAGTGGTTAATATCCCAACCAATCTTGACTTTTTGGAACGGATCGTAAAGCTGGCAATACATTAACTGATAGTCCTCTGAGGTCTGCAAACCATGCTCCAATCCCCACCCGGCATTTTCCACTTCGATCATTGGAGAATCCCTAGTAAGAAGATTCTGATTCATCAGATAATTTAAGAATTGTTGAATCATAAATATCATCGCCTGACGAATATCTCCCTTGGAAATTGTGAACTCCCATTTCCCATCAATTGGTGCGTAATCGATTAGATGAAACGTATACGCCTGTGCTTTTAACTCAGTGGCAATCTGATACTCATCTGCCCATCTTTTATACATATGATCACCTGTTAGGTCACCATAATAATTCACGACATCTTCCCAGTTTCCAAATCTCTCAACCAGTTCTTGAAAATTATTCTTTGTAAGAAAGCTGGTTGGGTACGCCCAGTAAGAGCAATGAACTCTTTTTACATGTAAAGTACGAAGTTTATCCAAGATTACTAGTTTCTCATCATTCAAATCTTGATCTCTTGAAAGCACATCGTCCATAAAAACTTCCATACCTTCAAGCCCAAATTTCGCACAGAATTCAGCCATCTTAAAATGTGGGTGTTCATCAAAAAGCTCCGCCTTAAAAGTTGAAAACTGCATCAGATTATCATCCTTTTAGTTTATATTTATTGATTCTCTCTCTTTAATTTCTTCTTTTTTGTTTCGTTTCTCCCAAAAATAGAAGACAGGAAGGCCCGTAACAACAACAATGATCGCTGTAATAATACTTGGAATTGCTGCCCACATAAACGTAGAAACTACCAATATCAAACTAGATGCGATCGAAATAACAGCCATGAGTTTCCAAGCGGGTGCTTTCCACAATGGGTTATAATCCGGCTTTTTTCGATGCACAAAAATCGAAGCGAATGTAAGCGTATTCTTTAATAACAATACAAAGGTGAAATATCCAAGCAACTCAGTAATATTGGATAAGAAAATAAGAACAATAGCTAACATACACTGTGCCATCATAGAGAAATATGGTGTACCATATTTTTTGTGCACTTTTCCAAAGCTTTTAAAGAAAAGCCCATCTTTTGCCATTGCATATTCCAAGCGCGGTTGGAACATAACGGTTCCTGACAAAGCAGCGAGAATAACAATAATACCTGATATGGCAATAAACGTACCTGAGATATTTCCAATCAGCGGAATTGCCGCACCTGCTTCAGCAAGTGGTGCTTTCGAATTGACCAATTGGTCGAACGGTACAACACCTGTAACAACAAAAGTTAAGCCTACATATAATAGAATAATAATGATAACCGAGCTGATCAAAGCTCTAGGCATGGTCTTTTTCGGATTTTTGATTTCGCCCGTCATGTATGTGCATGCACCCATACCGTCAAATGACCAGCTTGTTGCCGAAATACCTGCCAGCAATGTCATCAAACCAACTGGAGCAGCAGCTACTCCTGGAGTCATGACCAGGTCTCCTCTTACAAAAAATAACCCCATACCAATCAGCAAAACAAAAGGCAGAATCTTAATAAAAGTAATGATGGCCTGGAATTTACCGCCGCCTTCTACCGAACGGATATGAATCATCATAAAGAGTATAATGAAGGCAACTGCAATAAATTTAATAGCGAGGCCATTCATTGGAAAAAGATAAGCAATGTACTGTACCCCCGCTAAGGATACGATCGCAAGTGCACTTGAATCATTAGCCCAAAATGATGCCCACCCTGTCAAGAATGCAAGCTTTCGCCAACCCGCATTTTTAATAAATACATAGTTCCCGCCATTTTCCGGATAGGCCGTCGCTAATTCAGCTAAAATTAAATTCTGCGGAATCATGATTAAACCACCGATTAGAAATGCCAATACTGTAAAGAGTGCAGAGCCGGAGGCCCCTGCGACCTCACTAATTGAAATAAAGATTCCCGCACCAAGGGTTGTTCCTACTGACAGAGCAATCGTTGGAGCTAGTCCCAATTTTCTTTCCAAATTATTTGCCATCTATTTACACTCCCCATATAATGAAGTCAGAATATTTTATTTAGTTGTCAGTAAAACAACTTGAACATAATTAAACAATTCGTTTATACAGTAAAACTCTAACCATTCCTTTTTTTTGCATAACAAATAGACAACTAATTAGCTGTCATTTTTCAAAAAAATAACAAACGATAACTACTTGTATCATATAAATTGTGTTTGTTTTAAAAAAAGTCATGTCTAACGCTTTTTCAATTTGGAAAATCGGGAGCTTATGCAATCAGTAAGAACGGATTGCATATTTATATCGATCAGTTCTAATATATTCTTCGTTATAATATAGGAGATCGAGTTTTTCAGTTAAAATCGTCTGGCTAACTCTCAGCAAAGGGCTTCCAGTCTTATATTCGAGAAATTCCGCCTGCTCCTTTGTTGCGGATTTCACTTCGAAAATATCATTAAATTCCTTTGCAACAAGCCCTGTCTGATTACGAATAATTTCTAAAATAGACTTGTTGTCTAAATCCATTTCCATTAGAAAATCATACTCCGGTAAAAAATAATCTTCTTCTAGAATCGCAGGAAGATCATTGACCAAACGCAAGCGCCTGATATGAATAATCTTGGAACCTTCCTCTATGTTCAATTGATTAGCAATTTTTTTATTGGCATTCACATAAAGCTTTGAAATAATTTTGGTGCCTGGAACTACATCTGTTTGTTTCCAAGATGCGGTAAAACTTCCACCCACCCCAATACTCTCCACATATTCTGGTATTGATACAAAGGTTCCTTTGCCATGTCGCTTCACAAGAATATTATCTTCTACTAATTTCTTCAAAGCGCTTCGAACAGTCACCCGACTGATATTGTATATTTCAATAAGTTGGGCTTCTGATGGGATGCGCTCTCCAGGTTTGTATTCGCCAGATGCGATTTTTTCTCGAATTGTATTATAAAGCTGCTGGTAAAGAGGTACCATATGATCAGCTTCTAGTGATATAATATCCATGACCAATTAATGCTCCTTTAATCCTCAAGATCAAATCGAATTTCAGCTACCGATATACATACCCTACTAGCTGATAAACTGATAATCCCATATTTGATCTCCCCCCGTCAATTACCTACAACCTTTTACAGCTTCCATAAAAAGTCGTACATGAGAAGCATCCATATCACCGTTGTCTGTATAGGTATCCTTGAAGTAACTCCCAACGATTGCTCCATTAGCAACTTCCAATTGCTCTGCACTATTTTCTGGGGTCATACCTGCTCCGATAACTAACGGAAAGTCCTTAATCATCCTTCTGAATTCCTTGATTTTGTCGATTGGAGTCTGCATACCAGTCCCATCCCCTGTTACAACAACAGCATCACATCTTGTTATTCCGATTTCCAAGTCCTCCTCAAGGGAACGTCCAGATTTGTAAGGCTGATACTTAAATCGCACACCACCCATAACAAATGCTGATGATTCCTTGCGCCATGTTTTCATTTTCTCATTGAAGATCACATCTTCTTCTGGTGTGAGGTGTCCTGCAACTGAGTCTAATTGTATGAATTTCGCCCCGTATTTATTAGCAAATTCAAACGCTAGATCATCATGATCAAGAACGTTAACACCATAGACGATATGATTCTTTTCACGTTGAAGATAATCTAGTACTGTTGCAACATCCTCTACTGAGCCAAAATAGTTCTCCACTATAATTGCATTAACACCATTTTCAACTAATAAATTAATCTCTTTTTTTGCGATTTCCAGCATGTTACCTTCATTGCCGCCTTTAAGGTGTAACATCCCCATAATTGGCTTTTCGCTTCTAAATAAATCTATGAAATTTCCTTTACCACTCATCTTACTCTCCATTCCGCTGGTTTCCGGTGGTAATTTATTTACGACGGATCGGGAATACAATAATATCCCTGCGATACTAGATACTATTGCCAATCCAAGTTCCTTCGCCAGCTGACTAATCATTATGATTGTAATTAAGAAGAAACCGATTGCAACAACAATCTAAAGTCACTTCCAATAATAGGGACCCTATTATTGTGAATCTTTTGTCCTCCTCTCTTAATACATCTTAACACGACTTATTTTCCCCCGTCTATCATTTTCCATATAAACGTATTAATATATTTTAAGTCGTATTAACACGTTGTATTCATCAAATAATCATGATATACTCAACTCAAAATTTAAAGAAAAGGAGCTCTTTGTATGGATCACCAGGGGTACACATTTTTTATTGGGGATATAGCTTTGGATGAATATTATAGTGCTGCGTACTTTCCAAACCTGCGCGATAAAGTCATCGTTCATGCACTACCCGCACAAATGGGTGGAATGATTGCCAATGCAGCAAGTGTCTATGCCAGTTATCTACAACCTGCTAAATTTTTATCAGCTTTGAATAACGGTTTCATTTCACAACAACTTTGTGAGAATTTACGAGATGCTGGAATTGATACCACTTATATTATTCGAGATGATTCTTTACCTGATTCTAAGACCATTATTATTCTAGCAGAAAACGAACATACGGTATTTATTCCTACCATGGGTATCCAACGTCTTGAGATTACTTCGGAAACATTAGACGCAATCTGTAATGCGGAATATATCTATTCCAACTTTTGCGAATTGAAACCACTTTGCTGTGGTGATCTAGATGCAGCAGGTATCCTCTCCAAAGCAAACGCTAACGGATCAAAAATATGGTGTGATCTTGATGTCGCCGATCTCCAGCCCGGAGAAGATCAGCTTTTTGCTTATGTCGACACTCTTTTTGTAAATGAAACCGGATTCAACAATCTAATGCGCAATAAAACCGAAGAAGAAACCAAACAATTTTTATTCCAAAAAGGGATTCAGATGATCGTTGTTACTTATGCGGAAAAGGGATGTCGAATATTTACAGCACATAACGAATTTACTGTAAAAGGTATTAACGTGCCAATAACGGACGTTACCGGAGCTGGAGATACCTTCTGTAGTTCTTTCCTATATGCCTATAGACGTACCGAAAACATTCAACTTTCAGCGGAATTTGCTAACTTTGCAGCTGCTCGTGCAGTCACCATTATGGGCGGCAGAGCCGGGGCTTGCGGAACGGAGGCTGTATTCCAATTCATAAAGGAACACAGTGAAGACTTTGAACGTTTCGCCATCCTTAAATAACAATTAGAAAGGTTGAGGCAAAATGAAACCTGTTGAAATTACATCTATTAATTTTCAAGAGTTTGGAATCCTCTACAATATGACATCTCCTTCCAAAGGAACTGGCTGGGTTAACCAAAGTTCCGGTGATGGTTGGGAGGACACCAATACTGCAATTCCTGTTATTGACTCTCTAGCTAGCCTCGGTTACACATTCGGCAGTGGGGTTCCTTTTACTGCCCATGAAATGGAACGCCACATGCATACACAAGAAGCACTATTTTGTCAGAACGAACCTATTGTGTTCTTGGTTGCTCCCGCTACCAATGAAAACGCTCCAAATGCAAATGAAATTGTTCCTGTCCTTCTTCGTCCTGGACAAGTTGCCGTTCTTCATCGCGGGGTCTGGCACAGCTCGGCGCATGGGCTGACAAAACCTGCCCATTATTATTGGATGGCTCTATGTTATAAGAATGAACCAACTGAATGGCAACCAATCTCTGGTGGACCCATTCATGTTGAATAAATACTCAATATCATGAGTTAATCAAATAATCAAAGAAATGAACGATGAAGGTGAATCGATTTTGAAATCGACGGGAGAACCCCCGGTCTATTTGTGAATAAATTTCTAAATCGATGGAACTACCCTTAATTATGTATTTCCCATTTTGGCTAATGAGGGAATAATGGTTTTGCTGAAAATTGCGGCATTATTTATGCAACACTAGTGAAATACATTGTTTTTTATACTTTTTTATATGACCGGACAATTTGCTATATCGAATACTTTAAGCATTCCAGACAAAAAAGATAAGCTGGCCAAGATAAGTCAAAAAAAAATGACTTGGCCAGCTTATTTTTTTTAAAAGCTGAAAGATTCACATCGTACGTAATATGACAATGATTATTATAAAAATCTGCATCTATTTATGATACGGTTCACTGTGACGAAACAAAATGAGGTTTTAATTCATCTTTGAAAATAACATGGAAATCGGGTATTCTAGAATAACAATATCTATTTAAGGGTGTATGTAACATGCGTATTAATAAATATATAAGCGAGTCTGGAAAAACGTCTAGGCGTGGAGCAGATAAATTAATTAGTGAAGGAAGAGTCACTATTAATGGAAAGATTGCAAAAATAGGCAGCCAAGTCGAGCCCGGGGATGATGTGCGTATTAGTGGAAACCCGATAAGAGTTGCAAGTAATTATGTCTATATCGCCTTGAATAAACCTGTAGGGATTACAACCACAACAGAAAAACACGTTAAAGGAAATATCATTGATTTAGTCAACCATCCTTTAAGAATCTTTAATATAGGGCGGCTTGATAAAGACTCAGATGGATTAATACTCCTTACAAACGATGGAGATATAGTAAATGAAATTTTACGTGCCGAAAATAAGCATGAAAAAGAATATATTGTTAATGTTGATAAGCGAATCACTCCTGAGTTTTTAAAGCAAATGGCAGGAGGAGTAAAAATTCTAGGTACTAAAACGCTGCCTTGTGAAGTCGTACAGATTTCTAATTATGAGTTTCAAATCATTTTAACCCAAGGATTAAACCGCCAAATTCGTCGCATGTGCGAAGCACTTGGTTACGAAGTCCTTAGGTTGCAGCGAACTCGAATTATGAATATTCATTTAGGTAATCTTCCCGTTGGGCAATGGAGAGACTTATCAAAGAAAGAGCGTAATCAATTATTTCATGATTTAAACTATGAGCCTAAGGAATGGTAAAGAAATAAAGATGGAGTCAACGTAAAACTATTGCTCCATCTTTATTTTTTATTCAATATTTTGGCCCTGTTTAATTATGTAGGACTGACTGTTGTTAGCTTTCCCCTTGACTTCTATCTATACCATTAAAAACCTCATTTACTTGTGGTAGGATTCTCCGTTACATATCAAAATAAGGATATTTATTTGTGGTAATGGAGGTGAGATTAAGCTGTTCATAAAATAATTTACTTACATACAATCACTTCGCGAGTAAATGACCCTTTCTTAACAATTTCTCGATCAATTCCCCTCATAAATTACAGCAATTCTTTCCTTAATAAAGGGACTTCGAGTTGGATCAATATTCACAAGGCTCTCCAAAATGCTTGTTTGAGACTCACTCCCAAATAATGAGCGCATTTCTAAAGCACACAATGAACGTTCCGCCTCATAACAGGCGTAAGTATATATATAGGTCGTTAGTTTTTTGTGTTTACAATCCAATAGTTCTCATCCTTTAATCTATCAAATAATAAAAGGCGATAGGTATGCTCTTATTTAACCATACCTATCGCCTCTCTTGATAAAGTTTTACCTAAAAAACACCTTGTCTATATTGTACTTCGACTTGAGTTCATTAATAATATACGTTTCGTATATTTCTCTATGTACAGGGTCTTCAATAACACAAACTTCAATTTTAGTGACTTCATCTCTATGCATTTTGATTGGGGATACAGTATCCTCAAAATGCTTTTTAATTCTTTGTCGCAATTTCCTTGCTTTCCCAACGAATAATAGCTCTTGTTTATTGTTATAGAACATAAAAATACCACCCTTATCTCTAGGGATAAGATGAAAATCAGTAAACCCATAAATATTACTTAACTCAGGATTATTCTGTTTGGTAATGGTAACACTTGGTTTGGGAATAGTTATGTTTATCACTACATTCACTTCCTCTTTCAATATCTCTTTAAATCCTATCATAACAGGAATTAAATTACCTCATTTACTTATGGTACGGTTCACCCCGAATAATCCCAAACTTATATTAAAGATTTAATTACCTAAAAATTTCTGATTCCATTTTTATTTAAATGACCTGAAATTAAATCATAGATATTGCCACCATTCTGCCACCAAACATGGAAAATAGCCACCTAAACTCAACAAAATATATCTAATATCGAACATACAAAACCTAATTAAGTCATACTTTTCACTAAATTTCCCTTCTCGTAATCCACCGATTACATTACATTTGGCTGCATTCTTGGATTTAGCGATATTTTTGAGTGTCAAAAAGAGACGTTCCTGTTGATAGGGGCATAATTCGAAGTTCCCATTCCCTTCGCAATTTTATTTACCTAATAAAAAACCTCCCCAAATTTTTATTTGAGGAGATTATCTCATAAAAGAGTCTCTGTTGAAAGGTGGGAACTATTTGCCGCATACGTCTCTTGTCTGTATGGACAATAATGAAACCGGAGAAGTGTTTTTTAATAAAAGATAAATTATAAGTCTAGCTGAATACCCCTATTCTGAGTTTTGGTTTAAATCTTTTAATAGTTTCTTACTTATTCTACGGATTTGTAAAGGGAATAAACGATGATCCAAATGTTCTTGGTAATCTGTTAGATAAACTATCTTGGGCTGGAGTGACTCCTTACTATTTTTTTGTAAATCGTCCTGTAGCCGGAAACTCTTCGTTTGTTCTACCATTGGAACAGGTATATCATATCGTGGAGGAAGCGAAGGCTAAAACCTCTGGCCTCGGCAAACGAGTCAAATTAGTAATGAGTCATACATCTGGAAAAATTGAAATTCTCGCGATTGAGAATGGGAAGGCATATCTTAAATATCACCAATCGCGTGATGGGGAATATGGAGAGCTGATGATCTTGGACTGTCCACCAACTGCTTCCTGGTTTGATGACTTACCAAATAACGAACAATTTTGGAAAAAACCAACTAAAAAGATGAATATTGTTGTCTCCGTGAACGAGTTATCTCCTATCCCTCAAAAAAAACGTCCTTCTAACTAAAATAGTAAAGAAGTTGGTGAAAAACGTTTGTTTTTTTGCCAACTTCTTTTTTTGTACATAATGGATAAAAGTAAGTGACCAGGAGGCTGCCCGCCAATTCAAAAGGACCCTAGTAGGTCCGCTGTTGATTTTTTCTTAAACTAAAGCACCCGTTTGTTTAAGTATATTTTTTCACAATCGTGTCGAGTGCATCGGACCACCCGTCGTACACGTACTGATCCCCGGGGTGTAGAAGGCAACCAGTCGACGAGTTCCTTCTCCTCGGTTCAGGCGCGCCACACGAGCTCGCGGCGGGCATTCAGGGTGCGGGTAATGGTAAACTCCGGTTCAGATGTGGCCATGTTCATTGTTCCTCCTTTGTGGTCATTGGGCATGTTCATTGTTCCTTCTTTGTAACTGCAGTGCAATTTTTTGCCCTATTCAAAAGAGCGGCGCGATGGCCAAGAGCCTTGCAACTTGCGGATCAAGATAATTTGGCCCGTATGATAAGCGTCATGGAGAATGAGGCTGTTCAGCCACTCGTCTAATGGACGATTAGTAACAAGAGCTTGCAATTGGTCAACGTTTAAATTCGTAATACGCTTACTGATGCCAAGATGGACGCTTTTTAGTCTATTTTGCGTGGCATCCCAATCGCTCTCCGTTTTCGAAGCGACTGCGAACGTATCGTCATTCGTCAACCCTTCCGGATACTGCGATTCCTCACCGGTAATTCTTTTGAGTAACCGTTCCTTGTAAAAAATCAAATGCTCAACTGTCTCCCAAATCGAGTTCGCATGCTCGCCAGCCGGTCGCCAATCTGCTTGCTCCGCTGTAAGCGCTTTGAGGGCGTCAGCGAGCGGCGGATACCAATCTTCTTTATCGTAGCAAAAGTCCCAGTTTTGAAGTAACGATTCCGTTCTGTTCATTCCAAATCCTCCTTAGCGCGTATTGTAACCATCTAAACAATATTTTACCATAAAATTCTAATTTTTTCTTCAACTCCCAGTTAGTTTAATAACGGCTAAATTAAAAAACGCCACCCGCTAAGGTGGCGCAATGGTTATCGTTTTATCTTCCGTGGTTTATTAAGCTTCCCAGTTATCTGATTTAATGCGGAGTGCTTCTCATGTTGATTTATTAGCGATTCCTTTGATAAGTGCGTATACCGTAATACCATTCGTAAATCCGCGTGACCTAATAGCAATTGTAAGTGACGAATACCCCCGCCTGACTCAAGAAACATAGTAGCAGCTGTATGCCGGAATAAATGCGGATGAACATTCTTTGTAATGCCGGCTATCTTAGCGTATTCATTTAATCTATTGCGGAAATGATCCCGTGTCATCGGTTCACCGTAATTTGCAAGAAAAATATAGTCGCTATCAAAGTCCGCGTTGTTCTCCGCAATCAGTTCCTTCATTCTTGCAGTCGCCGGTTGTAAAGCAATGGTCCTCGCTTTTCTACTCTTCGCAATAGTGGCCCGAATAGTCACAATCTTCGCGTCTAAGTCTACATCTGAATGACGCAAACCTAGCGCTTCACTTATCCGACTCATGGAATCGATTAAGTAGTGCATCAATACGTAATCGCGAAACTCTGCATAATGTCGCTGGTTCGGTACGTTAAGCAGCCGTTTAATTCATCCGCAGTAAGCACAACAATTTCCTCTTCCGGCTCATAACGTTTTTAATTCCTTCCATTGGATTGCGGTCGATTAATCCCTCTTCCGCAAGACACTTAAACATAACTCGCAATGTTTTAAGACGCGTGTTAATCGTAACGGGCGATAATCCTACCGTCATCGATCTCTTTATATTGTTGCGGTCAAGATATTCGAATATTCGATAAAATACCCGTAATTATCCTCGTATTGAGTCAGCGTGCCAGTCGCGCGCCCCTCCGCTCTTTTTATCGACTTAAATGTCTGAAATAAAGTATCGAGATTGTTTGCGGATTTCCTTAATGTCCTAACGGTTTTTACACGCTTGCCAGTTCGTTTATCAGCCAAAATAAAAACGCCTCCTGTTCGTTAAGTCAACGGAACAAAAGACGCATTAACCTAGCGCAATCTTGTCGAAAATAGGAGCGCTACCCTGCGATTAAGTCAGCGGCAATAAAAAACGGTAGAAACTCCGTCATATCAACGTTTCTACCGCGGTGATGACCTGTGAGGGGTTCGAACCCCCGACCTCAACCCTGTCAAGGTTGCGCTCTCCCAGCTGAGCTAACAGATCATATATTAAAGTATATTTATAATTATAATGACAAAGCTCCAAAAGTCAATATCTTTTTTGTATTTTATGAATACAAAATGGAAATAACAAACCGGAACATACGTTCTAAAATTCATTGAATAAAGAACGAATGTTCGGATATAATAATACTATAAATAATAGAAAGGTGTGAGTGACATGGAAGGACTTCTTTATCGTTCGATTGAAGAACATATACCATTAGAAATGATTTATCTTTCAGAAAACCAACAGCTATCCCAGAGAAAATTAATTGTAAAGGAAGTTAATGATGAGTATATTCGGGCTTATTGTCTCCTTCGCAAACAAGTCCGTACTTTTCGCCGTGCGAATATTTTGTCCATAATGCCTGATGTCCGCTCAAAACAAAGATACCTCCACTAGACTTAAGTTTTGGTGATGGTCCCAAACTAATTATACACATCTCCTCTCCATTAATCTTATCCCACTGTTTCTGCACGGCCATCCCCTCACTCTTTACTTGAAGCAATTCCACTATCTTTATGTTAGAATGCATTTGTACAGTTTGAAAATTGGAGGAATCATCGATGAATTATCCAAAAGGCACAATTAAAGAACTCACTTTCCAAAGTTTAGAACTTGGAGAAGAAATGCAGCTCCTTGTTTATTTACCTGCAAATTTCTCACCTTTATATAAATATTCCTTGTTAATTGCTCAAGATGGAAAAGATTATTTCCAACTGGGGAGATTTGGCCGGTTAGCGGATGAATTACTTTTTGAGCGTAAAATTGAAAATTTAATCATTATTGGGATACCCTATAAAAATGTGGAGGATCGCCGCAGAAAATATCACCCGGATGGGGAACAAAACAAACAATACATACGTTTTCTTGCTCATGAATTACTTCCTTTTATCGAAAAGGAATTCCCGACATACCAAATTGGAACTACAAGGGCATTGATTGGCGACTCATTAGGTGCTACTGTTTCGTTTATGACAGCGCTTCAATATCCCCATACCTTTGGAAAAGTATTATTGCAATCGCCATTGGTGAACGAACAGGTTCTTACATTGGTTCGTAACTGTTCTGAACCGCAGCTTTTAGATGTCTATCATGTAGTTGGAAACCAGGAGACAGAAGTTCCAACAACTGATGGTAAAGTGAGTAATTTCATTGAACCAAATCGAGAGCTTTCAAAAGAGATGAAAGACAAGTCTTATTCCTATTTTTATGAAGAGTTTGATGGAAACCACACATGGAAATACTGGCAACCAGATTTAAGACGAGCCCTTACGATGATGTTTTAATTATTATACTTAGAAAGGCAAAATAATTTTATATTTTTCGAAAATTTGCTATAATTATTTATGTATAATAATTTCATTTTGATGTTACCTATTATTTTCTTAAAAATTTTACTAACGGAGGTATACATATGAAATTCGGTGTTGTTATTTTTCCATCTAAAGGACTTCAAGATACGGTAAATTCTTATCGTAAACGTTATGACCCACATTACTCTTTAATTCCTCCACATCTAACATTAAAAAGCGCATTTGAAGTAACTGAGGATGATGTGAAACAAGTTGCTGATAAATTACAAAAGATTGCCGGTAATCATTATCCATTCCAGTTGAAAACATCAAAAATAAGTTCTTTTCAACCAGTAAACAATGTCATCTATTTAAAAGTTGAACCAACTGTTGAATTGAAGGATTTACAAGTGGAAATTAATCATGAGTTAAACCAAGAAACCTCTGAATATGCATTTGTCCCGCATATTACACTTGGTCAAAATCTTTCAAATGATGAGCATTCTGATATTTACGGCTCATTGCGCATGAAAAAATTTGAACATGAAGAAAAAGTTGACCGATTCCATCTTCTTTATCAATTAGAAAATGGCTCTTGGACTGTATACGAAACATTTCGTCTTGGAAGGGAACAATAAGAAGTGACGGTAAAGATTGTTAAGAATCAAAAAGAATTAGAAGATGCTTTTTCTGTAAGAAGAACGGTTTTTATTGATGAGCAAAATGTACCTGCTGAAGAGGAAATTGATCAGCATGAGGAGGAAGCCACTCACTTTGTACTGTATCATGATAACACGCCAGTTGGGGCCGGCCGCTTTCGCTTAGTCGACGGTTATGGAAAAGTCGAGCGTATTTGCGTATTGAAACAGGCCAGGGGTACAGGTGCTGGTAAAGCGATTATGAACGGAATTGAAGACTATGCACGGAATAATGGTATTCAAAAATTAAAGCTGAATTCGCAAGTACACGCGATTCCCTTCTATGCCGGATTAGGCTATGAAGTGGTTTCCGAGGAATTCATGGATGCCGGAATCCCGCATAAAACAATGGTAAAACATATTTAATATTTTGGCTGTGTTAAAGGTCAATGTTGATTTTTGAAACAATGTTGATTGGAGCGGAAATCAACAACCAAGATTAACAGAGCCAATATTTTAAAAATCGGGTAGGAATCTTTTGAGATTTGATGCCCGATTTTTTTGTTTTCCATTTTTCAAGCCTTTTTGTTCCCTGCTGGTTTTGATATGATTAACCATGTTGCTTATTTTTTAGAGCGAGGAAGAACTTATGGAAACTGCAATATACCAAAACCAAACCATTTCACTTGATAGTTTAGATCGGTCTGAATATCAAAAAATATACTTAGCAGGCAAAAATGGTGAGCTGCTTTGTTCCGTATGCCGCGAGAGCGTTCGTTTTTACATAGGGATTCAGGATTCACCACATTTTTCGCATGCCCATTCAACTATTCCAGATTGTCCAGAGCAAACCATACAAGAAGTTAACAATGAACCAGAACAAAACCATAACGAAATGAATGGATTTCGTCTTCCAAAGGGGAGAAGCATTTTGGCTGCACCTGAAAAGGTTCAAGCCTTCAAAACAGCAAAATCTCTGGACTATCAAGTACCTTTTCAAAACATTGAGACGAACACAATCGAATATCCATCCCCTTATTTACAACAATTAGCAAAATCAGGTGTAGTTCTTGACGATGCACAGGCTGCTGCGGTCTCTGAAACAGAGGGAGCATTGTTAGTGCTTGCCGGCGCCGGCAGCGGTAAAACACGGGTATTAACAGCACGAACTGCCTACATGTTGGAGGTCCAAAAGATTGACCCACGCAACATTATGCTCGTTACCTTCACATCCAAAGCGGCAAGTGAAATGAAAAACCGTTTGCTTACCTATCCGCAAATAAAAAAAGAAGCGATAAATAAACTCGTAACCGGTACTTTCCACAGCATTTTTTATCGGATTCTAATGTTTCACTCTAGGGAAAATTGGAACTCAGAGCGGCTGCTCAACAAAGATTGGCAGCGGGATAAAATTCTCAAAAATGCCGGAAAAGAAATTGGATTGTCGGAAAAAGAATTTGCTTATGACTTAGCTCTCCAGCAAATCGGCTTTTGGAAAAACTCACTGCTTTTTCCAGAGGATATTCATCCTGAATCGGAATGGGAAAAACAGACTCTTTATCTTTATAAAAAATATGAGGACTATAAGCTGGCCGAGAGATTATTTGATTTTGATGATATGCTCATTGGTTGTTACCAGCTGCTTAAGTCCACTCCGGAACTTCTTGAGCAATATCAAAATCGGTTTCAGTATTTCCTTATTGATGAATTCCAAGACATCAACAAGGTCCAATACGAATTGATCAAGCTTCTTTCAGGAAAATATAAAAATGTATGTGCTGTCGGGGATGATGACCAGGCGATCTATTCTTTCAGAGGCAGCGACCCTAGTTATTTACTTGATTTTGAAAAAGATTTTCCCTCTGCAAAAGTAATTACACTTGCGGAAAATTATCGGTCATCACATGAAATCGTTACCGCAGCCAATCAAATGATTGCTGCCAATAAAAAAAGACGATTGAAGAAAATGAAAGCCCAATACACTCATGGAGCTGCTCCCATTATATTTTTCCCTTATGATGAAGAGGAAGAAGCAACTATGATTGTAACGGATTTACAGAAAAAAATTGCACAAGGTGCAGCTCCTTCAGATTTTGCGATTCTATATCGCACAAATGCAGGTGCACGTGCTGTTTTTGAACGGTTAGCCAGTTCAAATCTTCCGTTTCGAATTGAGCAGGATGTTGAGGCTTTTTACGACCGAAGGATTGTGAAAAGTATCCTCTCGTTCCTTAAATTAAGCTTGAATGAAGATGATCAAACTGCACTTTCCGATGTTTTGCCGTATTTATTTTTAAAACAAGCGGTTCTAAGAGATTTAAAAGCAATGAGTATCCTTCAAGATTGCAGTAATTTAGAAGCCCTGTCATATATTAAAACAGCTCATTCCTTTCAGGAAAAGAAATTAAAACAAGCGGTCACTGCCATACGAAAATTAAAGCAATTAACTCCGCTTTCGGCGATCGAAATGATTGAAAAAGACATTGGCTTCCTTGATTTTTTAAAAAAGCGGGGAAATGAATCGAATATGCTTGAGAAAGGTTCTGATGATATTAAGGACCTGAAAGTGGCGGCAAAAAATTTCAATTCAATTGAATCCTTATTGGCTCACGCTGAGCATATGTCTGCGATGAATAAAGAAATCAAAAATTTAAGCAAGCATTTTACAGAGACGATTACTTTAAGTACGATCCACCGGGCAAAAGGACTGGAGTATCAAACCGTGTATGTTCTTGGTGCAGTCGATGGGAGCCTGCCGCATGACTTTGCATTGGAAAGCTATCGTAACGGTGATTATTCGGCATTGGAAGAGGAAAGAAGATTATTTTACGTTGCCATGACACGTGCAAAAGAGCAGCTATTTATCTCGATTCCAAGTAACCGAAGAGGTAAAAAAGCCAATCGCTCACGGTTTCTGACATCTTTAAGCAAGAAAAGAAATAGGCCTGCTTCCTTATAGGAAAGCGGCCATTTTTTTTATTTTTTATTATTCATCATGTTCGTAATGGTATTGAAATCAAGTGATTTTCCATCGTTAATGATGGATTTAACAATTTGATCTTCCAATTCCTGCGGTACATGTCTATTGGCAATTTGAGACACTCTCTTAATGACATTTCTTACTGTTTTTTCATCCTTAAAATTTGCATTTTGCAAAGAATTCGCTAAATCAAAGATTTCCTTCATATTTACGCCTGTTTTCTTTTCTATATTTTTAAAGAACCCGTTATCCATATAATATTTTCACTCCTTCATAACAACTACTTTATCTTATGAAGGAAGGCCAAAAAGGTTCATGAGCAGCAAAGAAAAGGCTGGCCATATTATGGCCAGCCTTTTCTTAATGAAGGTTAGGACTTCTTAGATGAAGCTTGTTCCTACAATGATTAATAGGATAAACAATACAACGATTAGTACGAAAGTAGAACCTCCGTAAAAGCCGCCGCCGCCGTACCCGTAGCCGCCATATCCGAAGCACATAGACTGAGTCACCTCACTTTAGTAATCTCACTTATAACATATGAGAATACCGTAAAAAGTGTATAGGCATCGTCCTTTTTTCGATTATGCTGATTAAAAATGGAGTATTGTCCTACTAGCACTTACCCCTTCGGTCTAAAAATAAGCGCTCCGATAAATCCAAAAATGATTGCGGCTGAAATTCCAGAACTGGTCACTTCAAACATCCCTGTTAAAACCCCGACAAGTCCATGTATCTTAGCCTCCTGAAGAGCACCGTGAACTAATGAGTTACCGAAACTCGTGATTGGAATGGTTGCCCCTGCTCCGGCAAAATCTACTAACGGTTCATAGAGGCCGAACCCATCCAAGACAGCTCCAGCACACACCAGTATGCTTAAAGTATGCCCCGGTGTAAGTTTTGCCACATCAAATAATAATTGACCAATAACGCAAATGATTCCGCCCACTACAAACGCCCAAAAAAACATGGCAAGCATCTTTCATCACCCCTCTTCCCCATTCATTTCAATGGCAACTGCATGCGCAATACAAGGAATGGATTCATTTTGTTGGAAGCTTAACGGTGATAACAAAGCTCCAGTAGCTACAACTAAAATTCGTTTGTAAACGCCTTTTTTCATTTGATTCAGTAAATGTCCATATAATACCGTTGCAGAACAGCCAGCACCGCTTGCTCCTGATTGGACAGGCTGATCTTTTTTGTAAATAAGTAGACCGCAATCCTGAAACTGTTTTCGTTCTAGCTTTAGGCCACTTTTATTGATTAATTCAAATGCAGTGTCATGACCGATTCGCCCTAAATCTCCGGTGATGATTAAATCATAATAGGATGGATCCAATTGTAAATCCCGAAAATGAGCAATAATGGTATCCGCTGCAGCAGGAGCCATCGCTCCCCCCATATTAAACGGGTCGGTTAACCCCATATCAATCACTTTACCAATCGTTGCCGAAATCGTTACAGGTTCGTTCTTTGACGAATCATTGCTTGCAATCACAGCAACACCGGCACCCGTTACAGTCCATTGCGCGGTTGGCGGCTTTTGTCCTCCGTATTCCGTTGGGTAGCGAAACTGTTTTTCAACAGCCGCATTATGACTGGAGGCACCTGTCAGGATATACTTTGCACCTTGATTGTTGACAACAAAAGAAGCAAGTGCTAACCCTTCCATTGACGTGGAACAGGCTCCAAAGAGACCGAAATAAGGGATTTGCATGGACCTTGCCGCAAAGCTTGTCGGCGTAATTTGGTTAATAAGGTCACCGGCAAAGAAAAATTGAACTTCTTCCTTATGAACATTTGCTTTTTGCAAAGCCATCTTGATGGATTCCTCAAGCAAAACCCGATGCGCTTTTTCATAGGTTTCCTGTCCCATCCATAAATCTTCATGCAATAGGTCAAAATCATTGGCTAAATTCCCATTTGCTTCAAACGGGCCTCCCGATACACCCGTTGCCATAATCATTGGCCGGTTTGCGAATACCCAAGATTGATGCCCTTTTAACAATTACAAAACCCCCCACATTGCCAGTAACGTTTTAATTAGTGCGACAACAAATGCCGAAAAAACACCAAACAAAATGACGGACCCGGCAAGCTTAAACATATTTCCGCCAACACCTAATACAAACCCTTCTGTTCGATGCTCGATTGCCGCAGAGATGACGGCATTACCGAACCCTGTAACGGGTACTGCACTTCCCGCCCCTGCAAACTGTCCTAATCGGTCGTAGACCCCAAAACCGGTTAATAGCATTGAAAAGAAAACCATTGTTGCAACCGTAGGATTCCCGGCGGTCTGCTCGGTAAAATTAAAAAAATATATGTAAAAATAACTAACTGCTTGGCCGATAACACAAATCAAACCGCCAACGAAAAAAGCTTTTAGGCAATTCTTTAAAACTGGCCGTTTCAACTCATGCTTCTGCTGCAGCTGCTGATAGTTTTGCTGCTGTGGAGTTAAATTTTTTTGTTTGCTGGCCATCTTGTTTGTCTCCCTTCTATGTCATGTCTTCCGTCATTTTAATGATTTCGCCTAGACGTTTTTCGGCTTTTTGGTCGGAAAATTTCTTACTTTCGATGCGCTCATTCAAGCGAACCGCTTCAAGGAAAATTTTATAATCACTTGAAACGGTGATATTTTCTTTTGGAAAACGTTTGTTTAAGAATTCAGTCAGATTTTTTTCGATTTTTTTCATCTTAAAGCGGTGCGAATGCTTAACCTTATAAACAACAAGTGTTTCTTTTTTCCCTTTAATGACAGCCGCATCATAAATTTCCGGAAAAGAACTTACTGACTTTTCAATTTCTTGAACCCGATTCGTGTTTTTATCACGATCTGTCATAACTGGATTGGGATTAGTTGTTTTCATTAAGGCCAATTGGCTATCCTTTACCTTTTGATTTCCACTGCAGGAGGCTAATAGGCATAAACAAGAAAGTATGACTAGTCGTTGTATGTAAATCATTTCGTTTCCTCCCTCGTCCATAAATAAGATTCTTATTATCATCTAGTTTCTTCGACAGAAGGCAAAATTATGACTTAAGGAATAAAAAACACTGCTGGTTTGCACCAAGCAGTGTTTCCCTTTACTTCTGAGTTTTTTTCCCGCAGCCGCAGCCATTTTTTTTAATTGGCTTTGATTCTTTAAAGTAGGATTGGTTCGAACTTTGATATTTATTACTTTTATTTTGCTTGTTCACCGTACTCTCCACCCCTGTATTTGACAATTATAATTTAAGATATGTGCAAAAATAAAATCTTGTCTCAATGAATAACCATAATTTTATTTATTTTTGTAGCCAATTCTGAACAATGGTTTCTAATATCGATGCAAAACCTGCAATTGCTAAAATCATTACAATTGGAGCAGAGATATCAGGATAAAAATAATTTAAGAGGACCAAGGCGGTGGAAGACCAAATTCCTGTACACCAATAACAACTTAAAAGCTCTCCAAAAAATCTTTTGATGGGTGTCTCCTTTGGTACATAATAAACTTCTATTTCCCCTTGATCGTTTTCTTCGATTACTTCTGTAAAAAACGGATTGCGCAAGAATTCTGTAATTTTATCAAAAACCAATAATCTTGTTAATCTAAAAGCAGCAAGCCCCAAAATAATGAATTGTAAAAGATTAATTTCCATACCTTCTTTGTCCTTTCTGTCTTTGATATAGGGACCTAGCCTAATTTTTTTAAAAAAGGCAATTGTCCGTAACCCAAAAGGGCCCTCTTAAATATGTTAGTAATGTAAGATATATATCACGGATTTAAGGAGGAAAAATAAATGGGTTGTGGAAATAATCATAACGATTTTCAAAGTGGCAGCTGTGTGTGCGAAGTAGTTCGTGCGATTAAAGATATACAAGATAATGCTGTTGAAAATGAGTGTGCGGAGTGTTCAAGTTGTTTTACTGAACCACTTGGCTCATTAGTTTCACCTACAAGAAGAGAACCAGTTGATACTCGTGTGTTTGTTTTAAGTGATGAAAGTGGGAATCCATTCCATGCATTCTTTAATGGCGAAAACAACGCGTGTGTGTCCATTTTCTTCAGGGTGGAAGATATATTTGACAACTGCTGTGCTACACTTCGTGTTTTGATCCCTGGTCGCAAAGAAAGCGGGAATTTTGTTCCGGTAAACCTTGTAAATAATGGAACTATTGATCTTTCAAGGGTTTGCCAAGTGGACCGCTTCCGCGCAAGCAATGACTGCATAACAGTTGATTTAAAATGCTTCTGTGCAGTACAATGTATCGCTGATGTTAACTTGGGAATTTGTATCTAATAAAAATGAGCCAGTCGATAACGGCTGGCTTTTTTTATTTTTAGTTTTTTATTCCAATCATTATGACATCTTTTAATTCTTTCACTGGAATCTTTTTAGTGGTCTGATCATGAAATTGAATGGTAATTTCTTGTCCTTCGTAATCCTGTAAATACCCCTGATAGTTTTTATCTTTTGTATAGAATACACAAGGTACAGGCGGCAAAGCTTTGGGAAACTCCACTAAATAATCCAATCGTTCCGTCATGTTCATTTCCCTAAAGCTCTTAACCCTTTTAAAGGGATATCTTGGCTTATTGCTTTTTTCATTTCTTTCGACAGCCTCTTTTTCGGACTTGGTTATCTCAATTGGTATCGTCTCCTGTTTTGACTCCTCCTCATGAATGTTATTTACATGATTCCTCTTGCTTGCGCCTTTTTGTTGTTCTTCTTCTACCGGAAGCGTATTTTCAGGTTTAATCCTGTACACTTCCTGCATTTTATTGGAAGGGGTTTTTGAAAAAGGCTGATAAATATAAAGTAGTGGACCTTCATTTTTCTTTTCTGTCATAAATTCATGGGCACCTCCATTACAAAGTCCTTCACTCTATATGTATGCGGGATGCCCATACTCGTTCACTTCAAAAATAAAAAGCCCGCAAAAAATGCAGGCTTTTATCATTATAAAATATGGTACCCGGAATCAACGTGAATGTTTTCACCGGTAATACCGCGGGATAGATCACTAAATAAGAATACAGCAGTATCCCCAACTTCTTCCGGAGTTGTGGTTCTACGCAATGGTGCTCTTTCTTCAATTTCCTTAAGAATGGTATTAAATTCACCAATTGCCTTTGCGGATAAGGTTCTAATCGGGCCAGCAGAAATGGAGTTAACACGAATTCCATCCTTACCAAGATCAGAAGCCAGATACCGGACACTTGCATCAAGAGAAGCTTTGGCAACACCCATAACATTATAGTTTTGAATTGCACGTTCCCCGCCCAGGTAGGTCAAGGTTACGATACTTCCACCTTCTGTCATTAAGCCCCGTGCTGCTTTGGCAACAGCAGTTAATGAGAAAGCGCTGATATTTTGGGCAAGCAAGAATCCATCTCTGGATGTATTCACAAATTCACCTTTTAATTCTTCGGTTTTTGCAAAAGCAATGCAATGTGCAATCCCATGAATCGCACCTACTTCGTCTTTAATTGTTGCAAAGCATTTTTCAATGCTATCATCACTTGTTACATCACAAGGCAATACAAGTGTACCTTCTGCTTCAAGTGAGTCCGCCAATTCACGGACGCTGCTTTCAAGCCTTTCCCCTACAAACGTAAAAATTAGTCTTGCACCTGCATTGTGAAGGGAGCGGGCAATGCCCCAAGCAATACTGCGTTTATTGGCAACACCCATAACTACAAATGTTTTTCCATTTAATGAAAGCATATTATTGTTCCTCCTATATTTAATACAAGTTATTAGCACTTGGTACTAATTTTACACCAAATTCAATGGTATGTACACATTTAGATTGTTTTTTAACAGTTCTCACAAAATTCAAGCTCTCTTTTTAATTGGTCTACATATTCTTTTGATCCCGTCACAATTAAACGGTCGTTTAGCTGAAGTTCAGTGTCCCCATGGGGCACAATGGATTCATTCCCCCTGAAAATCCGGACAAAAATGATATCGCCTGTAAACGGAAACCTCCTTAATGACATCCCGTCAAATTGCTCGTTTGTCATGGCAATTTCATACAGGGCCATCTCTTGATTGGTCAAAATATTAATCACTCTTGGTGATTCAATTAATGAACGAAGCAGAGCATTGGTTGACTTAAACACTGAAAATATTTCAATGTTATGTTCCTTTAGGTTTTCTTCTAAATCGGGACTTTCAATCCTGGCAATGACCCTTGACACACCTTTTTCTTTTACGGCAACAGACAGTAAAGCATTCAATTCTTCATCTCCTGTTGAAATAACCACAACTTCCGATTGATATACCTTGGTTTGACCAATCGTTTCAAGCGTGAAGTCCGGAATCTCAACAATTTCAAAAAGAGAGTTTGCAATCTGCTTTTCCGATTTCTCAATTTTAGTGTGGTAAAGAATCGGTTCATACAGACCAGACTTTAGTTCCCTTGAAACAGGCAGGGTAATTTGATTCGCACCCAAGAAAGCGACACTGACCTTTCGATTCGAGACCACTTCTTTTGGAAAAAGCTTTTTAAACACAATAGGTGTGAATATAGATGTAATCACTGCAACTAAAATTAGTGTTCCGCTCATTTGTTCTGTTATAACCTTCATCCGCTCACCGATTGTGGCTGCTGCAATGACAAGGGATAGGGTAGAGGTTAATAAAAATCCTGAGGCCACAACTGTCTTCGTATCATACCAAAGCTTTAGAAGATATACAGGGATAAGTTTGGATAGCAGCAAGCCAATCAATAAAAGCGGAATTAACAGTAAAAGTTTTTTTTCACTAAAAAGCGACCAAATATCAAGTTTTACCCCAACTTCAACGAAAAAGATTGGAATTAAAAACCCATATCCAAAGGAATCAAGCTTATGAACCAATTCTTGATTCGGAGCCAATAAGGAAACAAGAACTCCTGCAAGGAAAGCTCCTAAAATATTTTCCGCTCCAACTGTTTCAGATAATCCTACTAAGACGATAATAAGCGTAAATACAGCCCTTGTGCCAATTTGAGCCGTCCCTGTTTCGAGTGCTTTGACAAAAGCGCGGTTTTTCAATCGTTTCCCAACAAAATAAAGTCCAACACCGGCGGCGAATAAAATTAATAACAGCCATGTATTCCCATGGCCTTTATCATAAAGCGAGACAAAGACAGCAAGCAATATCATCGTAACCAAATCGGCAATTACTGCAACAAGCAGAATGATTTGACCAATTACCGTTTTCATCAGCTTAGCTTCTTTAAGGGTAGGTACTACAACCCCTAACGAGATCGTGGAAATAATTAGAGTCATTAAGAAAGCATTATGAATAAAATTCAGGATGACAAAAACAAACGATAGGACCAAAGAAAAAATAAAAATCCCTATAAAAATAAATGTAGAGACGGCAAAAGAATTTGGTTCTTTCTTTCCGTTTGGAAGAATCTCTCTTTTCTTCCCTTTTGAAAAGGCGGTGAAATCAATTTCCAAGCCGCTTAAGAACATTAAAAAGATAAATCCCAGTGTAGACAAAGTCGATATCCACATGTCTTGATGAACGACATTGAAGCCGCTTTTTCCGATGATTAACCCCATAATAATTTCAGCAACAACTACGGGAATAAAATTCAATTTAAAGCGATGCAGGATAATCGGGGTTAAAAATGCAGTTGTAACTACAATCAATAAGGAAATGACAGAAGCTTGCTGTCCCAATTTTGTTTCCTCCTTCACAAATAAAATCAATAAAAAAACAAAAAATAAGATGGTAAAGGGGGTTCATCCTAATGAAAATAGATATAATCGGAGATATTCATGGCTGCTTTAATGAATTCCAAGAACTTACAATAAATTTGGGCTATGATTGGAGAAGGGGAATTCCTCTTCATCCAGAAAACCGATTTCTTGGTTTTGTAGGCGATTTAACCGATCGGGGACCAGAGTCCCTAAAGGTGATTGACATCATTTGGCGCTTGGTCATTGAGCAGCGGAAAGCTTATTACACTCCAGGAAACCATTGCAATAAATTATACCGCTTCTTCCTTGGTAACAAGGTTCAAGTCGCACATGGCCTGGAAACAACCGTTGCTGAATTTGAATCGCTAAATAAAAATGCCAAAGATTCAATCAGAAAAAAATTTATGGAGCTTTATGAAAAAGCACCGCTTTATTTAGTATTAGACAAAAAGAAACTTATTATTGCCCATGCAGGCATTAAGAAAGAGATGATTGGACAATCCGGTTCAAAGGTAAAGACATTTGTTCTTTACGGAGATATTACCGGTGAAAAGCACCCGGACGGATCACCTGTTAGAAGAGATTGGTCAAAAAACTACAATGGCGATGCCTGCATTGTCTATGGCCACACACCCGTAAAGGAACCAAGAATGATAAACAATACATATAATATTGATACTGGTGCTGTATTTGGCGGAAAACTGACTGCCCTGAGGTATCCTGAAATGGAAATCGTTTCTGTGGATTCTACTATGCCATATGTGGAAGAAAAATTTAAGCCATTTGAGTAAAAATGGGCTAATATATCTAAAAAGAAAAGCGCAAGCTCCTTGGGCAGCCTCGACAGCTGCTTGCGGGCCTGACGGTGAAGTCGTTCTTTGACTTCATCGGCATGCCTACAATCACTGATTTTGCATCATTGCTGGCATGCGGCGAGGTGAACAGGACTCCCTCGAATATGCTTTGCCGCAGGAGCAGGTTTGCGACCTAGAGGGGCAGGACGCTTGCGCTAGACATTTCTCGAAGCCCAAAATTTTTTTCTTATCTTATAATCAATACAGGCTGACACGGAATTCATTTAGCGGTCAGCCTGCATTAGTTTTTGCATATCGATTGGCAGTTTTGCTGTAAAAGTCATTTCCTGCTTCAAAAATGGATGGGAAAACGTAATTTTTTTACAATGAAGTGCCTGCCGTTTAAGCAAAGCTGTTTCTCCTCCATATAAATCATCCCCTAGAAGTGGATGCCCAATCGAAGACATATGAACTCTAATTTGATGAGTTCTTCCGGTTTCGAGCTGCAACTCCACATCGGTAAATGCTCTATGTCTTCCAATAACTTTATAATGGGTGCAAGCATACTGGCCGTCTGGACGGACTTCCCTTTCAATAATACTGTCCTCTTTTCGACCGATTGGCTTCTCGATTGTCCCTTCATCCGCTTGAATGATTCCACCAGCAAATGCCTCATAGATTCTTTTCACTTGGCCTTTTTGCTGGGCTTTACTAAATAAATGATGAACATGCCGGTGTTTTGCAATCAAGACAATTCCGGATGTATCCCGGTCAAGCCTTGTAACAATATGGGAAGTAGCAGCTAACCCAATCCGTCGGTAATATCCGACAAGGGCGTTGGCAAGACTGCCATTAGGATGCTCCCTTGAAGGAATAGTGCTCATCCCTGCCGGTTTTATCACAACAAGTAGATATTCGTCTTCAAACAAAATATCGAGCGGCAAATCCTCTGCCATTACACCTTCGCTTGGGTTCTCTTTCGGAAAAATTAATGTTAAAACATCATTTGTGTTTAATTTGTACCGCACATTTACTTCTTCTTGATTAACAAGAATTTTCCCACCCTTGAATTTAATATCGGTTAGTGCGGTCCGGGAGATTTCCTCATCTTTTAAAAAATCCTTTATCTGCTTCCCAGCACCCTTATTTTCAATCTTCCACTTGAGTTTAAAATGTGAAGACAAATCCACTCCTCCAAACCACTAATCCGAGATAAAAGAATCGTGTACTCTTTTCCAGAACGGAAATGGCCGAAAGCGGGCAAAGCGAACTTTTTCATCGGGCACCCGAAACTGAATCGATTTAACATCCTTATGAAGCAAGGTAAGATGGTCAATCGTGACTTGGAAATCTGAATGGTTTACAGGCTTCAGCATACAGGTATGATGAGAAGGAAGGATAAGCGGTGAGCCAACGGTCCGGAATACCCTGTTATTAATCGAAGCCATTTCAGCAACCTGAATCGCTGAAATCGACGGATGAATAATTGCTCCTCCCAGCGCTTTGTTATAAGCCGTACTCCCTGAAGGCGTGGAGACACAAAGGCCATCACCACGGAAACGTTCAAAATGCTGGCCGCGGATTTCAACATCCATTACAAGAGTACCCTCAACACCCTTCACAGTTGATTCATTGAGGGCAAGATATCTGGATTCTTGACCTGCATGCTTATATCGAATGATAACCTCAAGAAGAGGATATTCAACCACTTGATAAGGTGTTTTGGCAATCGCAATCACAAGCTTTTCAATTTCATCCGGAGTCCAATCCGCAAAAAACCCAAGATGTCCGGTGTGAATTCCAACAAATGCCGTTTTATCCAAGCGGCTGCTATATCGGTGGAAGGCATACAGTAATGTCCCATCACCGCCAATAGACACGACAATATCCGGCTGGTCTTCATCATAAATAAGATCAAAATCAAGTAAATAAGTCCTCATTTTATGCATCAGAATATTGGACTTTTGATCCCCTTTTGAAGTAATCGCAAATTTCATTTATTTACTCCTTACCGGTAATTAATTTTTCTCTTCTTGCTTCAATTCTTTTTTTCTTGTAAAGAATGCTTGGGCTTCTTGAATTTCACCACGTATTAATGACATCTCCTCATCCAGTCGAAATGCTGCCTCTGCAGCTCTTTTTAGGCGCATATGAATATCGACCGGAAAGACCCCTTTATACTTATAGTTAAGAGAATGTTCAATCGTCGCCCAAAAATTCATGGCTAATGTTCGAATTTGAATTTCAACGAGAATTTTCTTTTCGCCATGGATGGTTTGGACAGGGTAACGAATTACCATATGGTAGGATCTGTAGCCGCTTGTCTTTTTATGAGAAATATAGTCTCTTTCTTCAACAATCTCAAAATCATTGCGATTTCTTAATAAATTCACCACGGTATGTATATCATCCACGAATTGACACATCATGCGCAACCCGGCAATATCCTGCATCTCTTCCTCTAATTTATCGAGCGGAATGCCCTTTTGGGATGCCTTATCTAAAATACTGGCAATTGGTTTTACACGGCCTGTCACAAATTCAATCGGTGAGTGGCTGGAGTCCATTTCAAATTGCCCACGCATTCCTTTTAATTTAACTTTAAGCTCATCAACTGCCTGTTTATATGGAGCTAAAAATTTATCCAAGTGTTTCATACTTTCACCCCAAATAACCTTTAGAAATTCTCCTCTACCTTTGTTACCATTTCATCCCCGTAATTCCCATTTCCTTTGATATTACTGATGATATATTCAAGCTCCTCCGTAAACTGAGGTAATTCTATCTGTTGATCGTTAAAGGAAAGATATACAGATAGTTTGTTCTCTACTGCTGTTTTTAAAAATTCCCAAGTCTCTTCTGGGAAAGCAATATAGGCATACTCCTCCTTATCTTCCATTAAATAAATAAAGGAAAGGTTGTCGGAGTCTACAAGAATCTGCTCTGCAGGCTGTAAATGATGAATCGCTTCATTTACGGTAAATACGATCTGATTTTCTATAATCTTTCCATTAATTGCTGTTAATTTATTTTTCATGACTTAACCTCCATTTTCACTACCTTATTTTAGCATAATCCAACCATTTCTCCCAAGGATTGTAGTCGTGTTAATATTATAGAATACATTAACGTGGAAGGGATGCAGAAGATGTTTCAAAACATTGAAATTGAATTTAAAAATATGCTTATGAAAGAAGAATATGACTTTCTGTTGAAAAAATTCAATATCGCTGAAAAAAGCATAATCACACAGGAAAATCATTATTTTGATACTCTTGATTTTGCTTTGAAAAATAAACATTCCGCTTTACGGATTCGTCAAAAAGGAAAACAATATGAAATGACATTAAAGCAGCCTGCTGATGTCGGATTACTGGAAACAACGCAAAAAATTACCGAAAAAGAGGCAGCCCTTGCCATCCAAGAAAGCAAACTTCCAGGAGGTGCTATCAAGGATCTCCTTTCTAAAATAAATATCGTGTTTTCAGAAATGAGGTATTTTGGGTCTCTTGTAACAAAAAGAGCAGAGTTAGAGTATAAAGGCGGCCTTCTCGTTCTTGACCACAGCCTTTATTTGAATAAAGAGGACTTTGAATTAGAATATGAGGTCGAAAACGACCAAATTGGAAAACAGAATTTTGAGGTTTTGCTAAATAAATACGCTATCCCTCACAGAAAAACAGAAAATAAAATCCAGCGATTTTATCGACAGAAATATATTCAAAATAATTAAAAGGATTTTTTTTCAACGTTCTTTTTCAATTAAAAGAAGGTTTTTGTGTAAATATTACTAATGGAGATAAGGATTAATTTAGTCATTTAGAGCGATTTATTTGAGATATGAAAAAGCCATTGATAAAATAAACTCATACAAACATTACTAAAGGAGTTGTCAACATGATTGAGAGTAAGCCTACACCCTATGAAGCCATCGGCGAAAAAACATTACACCGTCTTGTGGACACTTTTTACGGGCTGGTTGCACAACATCCTGATCTTGCACCAATCTTCCCTAATTCTTTTACTGAAATTGCCCGAAAACAAAAGCAGTTTCTTACACAATATTTAGGTGGACCACCATTATATACAGAAGAACATGGACATCCAATGATGCGTGCGCGTCATTTACCCTTTCCGGTAACCCCTACCCGTGCAAAAGCATGGTTGTCCTGTATGAGACAGGCAATGGATAAAGTAGGTTTAGAAGGTCCACTACGGGACGAATTTTATACAAGACTGCATCTTACCGCCCAACATATGATTAATACCCCTGATGCCGGAGAAACTGGTGAATTATTGTGAGCAATATTGGACACTCAAGTTCAAGAAAGCAATGTAGAAAAAGTGAGAAAAAGCCTATTGAACTCTACGTGTTTATTGACCCTATTTGCCCGGAATGCTGGGCGCTTGAACCGATTCTTAAAAAGCTGCATATCGAATATGGACGATATTTTTCGATTAAGCATGTTCTAAGCGGCAGATTGGCCAATTTAAATTTTAGCAAAAAAAAGAATTATGAAAATCTCGTGGAGTTATGGGAAAAGACAGCAAGCAGATCGGGCATGTCCTGTGATTCAAGTCTTTGGTATGAAAATCCGATTGACTCTCCGCATATTGTTTCGATTGCCATAAAGGCAGCCGAACTCCAAGGAAGACGAGCAGGAATCCGATTTCTGCGCAAACTTCAGGAGGTTTTATTTTTAGATAAAAAAAATATCTCGGATTTGGATGTATTAAAGGGTTGTGCCGCAGAGGTTGGATTAGATATTGAGGAGTTTAACTCTGACCTCCATTCTGAAAGTGCGGCAAAAGCGATTCAATGTGATTTAAAGATTACATCCGAAATGGATGTCCATGAGATTCCAACACTTGTCTTCTTTAACGAAAATGTTGAAGATGAAGGGATTAAAATAACCGGCACTTACCCATATGAAATTTATGTACAAATCCTCGAGGAAATGCTTTCAGAGCGGCCTGTGCTATCACCGCCGCCACAGCTAGAGGCTTTCTTAAAATTTTTTCGATTTGTCGCTTCAAAAGAAATTGCAGTTGTCTACAATATGACCATTTCACAAGTAGAAAGGGAAATGAAAAAATTACTCCTAAAACAAGTCGTAGAACAAATACCAGCTAAATATGGGACATTTTGGCGATATATTTCAGAATAAAAAGGAGGCGAGTCCCACCCCCCTTTTTTGTAGATTCACGAAAAGACCTTGCAGCTCCGGTTCTGCAAGGTCTTTTCCTAAATACGAACAAAAGGGGATGGGAGAAATCTTTCACGGTCAAAAAAGGGGTTATGTTTGTTGTGATCAACTTCACGAGTTAAATATATCATTGATCTTTACCCTAAACAATGACTTTGTGCTTTATTTCACAATATTGTCAAAAAGTCATATATTTATGTTTTGACCAATACATTAGTATAAACAAATTTTAAGGTGGACGATCACAATGAAAAAGCTCCCGTTTTTAATTATGGTTTTGTTTTTTATCCTGGCTTTTTTTCTTCATTTACTCGCTCTCTTAAAAATTTTCCCTTTATTCATTAGTATCCCTCTCTTGTTTCTCTCAATCTTTGTCCTTTTATTTTTTATGAATCAGAGGAACCGTTTTAAAGGATTTTAAAAAGGATGATGCCACTAGGAGAGGCACCATCCTTTTATTATGATAAAAGCTGTTCCAGTTCATTTAATTTTTCTTCAAAGACTTTGCAGGCATCTTTAACTGGCTGTGAGCTTGTCATGTCCACTCCCGCCTTCTTAAGAACCTCAATAGGGTAATCGGAGCTTCCCGCGCTAAGGAACTCGATATAGCGCTTAACAGCAGGCTCCCCTTCCTCTAAAATCTGTTTGCTTAATGCGGTTGCTGCACTAAATCCGGTCGCATATTGGTAAACATAATAATTGTAATAGAAATGAGGAATTCTTGACCATTCTAAACCAATTTCTTCATCGATTACAATATCCTCCTCCCCAAAATACTTTTTGTTTAGCTTATAGTATTCTTTTGTTAATAAATCAGCCGTTAATGCCTCGTTATTTTGGAGTTTTTGGTGGATGAGATGTTCAAACTCGGCGAACATGGTCTGACGGAATACGGTTCCTCTAAAGCCTTCTAGATAGTGGTTTAATAAATAAATGCGTTTTTGCTCGTCATCAATCGTTTTTAATAAATGATCATTTAACAATGCCTCATTACAGGTAGATGCCACTTCAGCAACAAAAATGGAATAATTCCCATATGGATAGGGCTGTGATTTCCGAGTATAGTAACTATGCACCGAATGTCCCAATTCATGGGCAAGTGTGAACAAATTATTTACATTATCCTGCCAGTTCAGAAGGATATATGGATTCGTGCCGTACGATCCGGAAGAATAGGCGCCGCTTCGTTTCCCTTTATTTTCATGAACATCAATCCAGCGGTTTTCAAAACCTTCCTCTAATACTTTTCCATATTCTTCTCCTAAAGGAGCTAATCCTTTTAAAACAATATCCTTTGCTTCATTATATTTAATCTCCATTTTTACATCCTTTACAAGTGGAGTATAGAGATCATACATATGAAGTTCTTTGAGTCCCAATACTTTCTTGCGCAGCTTTACATACCGGTGTAATAATGGGAGTTGTTCATTCACCGTATTAACGAGATTATCATAGACACTTTCAGGAATATTATTGGCTGTCAGTGCCGCTTGTCTTGCCGAATGATACTTTCTGATTCTTGCATTGAAATTATCCTTCTTCACATTACCACTTAAGGTGCTTGCGAATGTATTGCGGAAATTCCCATAGGTTTCATACACCGCTTTAAAGGCATCACTGCGAACACGCTGGTCCGAGCTTTCTAGGAAACGTATGTACCGGCCATGGGTGATTTCAATCTCTTCCCCATTTTCATCCTTAATGGATGGAAACTCTAAATCAGCATTGTTTAACATCCCAAATGTATTACTGGAAGCATCCATCACCTCACCTGCTTCTGCCAATAACGCTTCCTCTTCAGCAGAAAGGACATGCGGCCTTTGCAGATTAATTTCCTCAATAGCATGTTCATAAAGCTTTAACTCCGGTTTTTCAGATAAAAATCCTTTAAGTTTATTCTCATCAATCGATAATAATTCCGGAACGATAAACGCAAGCGCACTTCCAGCCTGAGAGTAAAGATTTTTGATTCGGTCATCCAACCCTTGATAAAATGAATTCGTTGTATCCTGGTCATATCTCATATGGGAATAAGCAAAAAGTTTTCCGAGCCTTTCAAGGATCTGATCTTGTGCTTGAAGAGCTTTATATAGAGTTTCCGCACTCTCCCCCAGCTTTCCTACAAATTCTTTTATTCCGGGAATTTGAGTTTTAACTTCCTGAAATTCTTTTTCCCATGTTTCATCATTTGCAAATATATCTTCCAATTTCCAGGTTTCTTCAACTAGTATTTCACTTCTGGCTGGCAGTGTTTTAACAGCAGTTTCATTTGCCATCTTTCATCCTCCATTCTATTCTTTTAAATTACCAAAAGAATCCACTATACATAGTTCTCCTTTTCCATCAAAATTCCTTCATCCTTTAATATTATGCCCTTCAAAATCATTTCATTTATCATTTTGAAATCATTCCACGATATTTTTGAAAAAAGGTGGTTTTCCTATTTTCTCTTTCACGATTAGATTTTGGAATGGAAATATTCCTGTTTATTTGAAAGACCATTTTCCCATTATGGCTTACAATTCCGAGTTTTTCCAATAGAAATAGATATTCAATAACCGCCGCATTAGGATTTGACGGTTTTATTAACGTTAAATCGCGCAGGATGATTTGTTTTTTGCATATTCGCTTATAAAAACTCTTTTCCACCTCTTTTATTGTAAATAGATCCATCGGCTGTTTTTTTGCCAAAATATCAAGATACAAATAGGTTTGCCAAATGATTGGTGAAGTTTGAATAAAAATTGAAGAATGAACTGGAAGACCAATTTCCGGAGGTAATAGAAAAAGATTAAGATTCTGTTTGTAGACTTCGTGGAGGAAGGAATTATGCATCGGATTTGGGTGAAGGGCCCAATTCATACTCGTTTTCTCCAATTCAATAATCCAAGAATCAAGATTTATTTCATAAAAGTATTTCGGCTTCAAGAGACAATCAATTTTTTCCTGAGTAATGGGGTAATAGCGGTTTTGTACAAAGGCATTTTTAATGGAGTACGAAACAATGGAATCTAGTAGATGAAAATGCTTTTTTTCGGGGCAATAGGAGGGTATATAAAAATTTCCTTCTACTGTCTGTTGTAAAAATAGATAGTGGAAATTGGAAAGTGAAATAATATTTTTCTTTTTCAGATGAACTTGTTTATCCCCTATTATCCAGAGAGGGATATAGCCGGCATCCAGATAGCTTTTCGTTCTTTTTTGAAAAATTTCCTCCGCAATTGGGGAGCATTGAAATTCCAAAGCGTATTTTTGATTATTAAAAGTAAACTTGATATCAGTGCGCTGCTGGATTTCCTTATCATAAAATTCTAATGCAGCAGAAATCTTTTGACGCAATAGCCATTGATAAAGCTGAAGTTTACCTTGCATATGATACATCGACTCATTTTCATAAGAAGCACTGCATTCTCTTCCCTTTTTATGAGAAAAATGATACATTCGCTTGTCCCCCAGCTTTAATAAAACACTTTCACCACAAACTGGGCAAAAAAATTCTTCCCTGCTCCTAAAGTACAATAGTGTTTCCTTTTTATAGTTATAGCCCAGACATATTTTTTTACCATCTTTCGTATATGCTGTTAACATACCTACACACACCTCCTCCTTTATTAATTCGATTTATTGGTTAAATTTCCTTTTATAAAATCCCCAAAAAAGCAATCGGCTTTTTTTACCGATTGCTTTTTTCAAACCTATCTTTTTTATAGTAACGGGGACATTAGCCTTGCTGTCGATTCTAATAATCGTAAACCAAAATGTCGCTTTTGAAACGTCTTTAAATCAAGTTGCTTAGCAAATTTTAAATCATTTTCATATTCATCCACAAGCTTTTGTGCACTCTTTGTTCGGAACAAAAAGGCATTGACTTCAAAATTCAAATGAAAACTTCGCATATCCATATTAGAAGTTCCAATCGAAGCAAGTTCTTCATCTACAATAATAATTTTACTATGCATAAACCCCCGCTCGTACTCATATACCTTTACCCCTGCTTCCAATAGTTCGGGAAAATAGGAGCGTGAAGCATGAAAAACAATTCGTTTATCCGGTCGATTGGGAACCAGGAGCCGAACATCAATACCGCTTAAAGCGGCAACTTTAATCGCCGAAAAGATATCTTCATCCGGAATAAAGTATGGAGAAGCAATCCAAACCGATTTTTCTGCGGAAGCAATCATGGAAAAAAAGATATTTTTTATAACACTCCACTCATTATCCGGTCCTCCGGCAATCAGTTGAACACCGCCATGGCTTTTATGATCAAGTTGTGGAGATAAATATTCCGCCGTTAAAAAACTATAGTTGGTCATATAATACCAATCCTGCAAAAAAATTAATTGAAGTGTTCTTACGGCTTCCCCTTTTAACATTAAATGTGTATCGCGCCAATATCCGATACTTTTAACTCTTCCCAAATATTCATCACCGATATTTAAACCTCCAACAAATCCTACAGTACCGTCAATCACAATTATTTTCCGATGATTACGGAAATTGAATTTATTATTTAAAAATGGAAGTTTGACTGGTCCAAAAGAAACGGTTTCAATCCCGGCATTTTTCAATTCCGTAATATACTTCCTGGATAATTGCCAAGACCCGACCGCATCAAAAAGGAAGCGGACTTTTACTCCTTGCGTTGCTTTATCAATTAATATCGCTTTTATTTCTTGCCCAATCTGATCATTACGGACTATGTAATATTCAAGATGGATATGGTGTTTGGCTTTTTTTAATTCCTGTAAAATATGTTCAAAAGTTTCTTCCCCATTCGTTAAAATTTTGGTTGATGTATCAAAGGATATCGGACTGTTCCCAAGCTTTTGTGCCAGCCGAAATAATTTTCCTTGATGTTCCCTCATCAAACTTAATTTTTCTTTGCTCCTCGGGTCATCTTCCCCTTCAACATTCAAGAAAGCTTGTTTATCCAGGAAGTACTTTTTACGGTACATTTTTTCCTTTCGGTAATTCCGGCCGAAAAGAAGATAAAAAATAAAGCCAACAAGAGGAAACCCGCCTAAAACGACCAGCCAGGTAATCGTTTGTGTAGGGTGCCGATTCTCAAGGAAAATAACAATACCAATGAAAATAACGGACAAAGAAATAAAGAGGCTAAATACACCGAATAAGCCCCCCTTGATCTGACCTTTAAAAATCACCATAAGAACGGATATTACGACAGCAAATAAAACAACCCTTACTGTGTTTTTCAGCGTCCTCACCTGCACTTTAAAAATGTAATATACTAAAAAATACCGATTTCACAATTGAAACCGGCCCTAATTTTTATCGAAAATATTTCCTAATTTCAGCAAAAACATTTTCAGAAATTATTTCTTTTCCATATTCTTGAACCCGATGGATGGTAACCTGTGTCTCCGTACCGTATTCGAGAAGGATGCTTAAAATATCATCTATTTGATCTTCCTCAAAAATATCCTCTAAAAATTCAGTATAGAGATAATATCTGCCTTCAAAATAATAAAGAATCGTTTTTAAATCATCGAGGCCTTCACGTTTCGACAACATAATGACATCCTCAAAATCCTTGAAAACCAGCATAAATTCAAGTGGATCTTCATCGAGCAAAAATTCTTCTTCGATCTCTTGCTTTGGATTGAAATGTTGATCAAGGATTTCTTCAATATTCTCATCGACAGGTAAATCCTTCATTTTTTCACCGGGAATTGGTAGCTCAAACTTTTGTCCATCTCTAGAAAGCTGTGCTTTCGTAACAAGAATCTCTAAGCCTTTTTCCAATGCCTGAACTTGAATCCATAGTGGACCTTCCACTACAAATTCTTCTTCTTGATGAACCTCATCCATCATTTCCCAGAAGAGTTCTTCGCTGCGTTCACGATTGTACCAAATTTCCTCCCGGTCAAAGCCTCTGTCTTCTATATCACCATACGAAATGTAGAACTTTACAGTATTCTCGTTTATTCTTTCAATCTCCATTATTACCTCTCCCTTCCGTTTTCCATATTGAAGGGACTAAATACCCCCAAGCAGATGATGCCAAAAGCATATTTCCCAATTTTAGAAAGGACCATTTTAGTGAGATTTGTTAATAAAAGGACAAAAATCCTTGTACTTATATTTTATGACAAAAGCAGCAAGAAGGGAAATAAAAATAATCAATTAATCAAAAACCATCAATACGCCTATTTTTCCCGCATTACATGGCAATAAAACATATTTTTACTTAATTTTAGATATTCATTTCATTGTATCAAAATGCTCTGAAAACGGCAAATTTAAAAAGACCTTCTGCTTCCAGAAGGTCTTAATTTTAAAAGTAAAGAAAGTATAAAATTTTCGTCTTAAAGAATTGTCCAGTGCAAGCGTCCTGCCCCTTGAGGGAAAAAATGAACTGCTTTTTTCCTAGGTTGC
>NZ_MLYR01000080.1 GCF_001866655.1 Bacillus sp. MUM 116 | reverse complement strand
CCCTTATTAAGGTCCAAAAGCAACAAAGTTTACGAAAAGAGCCTTAATTATTGAATGTTAATAAGCATTTTAAATGACTCGTTTCCCTAAAACTTAATGCTCTTTTAAGTATTCCTCAGCAAAATGAATAAATGCTTGTGCTGCGTGGTTGAGATATTTATCCGACCTATAAATGATGCTCATTTCCCTAACAGGCGGATGGTCGTGAATGCGGATAAAACGAAGGTTGAGATGATCGATGGATTCAAGCAGTGAATATGCTTGGATGGTTACTCCTATATTTTCTCTTACAAAATTAAAAAGGGAAGGATTGGAGCTCGTTTCTACCACCACATTCAAATTGAATCCATGCTGTTGACAATAGTTTTCTAAAAAGTCCCTGCCCCATAACCCTTTTGGATATAAAACAACGGGCAGCCCATTAAGCTCTTTCAAGGAAATGGATTCTCTACTGGAAAGCTTATGTTCCTTTGCCACAACTACACCGTATTCTTCTCTGGATAATGGGCGTATGACTAAGCGGCTATCGAATAAAGGCTTCACGGCAATCCCGATATCAATTTCGTTATTCAACACCAGCTGGGCTATTTCTACTTCCGAGATGATTTTCAGCTTTACATTCGGATATCTCTTACAAAAATTAATAAACATTGGGGTCAGACGAAAATCAAGCTCGGAGGGCAATGCGCCGACTCCAAGGCTTCCGCCTCGTTTATGCCGGAGGTCTTCCATCTCAATGAGCGCGTTTTGAAGATTTTGAAACATGTTCCGAGTGTACTTAAGCAGGATCGACCCTGATTCAGTTAGTACAATCCGCTTTCCGATACGGTCTAATAAAGGCGTTCCAATTTCTTCTTCCAACGCTTTAATTTGCAAACTCAAATTAGGCTGAGATATACCTATTTTATCAGCTGCCTTTGTAAAATGAAGCTCCTCACATACCGCAATAAAATATCCTAGTTGTCTAAGTTCCATCAGACCAGCTCCCATAAGAAAATGTTTCATTATCATTTATAAAACAAATCATTATTATAAATTTAATATAATTGATAAATGATTTACTCTCAAGTATGATTTGTTCATGCCACAGCATAGAAGCATTTTTTATCAGTCACTCATTGTAATTTACAGGGGAGTGGCGGGTATCGAAAGGAGAAAACATGAAAAAAAATATATTAATGATTATCGCTTTATTTATTGCTGCACTAAATTTACGTCCGGCAATTAACTCAATCTCTCCATTGATCGAAAGTATTCGGGGAGAGCTTGTAATGAGTGCGGCGATAGCTAGTCTGCTAACCTCTATACCAGTCTTCTGTATGGGGCTTTTTTCCCCGGTCGCTGTAAAAGCTGGAGGTAAATGGGGAATAGAACGGATCATCGGCTTGTCACTGGTGGTAATTGGCGTTGGTACTGTCATTCGAATGTTTACGAACTCCGTATCATTCTTGATCATCTCATCCTTGATTGCTGGAATAGGGATCGCATTCATAGGTCCGCTATTGTCCGGATTTATTAAACAGTATTTTCCTAAGAATGTCCCTTCTTTAATTGCCATATATTCGGTGGCACTTACTTTGGGGGCTGCCTCTAGTTCTGCACTTTCATCACCGCTTCAGAAAACCTTTCACTCCTGGAAGAGTTCACTTGCATTTTGGTCGATAATCGCTTTCGTTGCTGCTATTATCTGGTGGTTCTTTGTTCAACTTCAAGTAAAAAAATCAGCTCAAACTGATTTAGCAGGTGCAAAAACCAATTTGCCATGGAGGAACGGTAAGGCCTGGATCCTAACTTTGTCATTTGGTTTGATGGCTATGCTATTTTACTCGTATACAGCCTGGCTTCCTCAGATGATCCAAGGAATGGGATACACAAAATCTTACGCAGAGACTTCTTTTACTGTATTCGTTGTGATTCAAATTCCAGTAAATCTGGTGTTACCTATGTTGTTAAAGAATTTTTCATCACGGCGCTTGTGGTTGGTGATCGGATCTTTGCTTGAACTTGCGGGTCTAATTTTACTTGTATTACATGTTGAACCATGGATCGCTTCAGCCTTTATCGGTATTGGTGCAGGTGGGTTGTTTCCCATCAACCTTCTTTTGCCAATAGATGCAACAAATAACGCTCATGAAGCTGCATCTTGGTCTGCCATGACACAATCTGCAGGATATGTAATTGGTGCTTTTGGTCCAATCCTTCTCGGATGGGTTCATGATGCTACCAACAGCTTTTCATCTGCCATTTTTGGGTTGATTGCAATCATTTTACTGATGATAATCATACAATTTGCATCCACTCGCAAAAAGTCTCAAACCACAAATTTTGTCAAAAAGCTGAGTTTATGATGGATTAATAAGGGAGATGGAAGAGCTACAAGCGTAGCTCTTTTCTCATTTTGATTCATGATTGTGGTTCCTCAATGACGGAAGGTAGGGCAAGAAGATGAACTTTGTTTGTTCTATGATAATCCTGTAGCTGGAGTAATTTATAAAAGAATCGGTTTTGAGCACATCGGATTTCGGATGATGTATACATGTTGTTAAAAGGTTTAGACTGTTCTTATTGGAGTATTTTTATAAATAAGCTTTTGATGAAGCGTATGGCAGTTGAACATGATACAATGAACTTGAAAGACTTGTTAAAATATGAAGGATTTGCTCATTTAAGGAGGAAATGGAATGTTTACATCAGTTAATGATTTTTTAAATGAATGGAAACAAGAAGCAGCTGTTACCCAAAAAGTGCTGGATGTGCTGACGGATGAATCGTTGAATCAGGAGGTTTCTCCAGGACTATACAGTATTGGAAGCCTGGCTTGGCACATTACTGGTGCAACTTACTACTTTCCTTCACAGGTTGGATTAAAATTTGAGGTTCCAGATCTTCAAAAAGAGGCACCAAAATCAGCTGCTGAAATCAGCGAGACCTACAAAACAGTAAGTCAGCGGTTAGCACAAGCGTTTTCAGAACAGGTTTCAGATGAAAATATGAACAAAATGGTGAATTTATTTGGAATGGATATGCCGGTACAAGCTGTTTTCCGTCTGCTCATTCAGCATCAGGCTCATCATCGCGGACAATTAACTGTCCTTATGAGACAAGCTGACATAAAAGTTCCTGGCGTATATGGTCCTAGCAAAGAAGAATGGGAAGCAATGAATGCTCAAAAGAGCTGATATCGTCATTCTGTAAAAAAGCGGTACCTGCTAGTTTTTGTACTTTCAGAAGTTATTTCATTTCTAAACTTAGTTTGCGCACTGAATCCAGTTTTTAAATTACATTCTAACAAAAATGCTATTCAAGAATCAGGCGCGTAACTTTAAGAACCAGCTGCCATTAGTTGTAATCCTAAAACAAGATTCTCTTTTTTCAATTTCAATGTTAGGACGAAGTGTAATCTGCTTTAAAAAGGGAAAATGAACTAATTCCTTAAAAGGTTTTAAAATCACCTTTTAGTTTATGTATCTTTTGTTAAGTCTGTTTTCGAAATTATTGTTGCTATCAGGAGTAAGAAAAATCACGCCTTTTAAGGAAGGTTTGCTGTAAAGGTAGCTTAACTGATAAGTACAACATCCAATGGCAATTTAATCATGAAGCTTAAATACAACATCATTTAACTATTTAAGGGTTACAATTCGGACTGCATGCCGATTGTGACCCCTATTTATATGAAAACAACACTCTGATATTAGATTAATCCCTAATTGAATGGTGCCTTACTTATATATGAAGCCGTTTATCGGCCAGTTTAATGCAGTTATTTTAGAGGATAAAAAGATTCTTATAATGACTAAGGAGGAGTTAATAAATGAGCAGTGACAATTCAACTATAATCCCGATGTTGGCAGTACATGATGCTAAAAATGCAATTGAGTTCTACAAAAAAGTGTTTCTGGCCAACGAGGTCACTAGGATGGTCAATAGTGATGGGAAAATTGAGCATTCCGAGGTGAAAGTCGGAAATGCACGTATCATGATAGCAGATGAATTTGCTGGACATAATCATGCAGCAAGAGCGCTTGGGGGAACACCAGTAATCATCTATTTATACGTAAATAATGTCGACGATGTGGTGGAAAGGGCTGTGAGTTTAGGTTCAACATCCCTTAGGCCGATTAAGGACTTACCACATGGAGATCGTGTTGGAAAAATTGAAGATCCATTCGGTCATGTATGGATAGTTGCAACAGCAATAAGGTAAAAGGGGTACTTTTTACGGTAGAGAGTGATGTGGAATTTTTAATTAACTTTACATAGGGGACTCTAATTCACAAGAAAAAGTATGGGACAGTGTCTTTATTAATACATATTAAATTAACATTTTGCTAAAACAAAGACGTCAAAATTTATATCTGATGGGTACTTAGTAATGGGCGATATGATTGAAACAACTGGTGCGTTCAATTCCTCATTCATTATGTTGATAGCTGCTCTAGTTTTAGCAGCTATTACCGCGTTGACTATTAGCGGTAAGCCAAAAGAAGAACCAGTGAATTTAGAGCCTACAATAGACGTTAAATAAGAAAACCGAAAAAATTTATTAAAAAATCTTATGGTTCTAAATAGTAAACGGGATGCATTATTAAAATCTTTTGCGTATGCATTAATTTTTTCAGTTAGTGGAGGAAAGAGTAAAAATTTTTGCAATATTCTTGATAAACGATTAAAATAAAATGAAACGGTGTTGTTTATTGAGTAACAAAAAGGGCGTGAAAGAAATAACTTAACCCGTTTCAAAAAGAGTTAAAATCTAAAATTAGTGTATCTCCAACAGAAAGGTGGTAAGAAATGAATGAAAACAAATTTAAAAGCTAATAATGTTTGTTCGTTGACTAAAGTCCTTGCATTGGCTACGCAAAATCATTTTGCTGTCGGTTCATTTACTCCTAGAGCTACTAAGATGATAGCTCCTATTCTTAGAGCGGCCCAAGAAAGGAATTCTGCAGTTATTGTTCAGACTTCTGAGAGGGAGCAAGAACGATATGGAATTAATTTAGCGGAATTTAGCCGAGAGTTTTATCGTGCTGTTCAAGAGGAGGATATTAAAATCCCTGCTGTATTACATTTAGATCATACGAAGGACTTCAATGTAATTTCGGAAGCGATCGAAGTTGGATTTACATCCGTTATGATTGATGCATCAGAGCAACCATTTCAGAAAAATATCGAGATAACAAAAAGGGTTGTTGAGTATGCACATTCAAAAGGCGTAACTGTTGAAGCTGAATTAGGCAAAATTGGGACAACTGATTTTATTGAAACAGACGTTGATGAAGAGCTATTTACAGAACCTGAAGAAGCAAAACAGTTTGTTGAAGAGACAGGAGTAGATGCATTAGCGGTTTCTGTAGGGACGTCACATGGGGTCTATCTTGTTAAAGATCCAAAAATTGATATTGAACGTTTAATTGAAATTCGTGCATTAACATCTGTACCTTTAGTGTTACATGGCGGTTCAGGCATTCCATCAGAGGTAATTAAGAATGCAATTCGAATTCCTAACGGTGGAATTAGTAAAGTGAATATTGCAACAGATTTAGAACATGCCATGATACAAGCTCTCAATAGAGAAAATTATGTTACTGAAAAGGAGTGGGCTGAACTACCTACTGAAACATTAACTTTAGTTCAAAAGGTTGTTCAAAACATAGTAGAGGATAAAATTGAAAACTTTTTATTAAGTAACGGTAGTGGTTCATACTTTGTTTAAGAAGTGACATTACATGAAAATAGTAACCTATTTTATTTTAGACAGACAAAAAAAGTCCTTTAATCACTTATTATAATTGAATCTGGCTATTAAAAGCATGAATGTACATTTAACAACACGGGTGTATATAGTACTTATCGTGGAAGCTAATCTTATTTTTAGAAGAATTGCTAAGGAATTAGGAGGAAAAAAATATGGCTCAAGAAAGATCTGGTATGGTAACTTTTGCAGGTAATCCAGTTACGTTGATTGGAAGCGAAATTCGTGTTGGTGATAAAGCACCAAATTTTGAAGTATTAGCAAATAATCTCTCAAAAGTTACACTTGAAGATTCAAATGGGAAAGTCCGCCTTTTAAATTGTGTACCCTCTCTTGATACAGGAGTATGTGACGCACAAACAAGGAAATTTAACGAAGCAGTTAGCAATCTAGGAAATGATGTGGAAGTGTTAACAATTAGTGCAGATCTTCCATTTGCACAAAACAGATGGTGTGCAGCTGCAGGACTAGAACAGGTACAAACCTTTTCAGATCATATTAACATGTCATTTGGAACAGCTTATGGTACTTATATGAAGGAATATCGTTTAGAATGCCGTGCAGTATTCGTTGTAGACCAAGAAGATATCGTGCAGTATGTTGAATACGTTCAAGAAGTTACGGAACATCCTAACTATGAAGCGGCTTTAGAAGCAGTTAAGTCAATTATAAAAGTTAAAAAGTGATTATTTACTAGATTGATGGATGAATTGTTTTTCATATAATTTCAAAGAAGATATTTATTGCATCAAAAACTATTATTTCCAGACTCAAGACATTTCAATTTAATTATTTTGTAGTCCCCAGTGAGGGGACTATTTTTTTACCGTAAAATAGTTTTACTATTGTAATTATTAAACTAAAAAATATTCCCAATTTTTAAATAGTGTATATTGAAAAACGAAGTTATTGGTGATAATATAAATTTGTAGAATATTTAGAGTAATAAAATAATATTATACTCCCAAAAAGAAACGCTGTTGCCTATAGGGGAACAAAGAGATGATTAGACTTTTTCAATTGGGAAATGCTATTTTAATACCAGTAACTAAAGGTATGGTCGTCTTTCAGAATGTAGCATCTGAGCACCTTAGTGAAATTGAATCGAATCTTCATTTTAGCAATAAGATTCTAATACTTTCACATTTACAGAATATATTTCTTCAATAGTAAATTAATACAATGTTAATTGGAAACGCTTACTGTTAGAAAAGACTTTAGGAGGTGATGCGGCACATAATCGAGTTCATTTTCAAACTTAATGCTGATGTGAATTTAGTAATGCTTTTTTTTTACTTATTAAATGAAACACAGTTGCGTAACAAACAACTAGTGGATTTTCAAACAAATTAATGTTTGACAAGATCTTTAATAGGCCGACTGTTGTACCAAGGATAGAGACACAAATAATTCTCAAGGGAACAATTGGTTAAAAAAATTTAAGGATTATATCAAAGCCTATTTGTAAACATCTAAGACCTAATTACCAATACATTTTTTTAAAAGTCCGCAAGCAATGAAAAAAAGAGGGTAGGTGTACAATGTCTACAATTTTAGAAAGTTACGTTACAAAAGAGACGGAGATCCAACATACTACTGATGTGGATGAATCACTAAAACCGAAAAACGAAGAGGATAGGACGGTAGGTCCGATATCCTATATGTTAATGTGGATTGGAGACGGTGTTAATTTAGGCAATATGACGCTTGGAGCTAGTTTGGTTGTAGCGGGAACCGCAACGCTAAACCTCTTTCAAACTTTTGTCGCAGCTATCATATCAATTTGTATCATTTCAACTTTTTTTGCTTTAAATGACAGGCTCGGATACAAAACTGGAATACCATATGTTGTACAGCTCAGAATGTCCTTCGGGCTGAAAGGCTCAATCATTTCATCGCTTTTGCGCGGAATTCCCGCCATCGTTTGGTATGGTCTTCAAAGTTGGATCGGCGGTACTGCCTTAAATGAAATCGCGAAGATTATTACGGGCGGCGCTTTTGATCATGTTGCCATTTGCTTTGTAGTTCTTCAGGTGGTGCAAATTGTGCTTTCATTGTACGGCTTCCATGCCATTAAATGGGTAGAATCCCTTACCTCAATTGTTATCATGCTAGCACTAGTGTATGTATTTGGACTTCTTTTAACATCTCATAGCGCCGTTATTACAGAAAAATGGGTTCATGCAAAAGGCTCATGGGGATTGCCATTCTTTGGATTCATCATGATGTTTATGGGAAATTATGCGGCTATTTTTTTAAGCGCAGCGGACTATTCAAGAGAGCTCAAGTCGGGCATTAAAGACGGAAAGCGCTGGTTTTTATACTTTTCAGCTATTTTAATCGCGTATGGCTTCGTACTTTGCATCGGCGCAATGCTTGCTTCTGCAACTGGGATCTCCAATCCTGTGAAAGCGTTTGCGATCGTGGTTGATAACTCTTATATTACAATCTTTGTATCTGCATTTATTGTTATGGGTACGATTGCAACAAACATGGTGGCTAATATTATTCCGCCGGCCTATGTTATTACATTGCTTACAAAAATGAAATATAAAGCTGCTGTTACAATAAGTGGGCTACTTGCATTATGCGCATTCCCTTGGGTGCTTGTACAGGATACTTCAGCAAAGGGTCTTGGGATGTTCATTCTTATCTATTCAGCATTTTTAGGTCCAATTGTTTCGATTTTATTAATCGATTATTATATATTTAGAAAACAAAAAGTAAATGTTACAGATTTGTACAAGGAAGACGGTCCATTTGCTGGAATGAATCCAGCCGCAGTGCTTGCAATGTGTATTGGCGCCGGTGCCGCCTTTTTAAAAGTGGAACTGGCATGGATTATTGGTGTGGTAGTGGCAGGTATTGCCTATATTCTTCTTACGAAGTTTGCATTTAAAGACACAAAATTCAAAAAGGGTACGGTTTTTGAGTCAATGTAAGCTTTTTTCAATCCAGACAGGTCCACATTTGGACGTTAGATGATTCAGATGTGATTTCATTTCTTAGACAATTAAAAATCCATACATCATGGCTATCTCTGGTCTTATTCTCATTTCAGTAACTATCAAAGTAAATGTTGCTGCAAATTTGTCATCGTCTGCCTATGATAGTTTATTTCTGAAAAGAATAGTTTCGTAGAAACATAGTTTAGTTTTTTGTTTTAGTATAAAAGTATATATATTTGGACCATTTTTGTTGTTTCTAGTCCGACGCACAGGATACGCTAGAGCAGTTACTACGACATCATGTCGCTGAAGCAACTGCTAGCGCCTACTCCTTGAAGTCAAAGGTTGAAACTAATTAAGGTGCTTGTGCTTATCTCTTAAAGAAGGTTGACCTAAAAGGGCATGAATGGTGTTCTTTATGGTGTCATACCTTTTTTTATTTTGGCTGTTTTCTAAAAGATTGTTGTTTTTAAAAAGGTTATCTGGAACCGGAGCCAGAGTGTCGCCAATAAGCCGGATAAGCGCCAAAAACGGGGAGAACCGCGGAGTAAAAGTGTCGCCAATAGCCGTGATAGGAGACAAAATCAGATTGAACCGGAGCCAAAGTGTCGCTAATAAGCCGGATAGGCGCCAAAAACGGGGAGAACCGGAGTAAAAGTGTCGCCAATAGCCGTGATAGGCGACAAAATCAGATTATTTCTCTGGTAATTACTTTCAAATCAGACACTTGATTCAAAAAGCAATATTAAAAATACTTGATTGCGGTAACATGATAAAACATTATATTGCTTTATACGCAACATTTTTTCTGATAAAATGGAAGAAAATAAAAATTATAGTGGTGGCATCTTATATAAATCAGGTCGTTATTGCTCTTGTGGTAAGTTAAAGAAACGGGATCAGTAATTTAGGCCAAAATCGGGGGTTTAATATAAATGGTTAAGTCAGTAGATAGGGCATTAACAATTATTTCATTAGTAAGCAAGCGTAAAGAAGGGATGGGGGTTACTGAGCTGGCCGCCAATCTAGATTTAAATAAAAGCTCTATATTCAGATTATTAAGTACTCTTGCAGATCATGGATTCATCGAACAAAATCCTGAAACTAAAAAATATAGATTAGGCTATAAATATTTAGAATTAAGCTCGATGCTACTTGAATCTATTGACCTGAGAACTCAAGCTAAACCTTTTTTGGAAGAGCTAGAATCACAATTTAATGAAGTGATCCACTTGACGGTATATGATCAAGGTGAGGTAATCTATATTGAAAAACTTGAAGGAAGTGAAACCCTTAGAACACATTCACAAGTAGGAAGAAGGGCCCCGATGCATTGTTCGGCAGTTGGGAAGGTCATCTTAGCCCATCTGCCGCTAAATGAGATTGTAGATATAATTGACAAGTATGGTTTACCAAAACATACTGAACAAACGATTACGGATAAAGACTCTTTTTTTAAGGAATTGGGAAAAATAAGGAACGAAGGCAATGGTATAGAAGTGGAAGAAAATGAACCTGGAGTCACCTGTATTGCAGCACCAATTTTTGATAATCGGAAGAAAATTACTGCTGCTGTAAGTATTTCGGGACCAAGCATCCGAATGACTGAAGAAAGATTAGCTGAAATTAGACCAATTTTAATGGATATAGGTAAAAAGATTTCCAAGCGGCTTGGTTACACAGACAATTGATTGATGTGAAGTAAGAATTGGTTTTAAGACCAGTTCTTTTTTTATGCAGAAAATTATTGATTAGGAGCTTTCTCTATACTCTTAACGTCCAAAAAGCTGGTGAGACTCGGCCTTCTGATCTTCTGTTCTCCAACAAATTTTAATTAAAAAATTTAATTACAAACACTTGAAATATTCAAAAAACGATGATATTATCAAAATAAGAAACATGGTTAGTTGATAAGCAACAGTAAATAACTTATTTTTTTGATTATAAAATGAAACGACGTTGCTTATTATGAAACGAAGGAGGAGTAATAATGGTTTTTTCTAAAGAGAAAAGCGAATTTTATAATGATCTAACCAAAAGAATTCGCAGGCACATAGTTAAAATGACAAATCATGCCGGAAGTGGGCATCCTGGTGGTTCTTTATCTGCAACTGAACTATTGTCAGTACTATTTTTTGAACATATGAATGTAGATCCCAACAATCCAGATTGGCAGGACCGTGATTGTTTCTTCCTATCAAAAGGACATTGTACACCTGTGTTTTACTCGGTATTAGCTGAAAAAGGATTCTTCCCTATTGAAGAGTTAATGACATTCAGGGATGTAGACGGTAGATTACATGGACATCCATGTGGAGAGCATATCCCAGGTGTAGACATATCTTCAGGATCACTTGGTCAAGGATTATCAGTTGCTAATGGTGTTGGATTAATTGCAAAACTAGATGGTAGTAATAGAAGATCATATTGCATGATCGGTGATGGAGAATTACAAGAAGGTCAAATATGGGAAGCAGCGATGACAAGTGCACATTACAATCTTGATAACGTTTGTGCAATAATCGACTGGAACAAAATCCAACTTGATGATTTCGTTGAAAATGTAAAAGGTGTTAAAAGTCTTGGAGATAAATTTAGAGCTTTCGGTTGGCACGTTGTTGAAATCGATGGCCATGATATCAATTCTGTAAATGATGCGTTTAAAGAAGCTAAACGTACAAAAGGTAAACCTACTGCAATTCTAGCTCATACCGTTAAAGGTAAGGGAGTTTCATTTATGGAGGATACACATGATTGGCATGGAATGGCTCCAAATGATGAGCAGTTAGAAATCGCTTTAAAGGAGTTGGCTTAAGATGGCAAATCTAGAAGCACCACGTAAAGGTTTTGCTGATGCACTAATTAGACTTGGAGATCGACATGATAATTTGGTAGTACTTGATGCGGACTGCGCAAAATCAAATATGACAAATCTATTTAAAAATAGATTTCCAGAACGCTTTTTTAACATCGGTATTTCTGAATGTGATTTAGTTGGAACTGCAGCTGGTATGGCGATTGCAGGTAAAGTACCATTTGCGAATGCTTATGCAAACTTCCTTACTGGACGCGCGTTTGATCAGATGAGAATTTCGGTATGTTACTCAAATAACAATGTGAAAATTGTCGGTCATAACGCTGGTACATCAGCTGCTCAAGAAGGAGCAACACATTTACCACTTGAAGATATATCTTTAATGCGTTCTCTTCCACGGATGACAGTAATTGTTCCAGCAGATGCTGTTGAAATGGAAAAAGCAGTAGAAGCTGCTTATTACCATGATGGACCTATCTACCTCCGTGTTGGTAAATTACCCGTTCCGATCGTTACAAAGAAAGAAGAGCCTTTCGAAATCGGTAAAGCAATTAAATACCGTGAAGGATCTGATATTACAATTATCAGTACTGGTATTATGCTTGATGAATCTCTAAAAGCAGTAGAGGAATTAGAAAAACAAGGTGTAAGTGCTGAACTTTTGCACATTCATACAATTAAACCTATTGATAGAGAAGCAATTGTAGCATCAGCTGCGAAAACAAAAAATGTTATCTCGGTTGAAGAGCATTCAATTATCGGAGGGTTAGGTAGTGCAGTTGCTGAAGTTTTATCTGAAAGCCAACCTACTAAATTGAGAAGAATCGGTACAAATGACCGTTTCGGAGTTTCTGGAAAAATGGATGAGTTACTCGACCTCTTTGAATTAAGAGCACATCGTATTGTTTCGACTGCAAATGAATTATTAGGTGAAAAAGTAAATAGCTAGTTTTTAGATCATGAAAGGGGGAGGGGTTTTGTCAAACGTAACCCAATATCCAAATTTAACGGATACTTTAGAAAATCCTCTCTTCTCTAAATCGGATGATAGCCTACGTGCAAAAATCAAAGATCATTTAAAACAAACAAAACATAAGTTTATCGTTTTAGATGATGATCCAACTGGTGTCCAAACTGTCCATGATATTTTTGTCATTACAGACTGGAGCAAAGAATGGATTAAAAAGGGTTTATCTGATGAGAGAAGTGTACTTTACATTTTAACAAATACAAGAAGTTACAATGCGGAAAAAGCTGAAAAAATCAATAGTGAGATTGTTCAAAACATTATTGAAGTAACGAAAGAAATGGGTATTAACTTCTCAATTATTAGTAGAAGTGACTCAACATTAAGAGGACATTATCCACTTGAAATTGATGTACTTCAAGATGAGCTTCTTAAAGTGGGCAATGTTGAGATTTCAGGACATTTAATTATACCTGCCTTCTTTGAAGGTCATCGTTATACATTAGATAATACTCATTATTTAGCTGTAGATGGCCAGCTTGTCCCTGTAAGTGAAACGGAATTTGCGAAAGATTCAGTTTTCGGTTTCAATACTGCTAATTTACCAAAATGGATTGAAGAGAAGACAAATGGCAGCGTATCTTCAGAGTCCGCATTGTACATTTCACTAGAAGATATTCATATCGGTGGTATTGATAAAATTTACGAGATTTTACTCTCTGCCAACAATAATACTCCTATCATAGTGAATGCTAAATCTTATTATGATTTAGACATCGTATCATTAGCTGTCCTTAAAGCAATTGATTCTGGTAAACATTTCTTATTTAGAACTGCAGCATCTTTTGTCAAATCGATTACTGGAATAAACGATCGTCCATATTTGTCAGCAGATGAGATTGTTTCAAAAGATGAAAGCCGTAACAATGGTGGATTTATCGTGGTAGGTTCTCACACGAAAAAAACAACGGAACAAATTAACGAACTAATGAAGAAATACCCGATTGAACAAATCCAACTTAATGTTGTGAAAATAATAGATGAAGAAACAAGAGCTGAAGAGCTAACACGAGTATGTCAATTAGTAGATTATAATATTTCTTCTAATCAAGATACGCTTGTTTATACAAGTAGAGATGTAATTATTGCCAAAGATAAAGAAGAAAATTTAAAAATTAGTCAAACCGTTTCAAGTGCTTTGGTCGAAGTGGTTCGTTCACTAAAAGTTAAGCCGAAATTTATCATAGCTAAAGGCGGTATAACCTCTAGTGATGTGGCAACTAAGGGTTTGGAAATCAAACATGCAAAAATTTTAGGTCAAGCAATCGCAGGTGTGCCAGTATGGTTAACTGGAAGTGAAGCTAAGTTTAAAGATACACCTTATATCGTATTTCCGGGTAATGTTGGGGAAACTGAATCGATTGCTCAAATCTTTGAAAATATTAAAAACGATCAAAAGGGAGAGTTTTAAATGGCTAAACAAAAAATGACAGCAGCTGAGTTATTTGCATTGTATTTAGAAAAAAGAGGAGTAAAACATCTTTACGGTGTACCAGGAGCTGCAATCCTACCATTCTATGATGCAGTAAAAGAATTAACGAAGATCGAGTCATATGTTGTTCGTCATGAGCAAACTGGTGCATTCATGGCTGACGGTTATTCAAGAGCGACAGGAGAGGTTGGTGTATGTGCTGCAACTTCAGGTCCAGGAGGAACGAACTTCTTAACAGGCCTTTACAGTGCATGGATGGATTCAGTTCCAATGATTGCTATTACTGGCCAACAAAAAAATAGTTTAATCGGAACAATGCAATTCCAAGAAGCTCCTATCGTTGAAATGGCTAAACCAGTTACGAAAGCAGCATACCGTTTAACTGATGGTTCTAAAGCTGCTCAATTTATTCACGAAGCATGGATAACTGCTACTACAGGTAGAAAAGGTCCAGTTCTACTTGACTTACCAGTTGACCAACAAAAAGTTGAAATCGAAGTTGATATCGATGAACTGATTGCATCTACTCCTGTAGATAACTTACCACAAGCTACTGATGCGGATATCGAGAAAACTTTTGAATTATTAAAAGATGCTAAAAGACCAGTATTGCTTTCTGGTGGCGGGGTTAACCTTGCAAACGCTACTGCTGAATTAAAAGCATTAGCTGAAGAACTTCAAATCCCTGTTGTAACTACTGGTATGGGTATGGATACATTCCCTAACGATCACCCATTATTCGCTGGACGTATGGGTACAATGCTTGATACTCCATTTGGTAACAAAACAATCGTGGAAGCTGACCTAGTTATTAACCTTGGTGGACGTTTTGCTGACCGTTCTACTGGTAATGTTGGCGTATTTACACAAAACGGTAAGAAAATTATCCACGTAAACCTTGATAACAAAGAAATTGGTAAAGTTGTACCAACTGCTTTAGGTATCGTTTCTGATGTTAAAACATTCATGGTTAAACTGACAGAAGCTTATAAAGCACTTGGGACTACTGTAGCTGCAACTGCTGAAGCAGATACTAAAATTGACTTAACGGAAGAGCGTAAAAAATGGGCTCGTAAAACGGATTTTACAACACTTCCGATCAGACAAGAGCGTGCATTACGCGAACTTCGTGAATTCTTAGATCGCGATGCATTTGTATCACATGACTGCGGTATCAGCCAAATCTGGTCTTGCCAATTATTTGAAACGTATGAACCAAGAACATACCTATTAACTGGTGGTGCAGGTACAATGGGGTGGGGACTTGGTGCAGCAATGGCAGCAAAACTTGCTTTCCCTGAAAGACAAAGTGTTAACATCCTTGGAGACGGAAGCTTAGGAATGTCATTACAAGATATTGCGACAGCTGCAAAGCATGATATCCCAGTCATCATTTTCTGTATGAACAACTCATTACTTGGATTAATTCGTCAACAACAAAACTGGTTCTATGATAACCGCCGCATTTCGACTGACTTAGAATACAAGAACGAATTAACTGATGGTGAACATAGTGAACGGGGAATTGACTTCGTTAAAACTGCAGCAGGAATGGGTGTTCGTGGTGAGCTCGTTACTCATTATGATGATATCAAACCAGCATTACAACGTGCAGTTGACTCAGGTAAACCATATATTATCGAAGTACTAGTTGATGGTGATCCTGAAAAAGCATGTGAGTTCTCTAATAACGGGGCACTTAACGGATTTAAGTATTCCGATAAAATCAACTATTCTAAATAATTATTACTTTATAAATCTCTGAGAACGTAATGAAGCAATTGGTCATTTTCCAATTGCTTCAAAGCTAATCTTGTCAAATAACGGTTATGTAAATGGAATCAAATTAACGTAAAAGTTTTAATATTAAAGGAGGGAAGCCGAAAAATCGGCGAAAACATGTCAGCAAATCTTCATAATTCAATGAAAGTCGGAATTGTCCATTTTATGGCTTATCCTGAAACAATGGGTGGAGACGGTCCAACTGTTGAAACAGTTAAGAAAATTGTGCAAGATGATTTCTTCTCTGGAATTGAGATTACATCTATTAACAACCTTGAAGATCGTAAAGAGGTTGCGCAAATTTTAGAATCTGGCAGAATGAAAGTCGGATTTGGTGCACAACCAATTCTTTTAAGAAACAAAGGAAACCTTAACTCTTTTGATGAAGCTGAGCGTAGAAGAGCGATCGAATTAGTGAAAGGTGGAATTGACCAGGCTTACGAATTAAATGCTTCTAAATTTGGTTTCTTAAGCGGTGCAAAGCCAGATGCTGATCAAGATACTGCGTTACAATTATTAACAGAATCGATTAAAGAATTATGTGAATATGCAAGATCTAAAGGTGATCTTATTCTTTCACTTGAAACATTTGATGATGAGACAGATAAAAAATGTTTAATCGGTTCTAATAAACTTGCTGTTGAAGTGGCAAAAGAGGTTCGTAAAGTAGATCCTACTTTTGGTTTAATGCTTGATTTAAGTCATTTACCAATGCAGCGCGAAACGTCAATTGATGCATTAACGGTTGCTCGTGACTATATTAATCATGCACATATCGGAAATTGCTACATTAAAGATACTTCTGATCCTGCCTATGGTGATCAGCATCCTCGTTTCGGCTATCCAGGAAGTGAAGTAGATGTTCCAGAATTAGCAGAGTACTTACGAGCTCTATTAGAAATTGGTTATATCGGTGAAGGGAATAAGAATGTTGTTGCCTTTGAGGTAAAACCAGTTGGTACAGAGTCATCAGATATTGTCATTGCCCAGTCAAAACGTACGCTTATTGATGCATGGTCATTAGTGCATTCAACAAAAGGACGCTTCGTAAGTCTTTCTCATTAAATTGCAACTGCTTCACTCAGCGACAAGTATTTGTACTTGTCGCTGAGTAATATCAAATTGAAAAATACACAAAAACTAAACGAATGAATCAATCGTTTAACTCGTTTGTGATTCCCCTATTGTCTATCATCTGCCTAGGATGTTATGATTCTACTAAAAATTACCTTTTGTTATAAACAACACTATGATCTTATTTTGATTAAATAGGAAGGGGAGTATTTGTTTGCTTAAACTGCAGCGGAACATTGATGCGAAAAGAATCAGTACTAGAATTGAAGAACTTGCTCGTTGTTCATCTACTACTGTCGGTGTCACAAGATTACCATTCACCATAGAAAGTACGAAAGCCGAAAAACTTGTTGAAGAGTGGATGAAAGCAGCAGGGATGTCAGTAAGAAAAGATGGTCTTAATAATATGATCGGCCGTTATGAAGGGAAAATTCCAACAGCACCCGTTTTAATGATTGGTTCCCATTTAGATAGTGTCATTGAAGCAGGTAAGTATGATGGAATTTTAGGTGTTATTTCGGGAATAGAAGTTGTTCAATACCTTCGCGATAATGAAATTATTTTAGACAATCCAATTGAGGTAGTTGGTTTCTGTGATGAGGAAGGAGTAAGATTTCATTCAACTTTCCTTGGAAGCAAAGCAATCGCTGGAACTTTTACTCCAGAAGATTTGGAAAGAACAGATGAAAATGGAATCACAATTGCTGAAGCTTTAAAAGCAATTGGAATTTCTGATCCAGATGCTTATAAAAACGCAAGACGTACTCCTGAGGAACTTCTTGCTTATTTAGAACTTCATATCGAACAGGGACCTGTTCTTGAGAAGGAAAATGAGGCTGTTGGAGTCGTTACTGGGATTGCCGGTGCGACAAGATTTTCTTTTGACATTATTGGAAAACCGGGTCATGCAGGGACAGTTCCTGTTGGTATTAGACAAGATGCCCTTTTAGGTGCAAGTGAACTTATTTCTTTTATCGAGAAAATTGCACTCGAAAACGAACCATTAGTTGCAACAGTTGGTAAACTTACAGTTAGTCCTGGTGCGAGTAATGTCATACCTGGTTTCGTTACAGGAACGCTCGATATTCGGGATTTAAATGTTGAACGTAAACAAAAAGCGATTGATGCTATTTTAATGAAAAGTGAAAGAATAGCTGAGAATAGAGGATTGCAAATTACATTTGAACAAGTAATGGAAGCTGACCCGGTATACTGTAACGAAGAAATCATGACCTTAATTGAACAATCAATTAGTGAACAGGGTGGAAGCGTTATCAAGCTAGTGAGTGGTGCTGGTCATGATGCAATGGCGTTAGCCGATGTGACGAATGTTGCGATGATTTTTGTTCGTTGTAAAGATGGCCTTAGTCATCACCCTGATGAATACGTGACAGATGAAGATATGGGTGCCGGAGCAAAAGTGCTTTTATCTACAGTTATGAAAATAGCTGGAAAACAGCAATAATAAAAATCATGATTATGATTTAAATAGATGATTAATTAAAAAGACTTTCTTAAAAACTTGTGATTCGGCTATATAGGATCACAAGTTTTTTACTTCAAGAATAATAGAAAAGTTAGTTTTTCCGTCTAGTACATACGGATTAAACGAAAAATAGGAGGATTTGACATGAAGCTTGCATTTATTGGTTTAGGAAATATGGGATTCCCAATGTCACATAATTTAGTTAACGCAGGATATTGCGTATATGGTGTGAACAGAAGTAAACAACGAGAATATGAATTTGAGAAAGTAGGCGGACTTATCGGTAAATCAATAAAAGAACTTGCTAACGAAATGGATGTCATTATGACGTGCCTGCCTTTACCAAGCGATGTTGAGGATGTGTATCTAGGTGAAGAAGGCTTAATTTCAAATGGTAAAAAACATTTAATTCTCATCGATTTTAGTACGGTATCACCAAATTTAAATAAAAAGATTCATCATGAAGCAAGCGCAAAAAACATTGAGTTTCTAGATGCTCCAATCAGTGGCGGGACAATAGGGGCGGAGGCTGGAACTCTTAGTATTATGGTTGGCGGGGCAAAGCAGACATTTGATCAAGTTCTTCCGATATTTAATATTTTAGGCGGGAATGTTTATCACCTTGGTGAAGTAGGCAGTGGTTCAAGTATTAAATTAATAAATCAATATATGGTAAGTGCACATTCACAGGCTGTTAGTGAAGCATTTGTTCTTGCAGAAAAAGCAGGAATAAACTTAGATTTGCTCACTGAAATTTTAAGCGTAAGCTATGCACAAAGTAAAATATTAGAAAGACATTATACGAACTTCATTTCGATTAACAATTTTCAACCAGGATTTGAATTAGGATTATTACACAAAGATATCACGATTGTAAATGAAATGGCAGAAAGTTATCAGGTTGACATGCCTTTAGGGAATAAAGTCACTGAATTACTTAGTGAAGCACTAGAATCAAATCTAGGTAAAAAAGATATTTCAGCGATGATTCAGTTAATGAGAGAAAAGTTGAAACAAAAAGAGGGTATTTCACCACAAAGTTCTTCAATCTAAGTTAAATCAGACAAATTGATGCAGTTGATAAAAAATTAATCTTGATCAAAGATACAAGACATATACCTCAACTGGAAAAAACGGAGAAGTTCTTAAAAACAATGAGACGTATTGGAATGTAACTTATATTTCCATACGGAAATTAAAAGAGGATAAAAATGGGAATTTTATTAATTATTCAATCAATTATAATAATTAGCATTCTAATTACAATCGGTGCTTTTTTTTCAAAAACATTTTCTTTCAATGAGCATACTCGAAAGATGTTTATTAGTTTGATTGTAAATGTAGCAATGCCATGTATTATCCTATCAAGTATCTTTCAAGTGGATTTGGATAGTGAGACATTTAAATTAATTGCTTTCGTTTTTCTGATATCTATATTTATTAATCTATTAGGTATTGGGCTTGGCTGGGGGCTTGCAAATATTTTTCAAAGACATTCAAAGAAAAAAAGAGAACTGTCTATATTATCGGGATTAGGGAATACAGGGTTTATCGGAATCCCATTATGCGCTGCACTTATTGGACCTAAAGGTGCACTATTTGCTGCTATATTTGATGCTGGTGTAGATTTTACAATCTGGACAGTCGGTGTCTTAATTCTACAGAAAAAAGGGAGTTTTACATTTCAAACCTTAAAAGCAATGGTAAATATTCCAACTGCTGCAATTGTCGTTGGAATTGTGCTTGCATTTTTCAATATAAAGCCTCCTCATTTACTTATTCAAGTGACAGAACAGTTAGCGGGGATGGCTGCACCGCTTGCTATGTTTTACATCGGTGTGCTTATTATGACACTAAGACGTGAAAAAGTTCGAGAATCAAGTCAGCAAGTATGGATTCCAATTTCTGTTAAACTAATTATAATGCCTTTAGTTGTTGCACTGATGATTCATATCTTTTCTGTTGAAACGGAAATTACGCAAACTGTGTTGATTCAATCGATGATGCCATCTCTAACTCTTGCTACCATTTTATTTTCTAAATACTCAGCAGATGAAGAGCTTGGAACCATTACAACAGTGCTATCGACCATTATTTCATTATCAACCATTCCAATCATGTTTTTATTAATAAATACTATATTTTAGATCAATCTATTACTATCATTTATATTCTTAGTTAGAAAATGGTCGAATACTTGAGAAAACCCATCTTTATTTTAAGAATATGTGATATTTTGTCAGGGATTCAAGATTACTTGGATCCTTTGCTATTTATATAGGTTATGCGGGACAGGTGAGACCCAAGTAGGCGTTTCCGCGAGGAGGCTCACCGCCCGCCCCGCGGAAAGCGAGCATCTGGAGAGGAAATCAACCACTCCTCACTACTAAGTAAATGGCAACAAAGTTTGCTAAAACAGTCTTTGATTTTCATTGAAAGGTCTGATTAACTCCCTCTCATTTAAGTGAAATTTGATCGTAAAAGTAACGCGATCCGTAATTGCAGCGAATCTTGTGAATCATGGATGGAAGAGTTTAAAATTTCCTCACATTTGGCAATTCGATATTTCACTGTATTTCTGTGTACATACAATTTTCTGGAGGTAATGGCAATTTCACAATTATTATCTAAATAGACAAATAAAGTATTAACTAAGTCTTCTTCATCCTTATTTTTCGGATATGCCAGAGAGCGCAACGTATTTTCGTAAAATTTCCGCAGATCTTTTTCAGGAATTAATCGAATCAGTTCCTTTAATTGCTTCGTTTCATAAAAATTTATAAATTTGTATTGAAACAATTCTTCTCCTTGTTTCCACGCCTTCACCGCTTCTTCATATGTTACAGGAATATTGGTAAGATCATTAAAAAAGTTACCGATTCCAAACGAGAGTGAAATTTTCAAATTTGTATAAGCCTCATCCTGAAATTCTATAAGTCTTTCTTCAATTGAGCTTTTATTTGGCTCATCAATATTTGAAGGAAACTGCATTAAAATCACAAAATATGAATCTTTCATGCAAACGATGTTTTTATTATCGATTTTTAAAAATGATTGCTTAAAAAATTTATATAAATAATCGTATATCCTATTCATGATATCTGTGCTTTGTTTATTATCATCTATCTTACATACAATGCAAACGTATTTCTGATTGTCTAATAGGCCATACTGTTTTCCCATGTGAATAATTTCTTGTTTAGTAGATACGTTTCCATCAACAAGCGAAGCAAAAAAGTGATTTTCTAACATACGGCTGTTCTCTCTAATCGCCTCGTTTTTAAGCAAGGTGAATGATATGACAGTTGATGCTTGCTCGATGGCTAATTGTGAAGAAGGATATGGCAGTTTCTCCGGATTTAAAATGATCATTAAATATGGATATGGGTTCATCGTTTTTACTCTAAACATTTTTAACGAAATTCCTGGATGATGTTCACGAGTGATATCGATTGTAAGTTCATTTTTTTCTCGGTAGTTATCAAGATTACGTTTAAAATGATCCTCCACATTTTCCATGACGATTTTCATATTTCCCGTTTGAAAATGGTGGGAAAACGATGTTACATCACCGATAGGATCTAGAAGGAGAACAGGACATTTTAATAAAGAACCAAGGTTTTCGATTAAAGAATGCAAACTATAGCCTTTCATCATCATATTGGTAAATTTCTTGTGTACATGAATCGCGTAAAATAATTCTTCAATTTGGTTATCCCAAATAAAGCTTAATAATTGATGGGCAACCGTACCTAATGTTAATGATTCCGGAATTTGAATGATTGGAAATTGTAATGAGTCAGCTAAATCGATTACCTCTTGTGGAATGACATCAATGAATCGTTTAAGCTTAATCGCAATTCCAGCACATGGACGCTCATTTATTTGCGAAATGAGATTACCTAACTGCTGCGGGGCATCTTTAAAGGCGTAGCCTGTCGTCAATAATAAGGAATTTTCGGCTAAAAAATTGATGACGTCAGGAGTTTCTGATATCTCAATTGATTCAACTTTCCTTTTGAGTCCGGCATGTCCAGCGAGAATTTTTGCTTCTTGTAATACATCTACGAAAAATAAATCTTCGACAATTTTCATTCTAACCCCTCTTTTACCTTCCTTTTGCCAAGTATATTTTTAATGATTGAACAAGTATAGATATTTTTTTGTTTTGTTTAAACAAAAATCTCTAACTAAATTGTTTAGAGTGAATAATGATTTTGAAAATTAAATCATTTAAAATTAATTGTACAAAGAATTGATGTGGAATGAAACTGTTTTTAAAAAATTGCACAAAAGGATTCTTATTATGTAAACGATCTAAGATGGAATACAAATGGGGAATTGGTCATTCTATTAGGTAATGGAGTCTTCACAGGTATCATTTTTGCATTCATTATTAATACAGCTCTTGTTCATAATGGATTATTTACTACGATAAAAGGTTAGCAGCAGGAACATATAGCGAAATGTGCTTAATCGTAAAGAAGAGTTATTTTACAAATAATTTGAATATTGGTAGTATTTACAAAAGTGGATTAAAGTTTTTCTAATTTGTTAAGAAGAATGGACTAAATCATTTATTATCATGTGGTTTTTACTATAGGGGAGGGAAACTATGGGTACATATGATTTAATTATTAGAAATGGAAATATTGTAATAGACACGATTGTTCAAGGGGATATTGCCATTAAAGACGGGAAAATTAAAGAAATGTCTGTCGGGAAAAGTTTAGCAGCAACTGCAGAGAAGGAGATTGATGCAAGTGGACAGCACATCCTACCTGGATTAATTGATACCCATGTCCACTTTAATGAGCCAGGCAGGACTGAATGGGAAGGGGCACGAACAGGTAGTAGAAGTTTAGCAGCAGGTGGGGTAACAACCTATTTTGATATGCCATTAAATAGTACACCTCCAACAATTAATAAAGAAAATTTGGAATTAAAAAGAGCCTTGTCCGAAGAAAAGTCGGTTGTCAATTGCCGCTTCTGGGGTGGACTTGTACCAGAAAATATTGAGAATATTAAGGAACTCTATGAAAATGGGGTTATTGGTTTTAAGGCTTTTATGTCGCCAAGTGGAATTGCCGATTTCAATCATGTAGATGATAGGGCGATTTTTAAAGGAATGAATGAAATCGCTTCAATCGGTTCTTTATTAGCAGTACATGCCGAAAGTACGGTCATTTGTGATCAGCTCGCTGAAGAAAAACAAAGGCAAAATAAAACATCTGCTAGAGACTTTGTAGAATCAAGACCGATTATTTCCGAAATTGAAGCGGTAAGAAGGATTATTTCGTATGCTGAAGCGACAGGTTGTAAACTGCATATCGTTCATGCGAGCAGCCGAAAAGTCGTCGAAGTCATTAATGAGGCTAAGCAGAGAGGTGTAGATATTACTGTGGAAACATGTCCTCATTATTTATCATTGACTTTGAAAGACTTAGAGGAAAAAGGCGGGGTGGCAAAATGTTGTCCACCACTGCGAGATGATCAAGAAGTAGAACAGCTATGGCTTGCTGTAGCAAATGGTGAAATTGATGTCATAGCTTCTGACCATTCTCCTGCACCGCCAAGCATGAAAAAAGTAACAAATGGAGACTTTTTCAAGGCTTGGGGCGGTATTTCAGGTGCTCAATCTACACTGAATATTATGTTGACTGAAGGGTATTTTAATCGTAATCTGCCTTTAGAAAAGATTGTTGAGTTAACGGCTGCGAATCCTGCTAAGCTGTTCGGACTTTATCCGCAAAAAGGAATCATTGCCGTTGATAGTGATGCCGATCTGGCAATAGTAAATCTAAACGAAAGCTTCGAGCTGAAACAGGAAGATTTGTTCTACCGCCATCAGCAATCCCCATATGTTGGAAAAACCTTTAAAGGAAAAGTGACAACAACGATCGTAAATGGAAAGGTTGTCTTTGAAAATGGCAATATTACAATTGGGGAAAAAACCGAAATCAACTCCAAATAATACCATATATTAGGAAGCAAAAAGCTAATAACAGGACTAGATAACTGTCTCATGTCCTATTATTAGCTTTTTTAGATGTTTAAAGAAAAGTGGGAGATATGCAAGGACTAAGAAAATAGTAGAAGTAAAAGTCTCAATTTATCCAAAGTAAACAAAAATAAAAAGTGTTTTTATTCATTAGTGATAATGACGAATGAAGTGAAAACGATTAACATTTAATTAGAAACGAATAATTCAAAGAATAAAAGCATAAGGGGAGTTTAAATAAGATGGGTTATCCTAAAGACTTATTATCAAGCAGATCAATCATTGAGCACGGTAAATATGCATTAATCGCACCTGAAGGTTTGGTTAACAATGTAATTCCAGGATTTGAAAATTGCATTATTTCGATTTTAGGTTCACCAAAACTTGGAGCAAGCTTTGTTGATTACGTTGTAACCATGCAGCAAGATGGTAAAAATAGTGAGGGATTCGGCGGGGAAGAAAATATCGAGACGTTCGTCTATGTTATTGAAGGCAAAATTAAAGCTGCTGCAGGTGAGCAAGAATTTATTCTTGAAGAAAGCGGATATTTATACTGTCCTCCAGGAACAAAAATGTATTTAGAAAACCAATGGGGCGGAGAATCAAAACTATTCCTTTACAAACAAAAATATCGTCCACTTGAAGGACGGAAACCATGGGTTTATTCAGACCATGCGAACAAGATTGAATATAGAAATTATGATGATATGCATAATGTCAATATTAAAGATCTTTTACCGACAGACCTAGATTTTGATATGAATTTTCACATTCTTTCTTTTGACCCTGCTGCATGCCATCCGTTTATCGAAACACATGTACAAGAGCATGGTGCCTACTTACTTTCAGGAGAAGGTATGTATAATCTAGACAATCAATGGGTTCCAGTGAAAAAAGGAGATTACATTTTTATGGGACCATATGTACATCAGGCAGCTTATGCTGTAGGCAGAGAAAATTTAACATACGTTTATTCTAAAGATTGCAACCGTGACGCTGCCTTGTAAATAAGCATAATGATAGCTTAAATGAAGAATAGAAAGAAAATATATTCTTCATTGTTAATGATCATATATAAAATTCGCAACAAAGTATGCGAAAATAGCAAAAAAAATAAGAAAAATGAGGTGTTGGGAAGTGGAAGGGAAAGCGACTTTGACAAACATCGAAGCGATAAAAGCAGAAAGAGTTTTCGAAATTGATAAGATCGCAAAATTTGATCCTGATGAAGCGCAAAAAAACTATTTCTATGAAACAGATAAAACAGTTGGAGCCGTTTGGTGTCTTGAGCCTGGCCAGGAATTATATTTACATTCCCATTCGAATGTTGATGATATTTGGGTTTGCATGGAGGGGGAAGGAATTTATTTCCCGGACTTAGAGAATGAAATTCCGATTAAAAAAGGCATGGTATTATTAGCTAAACCTAATCAAATTCATGGAATGAGAAATACAGGAACAGAGCGATTCATGTTTGTAGGCTTTGCTGCTGGTTCATTGCCAATGGATATTACGAGATATTAATAGTAAAAATGAATGTATAAACTATAAATTTGTTAAACTAAATATGTAAGTATATGTCTTTAAAAAGTCGATTGATGCTTTAAACATTCATATAATAAGTGATTGAAGAGGAGCGATTGTAATGAAGACAGTCGCTTCTCTTCATTTTATATAAATAAATCCTATATATTTCAATCAGGAGGATTCATAAAGTAATCATTGTTTTTGGAAGAGGTGTCGATTCATGATAAAGCAAGGAGCGGTTGTAGCGTTCTTGTCTCCTGCACAGTGGCTTTTTTTTATGTTTGCCAATACGGTTGTTGTTCCAATTTCTGTTGGAGCTGCGTTTCAGCTTCCTGCCGAAACGATTGAAATGACGATAAGATGCTCTTTTATCTTTACAGGCATTGCTAGTATACTGCAGGCCTGGGTTGGCCATCGTTATCCATTATTGGATAGCCACTCTGGATTAATGTGGGGCTTAATGCTAAATATGGGGATTTCGGCTTCCGCACTTGGGATGGACTATGCAACAGTTGGGGGAGGAATTACAACAGGTTTTCTGCTCGCAGGAGCTGTAACTGTTCTAATTGCAGTGTTCAATTTTATTTCGATTATACAAAAAATCATTAATCCGATGGTAATAAGCGTATATATTTTTTTGCTAACCTTTCAGCTCATCTTTATTTTTTTCAAAGGAATGTTCAAAATAACTGAAAATGGGACAATTGATCTCCCTGTTAGTTTTGTTTCAATTGGGGTTGTTATTTTCGTAGCTCTATTAAAGATTAAAGGCGGAAGAGTTTTTGGCAATTTTTCGATTCTGATAGGAATTGTTGTAGGATGGTTAGTGTATCGACTTATTTTCCCTTCAGCTCTTTCGGTAGAAGGCTCTTCTAGTATGGCATTCACCATATTTCCTCTTGGAGCTCCGAACTTAGAGCCAGGGATTGTTTTCGTCTCTTTTTTTGCATCCCTTCTGACTTTGACGAATTCTTTTGCCTCCATTCAAGCTGCTGCAGATGTATATAAGGAAAAGGTAGAAAGAAAACAATACAAAAGCTCAATTTTTTTAACGGGGATTTTTGGGGTTATCACTGCCATTTTTGGCTTAGTTCCTTTTACACCCTTTACATCCACAATCGGATTTTTACAAAGTACAAAATTATATAGGAGAAAGCCGTTTATGATTAGCGGTTTCGTGTTTATCCTCCTTGGAATTATCCCGCCTTTAGCTGAATTTTTAGGAACCATGCCACTAACAATAGGCAATGCGGTTTTATTTGTCGCGTATCTTCAATTGTTTGGGACAGCATTAAACAGCTTAAAGGGTACATTCTTTAACTCGGAAACGATATTCCGTTTAGCAGGCCCGGTACTAATTGGAGTCAGTCTTATGAATATCCCTCCGGCCTTATTCGGCAGTTTTCCAGTTCTATTGCAACCATTAATTACAAACGGTCTCATTATGGGTGTAATCATATCGATCATTTTAGAGAAAATGGTTGATTGGAATAAGGTAACAACGAAATTAGCTGGATAGACATTACGATAAATAAAGAAAATTGAATTGAAAACTTTTCTTTATTTGTCGTCACTTATGAAAAATAGGGGTCATTTTTATACTCGACTTAATCTATCAAATGATATGGCGGATGTGCATGATCGTTCCGATTGCCTCTTGATAACCCGGCTTAATCTTTTTCGGCAAATGATTTACCAGCGATTAAGCTGGAAGGGAAAATTAATTATGATACGGCACCCCTTAATTTTGACGAAAATATATTCTGAATATTCTTGAAATAATTTCTTATCTATGATAAAATTCATTTCAACAAAAGATTTAAGAGAAACTGTATTTCTTAATAAGCAACACATAATAGAAAGGCGTGATATTTATGAAATAAAAAAAGAAAGGTGGCTACAATAACTGGCACGTAAACGAGTTCCTTAAAAACCGGAAATTTCCTATTGAAAGTATCCAGTCATAGTTAAACTTGGAAGTTAAATTTTTAAAAAAGTCATTTCCTTAAAATTCTGTAAATATGCACTTATAAACTTAAGTACCTATATTAGCTTTGGTCCTTAATGGTAGCAAGCATTGGCAGGTAATATCGGTGATTATTATAATGGTTGTTATATTTTAATATCGACTAAAAAAATAACTTGGTAATACAGGTCTTTTTTATTAAGCTTAAAATGAAACATCGTTGTTTATTATAAAACGGTAATGTGGCCATCTAATTATTAATAAAAATTGTATTAATGAAATGTATACTTTTATACCAATGAACTAGTTAGACTGAAATTTCATTCAGGATTAATAAACTAGATTAAGAGGAGGATTTTTATGTGCGCAAATATTACAATTGAACGGAAAGACACTGATTACCTTGGGTTTTATAAAAATCTCCCTTCAAAAATTTGTTTTGATTGCGGCTATGTTATTATCGAACAGCATGAATCGTATCTGACTAAGTGTGAACATTGCTTAAAGAAAGAGATTGAGATTGGAATAAAAAATGAATATTGAAAAAGCGGTGTAATACAAGAGCTTTTGAATTTCTCATTTCTCGGTAAGTACCTTGAGTATAAAAAAGAAAAGTGTGGGATTACTGGGAAAGCTCAAATAACAACCATCGCTTTATAACTTAATCATAGGTAAGTGCTGAGGAGGAAATAAAAACTCTCTTAGCACTTTTTTTATTTAAGTCACTTAGAAATTGATTTAAGCAGATAATATCCAATCGGGGGGGCGTTATTCCATTCAGTGATATAAATAAATGAGAGAAAAAGAAAAATAAAGTGTCGATAGCTTTAATCACTTGTAACAGTTTCTCTTTGAAATTTTATGTAGTTCAAATGGCGCCTTTAGCCCATTTTTTAAGCTTGTAAACATATACCTTCGTGAATTCATCCTAAATCTTGTAAGTTAAAAAGCTAATATTTAGAGTGCTGTTTCTTTTATTAAAATTCTGTTTTATCAGAATTCAGTATTTTGCGATTGGTACGCTTAAATCCTGCATGTTATTTAGATACCCGAGAGCAAAACCAGTGAGCAGCTAAATCCGTTTTTCTCTATTGTTGTCTAAAGATCATAAATCTTTTGTAATTTTATGTTTAATTTACCCTCGACAAAGGTAAAAACAGCAGTAAGATCAATTATTTTTTAATGACCCAAACTTATAATTTTTAATTATTATCCTTGTTTGAAAAATTACCACTAAAAACAGTGGTAATAAGTAAATTATTTACGTATTCACCATTGTCTCCATATAATGCTGGATTATATGAAGGGTTACCATTGGAAATTTGTTGTGATATTTACGTGGACTATTTCTTAAATAATTGCGTTCAGTTAGATCTGTAGGTATCAAAACAGGGATTTTTAAAATAAAGTATGGCGGCGTTAATACAATGTGCTTTCCTCTAGATAATAATTTATGGATTATACGGATTTGGTGGAATAATAGGAATAGGGCAGAGAGAGGTTACGATATTGTACTGGTGTTTAAGATGAATTTGCATATTTACTCCGGCAGTCGCAAGCTCACCTATTATCCCGCTGAAGGTGTTTGGGATGTTATCTGGTGAGTTCGTTGGACCAAAAGTAACCGGACCCTTGGTCATCTCAATCAGTGCGTTCCAACGCGTTATGATTGGAAGCATTTGATCGTTAGAAAGGAACCGATTGAGCTGCGCGCGACGCGGTTTAGTCATCGAAACGACGATCGATGTTTGCATATGTCCTTCAACGCTGTAGGTAAGCATGCCCGTAGTTGGGTTCCATTCGATGAGTACAGTATTAAGATTCATATTTATCCCTCCTTTAAAAATAAGATTTAATTTATCATATGCTTGTCCTCAAAATCAGTTCGGATACTTTTTTCAGCATATATGAGATTTTTGTATAACCCGCAGGAAACAGTAGGCTATAATGGCGACCACTTGGTATCAGATACTCACCAGTATCAAGATTATGGAGCAAAGCAACACTATGAACATTATTAACTCCTTATATTTCCCCATATAGCTGCCTATGTCTTTTTTTAAAATTCCCCATAGTATATTACATATCTCAAAACTATTGTGAAAGGGGTTATGTATTGAAAAAGACGGAGCTTACTGGACGAATCGTGACACCTGATGATCCTGAATATAGACAGGCAAGAATAAATAATAATTTAAGCATCCCAATATTCCCAAGGGTTATTGTATTTTGTCAGAATGTCCAAGATGTCTTAAATGCAGTGAGATGGGTGAGGGAGAAAAATATACCGTTTCGAGTGAGGAGCGGCCGGCATAGCTATGAAAATTTTTCATTAGTTAATGGTGGTCTTATCATTGATGTAAGCGAAATGGACAGAATCACATTCAATCGTAAATCCATGACGGTAAAAATAGAGGCTGGTGCAAATTTAGGACAAGTATATAATACATTATGGAAATATGGTACAACCATTCCCGCAGGAACCGAAAGTAGTGTGGGGCTTGTTGGACTTACACTCGGCGGGGGGATTGGGATGTTAACCCGCTTGTTTGGGCTAACTTGTGACAATTTGGTTGAAATTGAAATGGTAAAAGCAAGTGGACGTAAAGATGCTGAATTGATTAAAGCAAACAAAACAGAACATAGTGATCTTTTTTGGGCTTGCTGTGGGGGAGGAGGAGGAAACTTTGGTGTTGTTACTTCCCTTACATTCAATGTGCACCCCATTTCCAAGGTGTCAGTATTCTCTATTATATGGGAGTGGGAAGATTTAGAAGCTGTATTTAATGCCTGGCAGAGTTGGGCGCCAAATACGGATGAACACCTTACATCAGAAATTGAATTAAAATCAAGAAAAGCAAACCAAATTATTGTTCAAGGTGAATTTGTAGGCACATCATCCAGGTTAAAACAGATTCTCCAACCTTTAACCAACACTGGTTCACCTACAAGTGTATCGATAAAGGAAATCCCCTATATTAAGGCAGTGCGATTTTTTGACGATCCAAGTGGGAATCGACCAGCCCTGCTTAAAAGATCAGGATCTTTTCTTAATACACCTTTTCCTAAGGAAGCAATCTCGAAGATGAAACAATTATTAGCCAATGCTCCAAATGAAAATTCAAGTATCTGGCACCAATCTCTTGGAGGAGCAGCCGGTAGGGTTGCCCCAAATGCAACTGCTTTCTACTACCGGAAAGCCATTATTGCACAGGAGTATCTTGCTACATGGAAAGATCCAGATGATGAAGAGATTAACATTCGCTGGATCGAAGAATTAAGGCGAGCCTTATCACCTTATACAACAGGTGACTATGTAAATTGGCCGGATCGTATTATTAGAAATTGGCCAACTGCATACTATGGTGAAAATTTTAACAGGCTTCGCGAAGTGAAAACTAAATATGATCCATTTAATCTATTTAACTTTCCTCAAAGCATCCCACCTTTTATTAGGTGGCTATAAAGAAAATTTGCAGTGGTAGTTCGATAATTAATTTAAAAGAGTAGTAGAACAAAAAGAGATTCATAAATTTTGAATCTCTTTTTATTTATGGATGAGTTGGGAGGTAGTTATTGAAGCTTTTAAGTGAGAATTAGTCTAAGATTCTTTTCTATCAGACTTCAATTTTCTGTTTTGTTGCAACAGCAAATCTAATCTACGAACAAGTATTTCCTTCTTTTTTTTCTTCTCTAACAATTTACTTTTAAGATTAAATGCCATATTTGCACCTCAAAAAAATTTAATTTTAGAATTTTGATTATCAAAGACTTATATTGATAAGTTGAAGGCTGATAGTAAATTCGTATTGGTTCGTAAGAAAGTTATTAACTCCCTGTCTTGCTGAATGTGATCGGACTTTTTGCTTAACGCTGATATTATTCGACAAAATTCTTGATAAATATATCATATTATTCGACAAAATGTTACATAAGAGGTGAAAAAATTTAAGGGGTGAGAGAATCCTAAGAGTGGATTTAATTTATTTGTTTGTTAAGGGTGTAATGATGTTAAACGAGTTACCTTCTGTTAAATAATTTTAAGAAAATTTAAAAATTAATATTGAATTTACAAAAATGTGATGGTATTCTTTATTTATGATTAATTAGAAACGCTGTTTTGTAATAAGCAACAAGGACGGTGCATATAACTAAAAGTCTTAATGATATTGGATTATCTGTCGACAGACGACATGGGAAGTGGAGTTTGAGAGCTCATATATTGATGTTTTTGTAAGCGGCTATCAGTAAATTACTTAATCATTTTTTTAATACCTTAAAAACTATTTAACCAATCATTTTGTAGGCGATTTAACGATTTAATTGAGGAGGTGTTCTCCAGAAAATAAGGTTACTGCTAGTAGTAAATCCAATGATAAGAAAGGGGAGTTAGAAAGGGAATACACACAAATTATATTGTTTGGAGGTACTGACTATCAAAGGAAGTATGACTCAAGAATAATTTGCGGAAAAAATATTGTTTTTAAAAGGGGAATAAAATGCGATTTGTATCTTTTGAAACAAAACCACTCGCCAAATATAGCTACGGAATTGAATGGGATGGAAAGATTGTTATCATTGCTGAATTATTGGAGGATACACAATTAGTAAAAAGACCTCCTACTTCAATGGCCGATTTTATTGAAGACCACGAATTCATATTACCTCTGATTTATGAAAACTGGAGTGCATGGTTTGAAAGCGGTTTACTTGATGAATTTGCTGTTCCTTCAGAATCTGTTAAACTATTAGCTCCGCTCCCACGACCACGTCGGGAAGTGATATGTTTAGGTTTAAATTATGAGGAGCATATTGAACAAAATTCAAAAGCAACAGGAGCTCCGTATCAATTGCCAGAAGTTCCAGTATTTTTTGCCAAGCCGGCATCCTCAGTTATAGGATCCAATGATTTTATTCATCTGGATCCGACATTAACGAATAAGCTTGATTATGAAATTGAGCTATGTTTTGTAATCGGTAAACGTGGGAGAAATATACCTGTTACTGCTGCCATGGATCACGTTTTTGGTTATACGATATTAAATGATATCAGCGCACGGGATCTTCAGTTTAGAGTTTCTCAATTTTATCAGGGAAAAGGCCTCGATACATTTTGCCCAGTTGGTCCTGCAATAGTAGACAAAGGAGAGATAACAGACCCTCATTCCCTTTTTATGACTTTACGTGTAAATGGAGAAGTTCGCCAAGAAATTTCTACCAGCTCAATGTTATTCCAGATCCCAGAAATTATTGCTGCAATTTCTGAAGGATTTACACTTGAACCTGGCGATATCATCGCAACAGCTACACCTGGGGGTTGTGGCTATGCAAGTGATCCTCCAAGATTTTTGAAGGATGGCGATGTGGTAGAGTGCGAAATTCAGCCAATTGGAGTTTTAACAAATAGAGTAAAGAAAATTGAAAGAAGTTATGAACTGTGATTGACGAATCCCCATTGATTTAGACAACTGATTCACATGAACCATCTTAGAGAAACCTACTAGTTTGATTTGCTCTATTAATTTATTTGCTAGTCTTAATTAGGAGGTAATAAAATGAGTAAAGAAATGGAACAAAGGTCTTTAGATCCTGAATTTGAACAGGTAGCTGTTCCAAAAGACTACCGGAAATCTTTAGGTTCAATAGTTGCTGTATGGTTTGGATTCCCAATGCAATTATTTAGTGCTGTATTTGGCGGTACTGTTGTGGCTCAGTTAGGGTTTGTAAATGGAGCAATAGGTATGCTTTTAGGAAATCTTGCTTTGTTTATATTCGTCGGATTCCTTAGTTACCGTGCTGGGGAAACTGGATTAAACTTTAATCTATTAGCTAAAGAATCCTTTGGGAAAAGGGGATATTATTTAGTTTCTGGTTTGCTTGCAGTAGTCGTAATTGGTTGGTTTGCAGTTAATGTAGGGTTAACTGGAGCAATGATGCATAATACATTTGGATATAATGAAATCCTGATGATTATAGTGGGTGGTTTGATTTATATCGCAATCACCTTCTTGGGAATAAAGGCACTATCTGTTTTAGGCTGGATTGCCGCTCCACTTTATGTTGTTCTCAGTATTGTGGCAATTGTGTTTGCAGTAAAATCAGGAGTTACTGGTATCTTGGAATATAAGCCTGTTGTTAGTTCTGCAGGAGCGATTACAATGGGTATGGTGGCGTCTATGGTTTTTGCCGGGTTTGCTGACTCTGGGACAATGACAGCGGATTTTACTCGTTGGTCCAAAAATGGAAGGGAAGCAGTTTTGGCATCAATTACTGCTTTTCCTGTAGGGAATTTAGTAGCCCAAATCGTAGGAGGAATTGTCGTAGCGACCGGAGTTATTCCTGATGCAGTTACGAATGGCGGAAATATTTTGATGGTTCTTACAGGCCATGGATCATTTTTATCTTTTGTCTCAGTTCTGTTTGTTTTCATTAGTTTAGGTTCTGTATGTACCCACTGTTTATACAATGGTGCAATTGGATGGTCCCACATGACTGGTAAAGGGATGAGGTCGATTACAGTTATGTTAGGAGTAATTGGTATAATTGCTGCATTATCTGGAATTTGGGGTAAATTACCTGAATGGTTTAACTTACTTGGAATTCTTGTTCCGCCAATTGGAACAATCATGATAATGGATCAAATTGTATTCCGAAAAACACAGAAGTCTGCATCAGAACGTTCATGGCGTCCACTAGCATTTGTTACGTGGGTAATCGCTTCCGGCATATCTTTATTCATTAACTTTAATGCACCACAACTGTCTGTTGCAATTATGAGTGTAGTGGCAACTGTGATTGTTTATCTAATTTGTAAAACAGTCGTCCAGCGGAATACATCATTGGCGATTGAGAATTCAGATAAATCTGTGTAGTCCGGGAATTTAGACTAAAAAATTATCTATTGTATACATTTTATTACTTTTATACATTAATAGAAAGGAAAGGCCATTTCTGGCTCTTTGGGAGAAAAAATGAGTACTATTCAAAAGACGTTTAATGTATTAGAAAAGACAATTGAAGAATTACAGGAAGCTTTAACAACGGGAGAAATTACATCCGTTGAGTTAGTACAAATTTATCTAGACCGTATTACTGCTTATGATAAATCTGGACCAAATTTGAAAAGCATAATTGGTGTTAACGAAAATGCACTCGTGGAAGCCGCACAAATTGATAAAGAAAGAATAGAAGGAAATTTACGAGGGCCCTTACATGGTATACCAATAATATTAAAGGATAACTTTGATACAGCTGATATGCCAACAACAGGTGGAGCCACGATACTTAAAGATTTCGTTCCGACAAAGGATGCATTTGTAGTAAAAAAACTGAGAGAAGCAGGAGCAATCATAATTGCGAAATCAAATCTTGGTGAATTAGCAATGTTACCTCAGAACTATAGTTCATTAGGAGGGCAGACGCTAAATCCATACGATTTAACAAGAACTCCTGGAAGTTCAAGCGGCGGTACAGGGGCTTCCATTGCCAGTAATTTTGCAACTGCTGGAATGGGAACTGATGGGGTAAATTCTATTCGTTCCCCTGGTTCAGCGAATAGTCTTGTGGGGTTTAGACCTACAAAAGGACTTTTAAGCCGTGAGGGAATTATCCCTGCTACAATTACTCAGGAAACGGTAGGACCGATAACGAGAACAGTACAGGATGCTGCAATTATGTTGGACGTGTTGGCCGGGTATAATCCCAATGATTCAACTACAGCATGGAATGTTAATCATATTCCAGCAACCTATACTGAATTCTTACAAAAAGATGGGTTAAAAGGGAAAAGGTTAGGTGTCCTAAAGACCTTATTTGGAAGTGATTCAGAGCATCAGGAAGTAAATAGTATTATGGAAAAGGCAATTGAGGATTTAAAAAATAACGGTGCCGAGATTGTCTACTTAGATATTCCAGAGCTTGATACCAATCGTGTTCTAGAAAAAGATGTTACTGTTTATGAATTTAAAACCCTATTTAATTCTTATTTGGAAGGCCATAGCACCAGTTCCTCCATAAAATCATTAAAGGAACTTATCGATTCGAAAACCTATGACAAAAGAATTGAAACCTTCTTATTGGATACACAGGCGTTAGAAAATCCATTGGAAGAAACGCAGTATAAGGAACGCTTGCTTTATGGTTTGGAGTTAAAGAACACTGTAATCAAATCTATGGCAGACAACAATCTTCATGCTATTGTATATCCCCATCAAAAACAGCTTGTTGCAAAGGTAGGGGAGCCACAGGCAGGGAGAAATGGTATTATAGGAGCCATAACAGGTTTTCCAGCTATAACGGTTCCTGCAGGTTTTTCAAGGCCTACCTTAACGGCTCCAATTGGGGTTCCAATTGGAATTGAATTTTTAGGACGTCCTTGGAGTGAACCTATTTTAATTGAAATCGCTTATTCATATGAACAAGCTACTCATCATAGACGGCCTCCTATTGTAACACCTGAATTATAGGTTACAGTATGTTTGAAAAATTCATAATATCATTGATTGTTTTTTGAAACGAAACTTTTTACAAAGGCTCTTTTCGTAAACTTTGTTACTTTTAGATCTTAATAAGAGTCCTTTACTAAGTTTCTAGGCCATTTTCGCAAATGTTCTTACAAAAAGATGCCACGAAGCATTTAGTTATACGGGTTGAT
>NZ_MLYR01000008.1 GCF_001866655.1 Bacillus sp. MUM 116 | reverse complement strand
AACTTCTTCTGTATTATCTAGTTTTGAGGGAATGAAACCTCAATTAAATAGTCTGGCAATAATGGCGAGAAGGTCACACCCGTTCCCATACCGAACACGGAAGTTAAGCTTCTCAGCGCCGATGGTAGTTGGGGCCTTGCCCCTGTGAGAGTAGGACGTTGCCAGGCTGTTATAATTAATAACTATTTTTTATCGTCGCGGGGTGGAGCAGTCTGGTAGCTCGTCGGGCTCATAACCCGAAGGTCGCAGGTTCAAATCCTGCCTCCGCAATCAATTTACTTAATTATAATAACTATATAAAGAAGGCGGTCAGTCTATACTGGCTTGCCTTTTTCTATATAATGAATTATTAATAAATGCAGCAAGTTATCCTCGTCATCCGACTCGACCTCCCTGTTTTGCACTGCGCTACGTTTTAGGGTAGATAAATTCTCTTCACTAGTCTTTAAAAAACGAGCCATTTATTAGTGAACTAAAGTTGATTCATTAAAAAATTAGGTAATTCTTCATGTTATTGTTGTGAGCGGCTTAAATGCTGCTCCTTTTTATTTGGATCTAAGGGGCAGCCGTAAATTTGAAATATAGCCACGAAACTTGTTCTTTCAATAGTATCTAAACAACACCCAAACCCAAGTTCCGATGATTTCAATATTGATTTCACTGAATTTCATTAGAGCATCAATGATATTTGTATAAGCGTTGTTGGTTTCTTCGGTTTTATTTAGCTTTTCGAATAGTTGATCGTATTCTTTTTTTAGTTCAATAAAATCTTTTTCGTTTCCTCCACGGTCCGGGTGAAATTGTAAAGCTAACTTTCTGTATTGTTTTTTTAACTCCTCTAAAGTAGTGACGCTTTGAAAAAAATTCATGGTCAACATCTCCTTACCAAAAAAAACCATCTTCTATAACGATGAAGAACTTCATTCCCCAATTAAAGAAGTATGGAGCAGGAACCTTTAAAGGTTCCTGTGTCTTAGGGAGGTAATAACATGTATATCCATCATATCCGAGAAAGTGAAACAAGATTCAGGCACATATACAACCTAGAACGGCTAACCGATATAGATAAATGGTGTAGACGTGACATAGAAAGACTAGAAGAAGCAATCCAACAAATTAAAAATTATCAAATGGCGATATTAAAAAAATAGTTACAGTAGATAATCCAAAAAAATGGAAACGATTAAGGATTTTGAGGTTGTTTTTTCCCCCTTGTTTTTGACGCATTTACTCCTATATGTCATTTTAAGATTTATTTTGCGCCTGTTTTAAGCGCTATTTTGCACTAAATAATAAAAAGCCCAATTTCTCAACATTAAAATTGAGAAATTGGACTTTAATCATTACTTCGGAATAGCGCCCTTTAATTGAAGAGCGTCCCTCATATTAGCACCAAATTCTATTTAATAGAAATCGGCACTTCGTTTATTCGCTATACATTTAGCGTGAAGCTTTTGGCGGTTGGCACACGTCGCATTTACGTTGGTTATTATTTTTAAATTTCGTAAATGTTTTTTCAAAATTGCTACCACATGCACATTTAAATAGTAACTTTTGAGAAAAACCGTGGTATTCCGCCGATAGCAACTTACTTTCCGAATTGTTCTCAACAAATTCTTTAATTTTCCCGATTGTCCATCTTTTATTCATTCTCATACACCTCATATTTCTTCATTACAGGAATGCTGAGTAATTTAAGTGCGATCCTTCACAATCATTAAATCATCATTTTAATACTTTACCACTCTACTTGTCATCCTATCAAAAATTATTTTATCGCCTTCTAATAAAAAGGTGGAGTAGAGAACTGAATTTTTGCATTTGCTTATAGTCTGTTTCATCACGTTTAATATTAAACTGTTCAATAAATATTGCATATAATCAATCCCGCTTCAACAATCTGGCCCTATACATAAAAAAAGAGCGCTATTCTTATTCTGGAATTGCGCCCGTTTGCTGAATATGGAAAATGTGAAAAAGCTACAAAAATGGCACCTCAGTTATTTTGTTAAAGCACCCGTTAGCACAACAGGCTAATATTGTATTAAGGAAAATTTTTTAAAATAATTCTTTTATTGATCGTCTCAACGTAAATCTATCGTTTTTTTCTAGGACCTACCAATAATTTGATTGCTGTTTTATTTTCATTATTGATTATAACATCTGTAAATGCAGGAACAAAAACCAGATTTAAACCACTAGGAGCAACGAATCCTCTTGCAATAGCAATGGCTTTAATCGCTTGATTTAAAGCACCCGCTCCAATCGCCTGAATTTCTGTATTTCCACTTTCTCTTAATATGCCTGCAATTGCACCTGCAACTGAATTCGGATTTGATTTTGATGATACTTTTAATACATTATCCATATAAATTTCTCCCCCTGTTATTTAATCGCTTGATATGATCACTGTAAAAAAGAATGTAATTAACGGCATCTTTAATAATATTCAAATTCAAATCAAACAGAACTATTGATCTTATTCCATTGATATTTATGCTAAAAAAGAGCTGCCGATCTGTCCGTTGATCTTCAACTCTTGCAATCCGATAGCTGAATAACCAAATGAATAAAGTTGGTTTATTAAAAAATCTACGTAATTCTAGTCGAGGTAATTTGTTTTCAACAGAGATTTCAAAGGCTACAAAAGAAGATGAAAAAAAGATTGAAGAATTGGTTGGAGAATTAGAAAGTGAAGGAAAAATCAAGTTAAGAGAATGTGTACAGCGAGAATACTCAGTTTATTTACATGGAATAATTAAGTATGCATCCGAATAATCGGGGAACTTTTTATTCTGGTGAATAACGATAGGACATCCAAGTTCTTCAACTAATCGACTCCATTAACGAATAAGAAAAAGGCTGTCACAACATCCTTTCATTCTAAATGATAACATGTAATTTATAACAAAATTTAAAAAGATTTTCAGTCTATTTAAATTTGTGTGTCTTCATTTTTTCTTTTGGATCGGCTCTTAAAAAGTTGTAGAGGGATTAAAAGTAACAATAACAAATTATTTATAGTTTTTCCATAACAAAATCGTGTTGTAAACGTCTTTCTAATTTTTCTAGGTTACCCCCATCTTCTACAAAAGTTTTGAATTTATCAGACATTAACTTTCCTGAGTTTTTATTAATGTGTTTAACTTTGAGTAATGTATTCACTCTCACTATATCAGGAGTCACATCTCCACGGTGTAATTTACCTGGGATTTTTGTCCACAATTTTTCCCAATCATCTAATAACCCAATCTCTTTAAAATAAAGTTTTTGTAAGCCGCATAACCACGCCATACATGAGGTATTACGTTTTTGACAACCTTCCTTTATCCTTTAAGAATTCACACCCCTGACAACAAGAATTTCCACTTCTAATACAGACGCTACAAATTTCATTAGCCCCAATTTCTTCAAACACTTTTAACCCGTACTGTATAAGATGCTCTTTTTTCATTTCAATACTCATTATTTTCTCCCACTTTACTTGGTTTATAAAGGAATTTAGTATTTAGTATTTGTAAACTTCCCCTTTATATTAGTTTGGCACCAAATTCAACAATTCCACCCTCAAATTACCAGACGATTGTAAAGCTATAAAGCTACATTTTATACAGATTTAAATGATGAACCTTGTCATTGCCCATTTTGCAATGGAATGGAGTTAGCGGATTCAAAATTTAAAGCAGTTGAATCTTCCGTTTTTATAGTTTCTTAAACAGGTTTTGGCCTAATTCCAGCGTTCCTGTAACCAGGGGCAAAGTATCTATTAAGAATACAGTGTTTTAGGGTTAATCAGGCTTGTAACAAAAACGTTCGTTTTTGTTACAACAAGAACCACATATTCCCCTTTTTTGACGTGTTTCTTCCTATTATTTATTCTAGTACTACTTCTTCATACTCCCTGACAAGTTTATAAAAGGACAACTTCACCCGTTTATCAAGCAGTAATAACATTAGTTGGAATTCAAGGAGCAGGTCCTCCTCGAAATGGAGAAGATGTGGGGGGAATATCTATATCGTGTACTGTTGGTAACAATCCCACCAGGTAGTTTTTTTGCTGTAGGGGCTGACCACCTGGAAGCTGCTGCATTTCCGTTTGTTGAAACCACTTGGCGCAGTAGGCACACATTTGTTTCATGTCTTATTGGGGTACGGCAAGAATTCGTTCTTTTTGGGGCCACTCATAAACAAGATAATTTTTTTATAGAAGATCTTCGTTACAAAACGGTCACTTTTTGAGTGGCCGATCATTTACAATAAAGTTGTTTAATATTAATACTTTAAATATGCAGAAAACCGTTCATAAATGGAACTGACTTTCATTAACAGTTAAACTGACGGGTGACTAAAGTTCAATAAGTGCGAAACAGCTCAACAGCCTTTGATCTTTAACAATCTGGTGCATTCTTTTAATAAGGAATAAGTAATTTTGTATATAGTAATGATCTACCACAATGCTAAGTTGCTGTCTAAAAAATGGTCGTTTATTAAATGTATAATAGTCCCTTAGTCCATCGTAATACAAATTTTTACATGGTAAAATCTAGAAATGAAGGAGTTGTTAGAATGAAAAAATTATTAAATATTGGGATGATATTTACTTTTGTCTTTGGTCTGATATTTGCTGTTTCACCAGCTGAAAAAGCATTTGCCCTATCTTATGATGGTTCAAACCCTGTTTCAACAGGTTGTGCGAAAGATGCAGTCACCAAATCCTATAGTTATATTGTTGACAGATACGATAATGCTTATGGAAAAGTGGAGCTAAAATGGAGTGCGAAGTGTCGAACATCTTGGGGTAAAATAACGCTTTATCACGCCGCACCGTACGATAAGGGTTCTTACTATGCGCTTGCAACGGTGTGGAGTTACAATAGTAATGGTACTACTTTAAGAAAGAGCTATAATTGTGCTGATCGTGGTGGTAACGGGGTGATAATGAAAGGTCAAACCTCCTGTTATACCCCTCAAGTGTATAATGGTGCTGGGTATATAGCGAAAGCTAGAGGGATTATCAATTGGGGTATAGCCTCAGGAACGACTAATCGGTACTAATCTGAGAAGAAATTTTGCGTCCTTCAGCCAAAATGAGATTTAGAAATTATAACTCTCATAATCCATATATATTTTGTCTTGTTGCATAATCGGGCGCTTTAATTAAACAAGTAGCTAAAAGGATCTTCTAGCCGAAGATCCTTTTTATGAGGTAGATCTCTTCTAGTTCCCGTTAATTTTTCTTTATAAATTCTTTCTGCTCCTAATTTCTACAGTGCATTAATCTGCATATGGGTTCTGTTCCTCTATTTTAGCACCAAAAACGGCGTTGAATATCAAAAATGTTGCTTTGTTTTTGGAAATGAGTTTTAGTGCTATGAATAGGAAGAAAAAGGCTGTTTTTGATAAAGAGATTAATAGCTCCATATGAGTTATCTGCATCGAAAGCTTCCTTTTCGCAGGTCCGGCTTAATTATTTACTTCTGCTACTGAACAACATGCTTAACTTACTTGATAAACAAAAAAAGGATATTTAATAATACAAATAAGCCGATTGAGGAAATTAAATATTTAACCCCTTTATTTAAAAAAAGAAATTTTTTCTTACAAAGCTTTGAATTTATATAAACTTGTGATAAATAATCATTGTAAATTAGACCACCCGTATTTGTAATTGCCTTATGTTTATATGATTGAAACGTTTGATTTGCTATTGAGCCAAAATATAATAATGAATCGGTTGATAGCTCCTTTTCCTTACAAAGAGAAGTATCTATTGAACCTTTTAGTCCCATAAAAAGGTATACTATTGCAGTAATTATACAAATAAAAAAAATTATTAGGACTAATATTGAAGTAAGTAACCCTGTAATTTCCCACCACCTGGTTATGGTATAAATTTTTATTGTATTTTTCACTAATTTGGTAAGTGAATTAGTAATTATACTACTTGAGAAAAATCCCGCTACTATAACCCCTGCGAAAGCTAAAGCAAAAGATATTTTGGTATCACAATTATGTATCCAAAAATTGATTCTTTCTAATGTCTGTAACACTTCTTCATTATCAAGTCCATTGTAATTGTTTCCTTCGTTATTGGTTATCATAAATCCCTCTTAAAAATCTTGTATAAGTCAGTCAAGATAGTAGATGTTGTATTTTTATATTTGGAAGAATTCCTAATATCAACAAATAACGCACAGCAATTTACAAAATATCCATTGTTAAATGTAAGATTATCCTTGGCTGGTATGCTGTCTATTACTTGGTAAGTAAAACTTCCATTTAAAATGCAATCAAGCCTATTCAGGCTTTTTGGAACTCATATGGTTAATAATTTGATTGAATACAATTACCTCCATTTCTACTTAAAGTTCGACATAATCTTACCAATATTATACATCGCTGTACTGTAATATAGGAAGAAAAAACACATTTCTAAATGCAGGCTTTATTTCATATGTTAAACATTGTCATTGTTAGTTGTATTTAAAATTATTCAGGACCCTTTATAGAAAGAAAGATAGCGAAAAAATGAAGTGGGGAGTAGGCATGAAAATACAAGTTTGCATATTCTTGGATTAAGGAAGCATCTTGAGTTTCAGAGGAGTTTTACAAGTTATGCTTGTCTTCCGCCTCTACCGCCCTGTTTTGCTCCAGTGTTACGTTGGAGGGTAGATAACAGCGATATATAAACATCAAGGTATTTTTATAAATTGAATTAAATTTTGAAAAATAATATGGGGGAGAGTTTACGCCTTATAAAAAACTCCAATTTACACACAACCCCTAGCATTTACAACCACTCAATCGGGTAAAATTTGCGATTCGATGGCTTGGCGCTGTGCCATTTATAATCCTCCCTTTTATCCTGTCATATCTGTCGTGAAGTGATGAATAAGGTTGTGTCTTATCGGGAAGCGTATCAGGAAGGAATATGGCCTTCAAACGATAGGGATCCACAGCCAAAGCAGCAAAGTGATACGGATATTGAGAAGGGAAACAGGATATCACTCAGTATCAAATCAAGTACCCAGTTGCTGTAGATAACCTGCATAAAATTACGGATTCCTTTCAGAATGAATTTGTGCCAGCGTTCTTCTTATTCGATAAAGATGGTACACTTTTTTTCGGGCTGTGGGCGATAAAGGCTTCTCAAATCTCAAACCCAAAATAGAACAACTCCTACAAATAAACAACCCCTAAAAAAGTTAAAGCCATTCTTACTGTGTGGGTGGCTTTCATTTTGGGGTGAAACTTTAGGGGGAAAATAGGCAATGCACTTTACTATAAGATAAAGAGTGGAAATTAAATTTGAAAATCCTTTCTATGTGAATGGGTCAAAGAAAGGGGAGCTACCTGTGAATTATGATTGTATTATTGTAGGTGGCGGTATTGCTGGTCTTCAAGCAGCTATCCAATTGGGCAGATATAAACATAAAGTTCTTGTCATTGATTCAAATCATGGTCGATCAACATTATGTAAGAGTTATCATAATATATTAGGTTGGCCAAATGGTATTAGTGGGCAAGAACTTCGTCAGATTGGAAAAAGGCAAGCAGAAAAGCTTGGAGTAGAGTTTAAATCCGAAGTTGTTGACAGTGCTGAAAAGATTGGAAAGGGATTTCAGCTCACGGTAAAAACCGGTTTCCAATATGTATCAAAGCGATTGTTATTGGCAACCGGTGTAATGGACAGGATGCCTGCATTTCCTGAGCTTCTACACTGTCTAGGTATAAGCGTTTATGTTTGTCCAGATTGTGATGGCTATGAAGTGAAGAATAAAAGTACGATTGTGATTGGCGCGGGAAATGTAGGAGCTAAGATGGCCCTAATCCTCTCTTACTGGACACAAGATCTTATCTATATCAATCATGAACAGACGGAGATATCAGAACACCTATTAAACGAACTTAAGGTTCATCGGATTCATTATGTTGAAGAGACCATCCAAAAGGTCATGGCAGAAAATTCTTATCTACAAGGATTTATCCTGCAAAGTGGAAAGAAAATTATGGGTGAACGCGGCTTTATTGCATTCGGGGGGAATGAAGTGAAGTCGAACCTTGCGAAGCAATTAGGGGTAGAACTTCTTGAAAATCAGCATATTGTTGTCAACCCGCGAACCAAAATGACGAATATACCCAATGTATGGGCAGCAGGTGATGTGGTTGCTCATTCTGAACAAGTGACAATAGCTATGGGCGAAGGTTCTGCGGCAGCTATTTGGATACATAAGAGTTTAATGGATGAAAGAGAAGTTTGAGGATAACGGGAGGATTCACATTAAACGGAAATTTAAACAGCACCCACAGAGGGGTAATACACAAAAATTTAATCCGTAGCTTTCATAGGAGGAGGGGCTATTATGATGAACGATATGTTGCTGAGACAAGTGGAAGTGGTTCGAGCCATTACTCTCCAAAGGTTGGAATCTATCACAGAAGATGTGGCTGATATTATGCCTAGGGGATTTAACAATACGATCCGTTGGAACGTTGGTCATATTTTGATTGTTCAGGATCAGCTTGCTTCGAACTTTGCAGGATTACCGCAACAACTTTCTCTAGAAGTTGTCACCCTATTTGGCAATCAGACGAGACCAAGCGAATGGCAAGTAGAACCTCCAACGTTGCAAACCTTATCCTATGAATTAAAAAAGCAAACTGCTTATATCAAGAAATCTCTCGGCAACCGCCTGCAGGAAAAAGCAATAAAACCCTTTGTACGGCTTGGTTTTAAGATGGAAACAATCGGAGAAATTCTCGCGTTTAGTTTACACCATGAAGGAATGCATACGGGAGTTATTTATGCGATTCAACGGGCAATTGAAGGTTCCAACAATTGAAGAAGCAGTGCTTAGGATGGCAAGCAATTCACTTTTCTTGTTTTTATTTTGAACGATTACAACTTTTACCGGGGTTCTATTCGACATAACTGTACGAATGGAGCGAAGGATACCCTTTTTTGATTTAATTGGTTGCGACAAGCGATAAAGCTGCTTTAAAGAAACCACTTTTCCGTCAACGTTATAACGCTGCTTAGTTTCTTTAACCACGCCAATCACGTCTAAATCTTGCTCCACAATGGCTTTGAAATAATTGATTTAACAAACCAAAAGTTTTAAAAAATTAACAGTGATAGGACAACGCAGATTTAAATGCTAAGTTGGTTTGAATTACATTAAAGAAGGCAAGCCAATTACAGGCTTGCCTTTATCTATATAATGAAGCATTAAAAAATGCAACAAGTTATCCGCGTCTTCCGCCTCGACCGCCTTGTTTTGCTCCACTGTTACGTTTAAGGGTAGATAAATTCTCTTCACTCGTCTTTAAATAACGAGCCATTTTATCTTCAAAACTTTCCTTTGGCTTGAAATTACCTTTTGGACGAAAATCTTTGGAACGATTATCAGATCTTCCTGGGTGGGGTGGGCGTTTTGTATAAGAAAAAGTTTGTCCTTCGGGTCTATCTATCGCTTTTTTGATGGACAAAGAAGTTTTTCCGTCTTTCATACTAATCACTTTTACTTCAACCTGATCGCCTATCTTGAGATGGTCATTCACATCTTTTACATAGCTATCCGCAACTTCACTGATATGCACTAGACCTGTTGATCCATCCGGTAATTCTACGAATGCTCCAAAATTAGTGATGCCTGTTACTTTACCTTGCACCTTGCTGCCAACTTCAACTGACATAAAAATAACGTTCCCCCTCAATAATGTTAAAAACACTTCATTATAACAAATTTTCGAAGAAAATAATATCCACTGGAGACATTCAGTTTGAATGTTGGGTAAAAGACCAGTTATTGACTATGACTGGTTAAAATTTTACTCGATTCATTTCAGTTCTAGAAAATTTGTTAAGATGTGCATCAAGCCAATTCCATGTTTATCAATTCTGGTAGCCTTAAAACTGCACGTTTTCTTCAGTAATAAGAACTTTTAAATATGTAGAATGTAGATCAAGAGCTAACATATTTAGGCTGGCAGCACTACGGACTGATCAGAAGGAAAAGCGCCTTTCCGTCATTCCGTACGTGTCGCTTCGGCATTAAATGGACCGATAACCACGGACTGTATTGCTCACGCCAACATTCCGTCGGTTCCTGTTCCATTTACGGCTAACGCCTCCATACCGAACGAGCCGAAAATAGAAAATCAAAAGATAAGTTTTATTGATCAGGCATTTAAAGAAACAAACAGAACATATCAACTAGTTGATGAATTCTCCCTTCCAAAAGACTTTAAATCAATAAAAGAATTCCCAGAAGGTAACTATCTTAAGGTTGTGTTTATAAAAACTTTGCCATTAGAAAAAGGCAAATGAAGTCAATCCAATAAAGCATAGGAATTTCTTAACATACACCTTCAGTTACGATATACCGTATTATTCATTATCTTAACCAGAAATTTTTTGAATTACTTGGCACTTAAACACAATCTATCCAATCAAATCTATGTATTAATCTCTTTAAAAAAAAGGATTTATTTTACCTTTATCTAATTTTGTTATGAGAAAGATTTTTAGGAAATATATGACATATATGATATGCTGTAATTGCTACATAATAGCTATTAATAAAAAGACGAGGTGTTTGAATATGAATAAAACAGAATTAGTAAATACTGTTGCGACTCAAGCGGAGCTAACCAAGAATGATGCCACAAAAGCTGTGGATGCGTTGATTGAAACCATCTCTAGTGCACTTGCTAGGGAAGAGAAAATCCAGTTAATTGGATTCGGGACATTCGAAGTACGTGAGCGCGCAGCTCGAACAGGCCGTAACCCACAAACAGGGGAAGAAATTCAGATTCCTGCTTCTAAGATTCCAGCTTTTAAACCTGGCAAGGAATTAAAAGAAGCAGTTAAATAAGTTCGTCTGTATTGTCTACAGTGAAATTCCTTTGAGTCTTTTTCTGAGGTATAATATCAGGGGAACCACTCTATTCAGTAAATTGGGGTGATGATTTCCCATGAAAAATCGTGATAAAAAGAGAAAAAAACGTATTTTTTTAAAGGATTACTTGAAAAACAAGTTGAAGGATTGGTTTAACCCAAGGAAGAGACCTACAACTGACTAGATCATTAGCATAAAGAATAAGGAACCCTGATAGAAGAGTAGTTAGTAGTTGATAACTGCTCTTTTTCTCATCCATTTATTACCACACAAGTCTTTTGAGACAAATTGAAGCCTAATTTAAAGGGCATTTAGTTTAAAGAGGATATTCTACCAAACTCATCTGCAGGAATTCTATTCTTCACCATTAGCTAATGATGATTAATTGTTATTATTCTTCAGTTAATTCTTCTTCAAAGAAAAAGGTATTTGGATATTCATTAACAATGTATGCGTACCTTTTCATGTTTTTAACAAACTGACATTTATAGATTGTCACTGATTCGCCGGACGCTTTAATTTTTACTTCTTTTCCAACAGCAAAAATACTTTCCCTCATTCTCTCACCTTATCTAGAATCTATAATAATTAAATAATAATTTATGCTCATGGTTGTTGAAGGCATATTTTATAATTTAAGTTTGGCAGAACTTCTTTATATTATCCAATTCTTTTTCTTAAAGTTGCTGTTTTTTATTCAACTGATTTGAGTAAGTTTCTGAAATAGGCAGAAAACGGCATTTTGATAGCTATGTAAAAGATGTAAATGACAATCTAAAAATAGGCGACCAGATTGAAGTAAAAGTGATTAAGTGTGAACGACGGAAAAATTGCCTTGTCCATCAAAAAAGCGATAGACAGACCCGAAGGTCAAACCTATACTTACACACAAAGCCCACCACGCCAAAGAAAAGTTGATAGCCGTTTCAATGATTTCCGTTCAAAACGAAATTTCAAACCAAAGGAAAGTTTTGAAGATAAAATGGCTCGTTTTTTAAAGACGAGTGAAGCGAATTTATCTACCCTCAAACCTAACAATGGAGCAAAGTAGGGCGGTAGAGGTGGAAGACGCGGTAAACTTGTTACGTTTTAAAAAACTTCATCATATAGATAAAGGCAAGCCTGTAATTGGCTTGCCTTCTTTAAGGTAACTCAACAGATATAAAAACAATATCAGAGCAATCTTGTCAAAGTTACCTTTTACGTTTTTATATTGTCAAAAGAAAGAACATTAGAGCTTCCAAGTAGGAAAGTCACTATCTTTTTGTTTCTCATAATCTTTCATTCTGGAGTATGCGTTAGCTAGTTTAGACACTATAAATCCTTGAGGGCCCGAGATTTCTATACGATCGTTTAACTCGTGAATCCTAACATTCGCAAACATATTTGCTACCTGGGCTAAATTTTCAATAGTATCCATTAATTCAGGGTGGTCATTGTAATTACATTTTGCTATGGAGTAAATATAATCCAGTTTATTTCTAATTCGTTTAAGCGTTTCGATATCAAACTGTTGATTTTGCATAAGTTTTTCACTCCTCGTTTATAAAGCATATGTAAATAAAGGTAATGAATTACTGAAAATGATGAATAACAAATATGGAGGATAAAGTTTAAACGGCGTGAAAACATTGGAATGTATGGCTATCCCATTTGCTGAGTTTTAGATACATTCGTATTATTTTTTTAAAATGGAAATGATGTAGGTAAATAGCGAAAGGAGCGGTAAAATGGAAACTAGCATGAGTATGGAGGAAGTTGTAAATAAAATTTCTGAACTTTTTAAGCAGGAAGGAGAGCCCCCTCCTAAAAAGCAGGTGAAAAAGTCACATCCAGAACTGATGAAAAATGCATTGTATTATTTCCAAAATTGGGAAAATGCAATTGAACATAGTTCAGGATCTTAACCCAAAACCATACATAGACTTATAAGACGTTTGCTGGATAGTTCCGGCTGGAAGCTAAGAAAGCTAGTCAATCGGTTAAGGGGCAAAAAACTTTTTTGTTTAAAGGCGACTAGCGCAACAGCAGGTGCACAGGCTTGATTGACACCCTACCATGTCCAACAAAAGTTATGCTCTTCTTCCGCCTCTACCGCCCTGTTTTGCTAACGTGGAGTGTTTTCAATTGCCCATGCCCACCAAGGTCCGAAAGCTGCGTAAACGCCTGCTCCTGATTTTCCATTGCTAATGGAATGAATTCACTCTGAATTTCTGAAGGAGTTTCGTATTTTAACACACCTAGTGCTCTTTTTATTTCTTCGCTACATGATAATCCGCAAAACTTCTTTTACTCATTTCTTAACCTCGTTTTTTGTTTTTTTCGACATATTTATAGAATTCTCTCCAAAAAACATCATATGCATGATCTGAATATGGTCCATCATACTTGAAAAGTGCCAGACAAATCGGCATTTATTTTAATTTTAAAAAGTAACATATAAAATTGGGTGGATTTTGCGGATTATTTCTTTGAGACCAACTTATATGACATTTATCATACTCTGCACCTGACACCTGTTACTTACAAGGTGATTTTTATTCCACTATAATAAAATTTAACAATACATAGGAAGGAATTTTGAATAAAATGACCTTAAAAAATACTACTAATTTAAAAAAACAAGTTGCTCCTTATGAAAAATCAACGACTAAGGAAAGTGTGTGGCAGCTCATCAACACGGTCGTGCCATTTTTAATCTTATGGTATCTTGCTTATAAAAGTTTATCTGTTTCTTATTGGCTATCATTAGTTCCTTCTGTGATAGCAGCTGGGTTTTTGACTAGGATTTTCATTATTTTTCATGATTGTACCCATCATTCCTTCTTTAAAAGTCGCCGTGCCAATCGAATAGTTGGGACCGTTATGGGGGTTTTAACCATTTTCCCGTTTGATCAATGGGGATATGAGCATGCTGTGCATCACGCTACAAGTGGTAACTTAGATAAGCGGGGAACAGGAGATATTTGGACACTTACTGTGGATGAATATGTGGCAGCACCATTTAGACTACGTTTAGCCTATCGTTTCTATCGCAATCCTTTTGTTATGTTTGGATTAGGTCCGATTTATGTTTTCCTGCTTAAAAATAGATTTAACCGAAGAGGTGCAAGAAAAAAGGAACGTATGAACACCTATTTGACGAATATATTGATTGTTGCTTTAGCAGGATTACTCTGCTGGGCAGTCGGATGGCAGGCGTTTCTTTTAGTACAAGGAACGATTTTTATGCTATCAGGTTCAGCGGGCATTTGGCTGTTTTATGTACAGCACACTTTTGAAGATTCATATTTTGAAGGAAATCAAGACTGGGAATATGTAAAAGCAGCAGTGGAGGGAAGTTCTTTTTATAAGCTTCCAAAATTTATTCAATTTCTTACTGGGAATATTGGCTACCATCATGTTCACCATTTAAGTCCAAGGGTTCCCAACTATAAATTAGAGGAGGCACATAATCATACACTTCCTTTACAAAACGTACCAACAATCACCCTTACTACAAGTCTGAAATCACTACATTTCCGACTTTGGGATGAGGAAAGCAAGAACTTTGTGAGCTATAAAGCGATCAAAGGTTTAGCCAAAAGCAGTGTTTCTGTTAAAGTAAAACCGGAACTATAGCATACCATATATGGCTGACTCCTCTTATTTTAAGGGGAGTTTCTGCTTAAAAAACAGCTGACAGATAAGGAGACAAATAGGATGATTCGAATTGTCATTGCCGAGGATCAGGGTATGTTGTTAGAGGCAATTGGTTCTCTCCTTAATTTGGAAGAGGATATGGAAGTGGTCGGGAAGGCTAGCAATGGAGAAGAGGCCCTTACTTTTGTTCGTCGATTGAAGCCCGATATTTGTATAATGGATATAGAGATGCCTGAAAAGAGCGGACTTGAGGCAGCTGAAGCTTTACATCCATTTGAATGCAAAGTAATCATTTTAACAACCTTCGCAAGGGCAGGTTATTTTGAGCGGGCACTAAAAGCAGATGTAAGAGGTTACTTATTAAAGGACAGCCCAAGCGATGAGTTAGCCTGCTCGATTCGCAGCATTATGAATGGAAACAGAATTTACGCGAACGAACTAATGGACGCAGATTCCAGTTATTACGAACGGGAAACGGAAGGCTTAAAGCAGTTTGCCGGTAGGACAATCAAAAATAAAATCTCTAATCAGAAAAGGAGCACCTATGGAATGGTAAGACATTATATTTCAACCATCATGTATAAAATGAAGCTCCCGACCGGATCGTCGGGCTCATAACCCGAAGGTCGCAGGTTCAAATCCTGCCTCCGCAATATGGTCTGGTAGTTCAGTTGGTTAGAGCGCACGCCTGATAAGCGTGAGGTCGATGGTTCGAGTCCATTTAGGACCACCATACTTTTATAACTATAATCTGCCTTATTTTTGGAATTATTGGATTAATCGTTATTTTTAGCAATTAGGTCAGAAAACGAAAAATCAGTCCACTCGTTAATGAGTGGGCTTTTATTGTTTTAATGCAACTGTTTGCAACTATTTTAGCTTTAGGCCCAGTACCAGCGTTCGTCGATATTAGTTTATTGTTTCTACACAATTGTATGGGTGACCTTAAGGATGTTATTAATTGCAATATGCTTGGTCAATAACCCAGTAAAATGACTAAAACTAACCAGAAAGGTAACTCAACCTAGAATAATAATGGGGTGATTTTATGAGTAAAGCTAAAGGAAAAGGTGGAACAGGGAGAGGAACAGACAAGAAAGGTTGGAATCGTTGGCGAGCTAGTGCAAACAAAAAAAAGAGTGCAAAACCTTATATAAGTAAAGGTACAAAAAAACGGATTATGAAAATGACCCTACAAGCAATAGTTAAAGCCAATTATCAATAAGATCATCCATAATCGGGCGCATTTCTGGAGAGGTGAGGATAGCTATCCTTAAATTCACATTTCATTTTGTGCCTCTCCTATTTTCGATTCCAAGGCAATTTCCAATGTTCTCCTTCTAGAAAACACTTTTTGCAATATCAATTACCATACTCGCCACCTGGAAGCCGCTTCATTTCCGTTTGGGGAAACCACTTTGCGTTGCGCAGTAAGCACACATTTGTTTTACTTCCGATTCTCCCAATGCTCTTCAATCTCCAATTCCTCTTCAATCATTCTTTTTAACTGTGTTTCATTAATATATTGAGGACCTTTGATTAGAACGTTTAAAGCCTCTCTATATGTATAGGTTACTAATAATGGCAGTAGACGATCATGCAATTAATAGTTTGAGAACATGGTTTGAAATTGAATATGAGAAATTAAAAACAGAATGGAAAAGTGGACAGTACGAAAACCTTTCTGATTGCCCATCTTTTAAGATTTTTTTTAGGTAGTTTAATAAGATATTGAATAAACTTTTTTAGGAGGTAATTAAATTGGAACAACGAATTGATAATTACAAGGTAGCACCAGAAGCACTTAAAATAATGATGGAAATGGTGAAGTACACGAAAACTACAGGTATAGGCCTAGTGACAGGGTAGCTGCTCTAATCCGCAAGACTTTTTCCAATATAAGTAATTATCATCTTCTATTCAGGGGTCGTATCTGATCACAAAGGGAAGTTATTGATAATTTGTTTTTGACAATAGTTTTAATAACGACTAATCAAAGGTTTTCCGATTAAAAAAAACGGGAAAATTTAAATTATCAAATACAATCGTTTTTGATTGTGATCTTTTAGAACTAACTATGATTTCTATTTACTATAATTGGCATTTATTCTGCGGGAATTAGAGGTTGAAAACTTTTGGAAAGAAAAATCTTAATGTCATCATATTAATTAGCGAATAGATGGGTAAAAATATAGACGTTGCCAGTCCATATTATTTCGTATAGAAGTTGAAGACTAATAAATTCTTAACTAATGGTTAAAAAAAGTAAAAGCTGCATATGCAGCTTTTTTTGTGGATCCAGGGCAAGGAATGAATGTAAGTTAATGGATGAAAGGTTACATTAGCTGAACTTCAGAACTTTTATTATTAAGCTAAATGGCAGGTTTGTGAAATAATGCTATATGTCAATCCGAAAGGTTTTCCAAAAAAAGTTGGGGAATGCTGCTGTTATAGGATAGCCTTATATTGATTTATGGCAGGAATTTACTAAAAAAGCAAAACAAACTGATAGCGGTCTTTTTTATTGGTTCGGTTGCTACACAGACCCCTACTTCGTTTCGATAAATGAACCGATTCGATTTTTGGAATCGGTTCTTTGAATTTTGTTCATTATTCTTCCGGCTGATTTTTTGGAATTCTCTACCTTGTGACATTTTATATTTCCGAGCCTGCATACGGGACCATCTTATTTCACCCAGATCGCAGCATAACGATCTTTTCCATTGTTTGTGTGAACATTAATATGAATAAGCCTATAGCCTTTCTTAACCAATTCATTGAATGTCCGCTGATACTGCTCAGCGGTCAAGCCATGTCGGGCTTGCCATGCGGGACCTTTTTGTTTCACCCAAATTGCAGCATAACGATCTTTTCCACCGATTGTGTAACTACTAACATCGATGAGTCTATAGCCTTTCTTTACCAGTTCATTGAACGTCCGTTGAAGCTGCTCTGCGGTCAAGCCATGTCGGGCTTGCCATGCGGGACCTTTTTGTTTCACCCAAATTGCAGCATAACGATCTTTTCCACTACCGTTTGTGTGAACATTAATATGAATAAGCCTATAGCCTTTCTTAACCAATTCATTGAACGTCCGCTGATACTGCTCTGCGGTCAAGCCATGTCGGGCTTGCCATGCGGGACCTTTTTGTTTCACCCAAATTGCAGCATAACGATCTTTTCCACTACCGTTTGTGTGAACATTAATATGAATAAGCCTATAGCCTTTCTTAACCAATTCATTGAATGTCCGCTGATACTGCTCAGCGGTCAAACCATGTCGGGCTTGCCATGCGGGGCCATTTCGTTTCTCCCAGATGGCAGCGTAGCGATCTTTTCCACCGATTGTGTAGCTACTAACATCGATGAGTCTATAGCCTTTCTTTACCAGTTCATTGAATGTCCGCTGATACTGCTCAGCGGTCAAGCCATGCAGGGCTTGCCATGCCGGGTGACTTTCTGCAAACACCTGCTTAGACAAAACGAGACTCGATGTTGGACTAGCTGCATTCGCCTTTCCTTCAAAATCAAAAGCTAAAGAGAAAACTAACGCTAGAGCCATAACGGGAAAAGGCAGAACACGTATTAATTTTCTTAACATCAAATTCCTCCCTAGATTAAATTTTCAGACTTAAAAAGTATAACGCATTAAGAGAATAAATACATGATTCAATTTACCAGTTTTATCCTAAAAAATAATTAACATTTTCCCCTTGTTGTTAAACTAAACGTACTTTGCGGTCTACAGCAAGAACCCTGTCACTAAGCCAAATATGTATTATGTTACATTGTGCAGAGCACAAAAAAAGCTGCATACGCAGCCAATAATTTCTTTGAAGGAATGATTATTTTACCTTTTCTTTTTAAAAGCTAAAAAGGTAAGAATTAAAGAAACTAAGACAAGCAAATAAATCGGAGTCATCCAAATCCAATAAATTGATCCGGGACCACCTTGCGTAATCCCCGTATCAATAGCAATAAAATTCCAATGCAAACTCACTGGATTTTTTGCATTAATGGAAAACTCAGGTAGATACAAAGATGCTTTTGTAACCCTATAAATTACATATATTAAACTTATTAATAATAGAATTATTGCTGTTAATAATTTCTTCAACGGAATTTTTCCCCTTTGGTAAATATACTATTTTTAATAATTCTCCATTTACCTAAATATTTCCTTTCCAACCCCCTGCCCGTTAGAATTCCTGTAGACCACTAATTATCAACACTTCATTAAGCTCTTTACATTATTCAGTAAGAAATGGTAATCCAAAAAGAATGATATCTTGAAACATAGAGATCTTCTGAGGGGGTCGAAAAAAACGGAATATGTCGAATAATTAATAAATTACTAATTTCGAAGATAAAATCACATTCGGACTACAAAATGCAAATTTAAATGATGAAACATCAACAAAAGTAGGCCGGTTATTTAATAAAATGCAACTTGTAGAGATGAAATCTCATAAAAGTAGAAAATCAGAGCATTAATTTCAATATAATATACTTAGATCCATAAGATGTCGGAAAATTGTTGTAATTTGTTTTAAATTATTGTACATTTATATTTATAAAATTGAATTTACAAGATCTTTCCACTAGGGGTGCCTTGTGCTGAGAGGGATGTTCGCATCTCGACCCTTAGAACCTGATCTAGTTCATACTAGCGTAGGGAAGTGGTTTGTTATGATAAGCCTATTGATGGTTACTTATAGGAATTGATGTATCATGGCCACTCTCATACTTTGAAGAGTGGTCTTTTTTATGGAAATAATAGGTGGAAAGATGGAGAAGGGAGGATGGAGTTTTACTTTGAAAGCCCCGTCTAAATAAAAAAATGAGGTGGAATCATGAAAAGATCATTAACTTTGACAGATGTTTTAGTGACGGTTGTTATTTCGATTGTGTTTGGTTTGATTTATAAATTATGGAGTCCTTTATATTACGCGGTTAAACCGATTGGGCTGCATATTGACCAGCTTATATACGGAATGTGGTTTATAGCAGCAACGGTAGCCTTTTTAATCATTCGCAAACCCGGGGTAGCGTTTTTAGCTGAAATAGCAGCAGCTTCAGGAGAATTTTTGGCAGGATCAGAATTTGGGTTAGAAGCTCTGTTATACGGTGCCATGCAAGGTTTGTTTGCAGAAATTATTTTTGCATTGTTTATGTATAAGCGTTATAGCCTGTTTGTGACGTGTTTAGCAGCTTTTGGCTCTGGATTGGCTTCCATCATTATGGACTCCTACAAAGGATATATCGGTGATTTAGCTCTATGGAATTTGACTCTTTTTGTAGGTGCTCGGCTAATTGGTACGATTCTTATTGCAGGCGTTGGCGCTTATTATTTAGTAAAAGCGTTAGAAGAAACGAAGGTAACTACTATTCTTCGTACGAACCGTCAAGAACATTACGATGCACTTGATAAGTAATGAGGTGGAGTAATGAAAAAGATAGTTGAAGTGAAGGATTTACGCCTACTTTATCCAGATTCTAATCGATTAGTTTTAAAAGACGTGACAGTTTCTTTCCATGAGGGTGAAAAAGTGTTGATTACAGGACCTTCAGGAGGAGGGAAGTCAACACTTTTACAAGTGTTGGCAGGCATTATCCCTCATTCAATTGACGTACCCCTGAAAGCGAAAGAATTACTTCTTCCAGACTCTTGGGGCTATGTATTTCAAGACCCAGACTCGCAATTTTGTATGCCCTATGTAGATGAAGAAATTGCTTTCGTGTTAGAAAACTTAAACGTACCTTATTCAGAAATGAAACAGCGTATACAGGAAGTCATGAGTGAGGTCGGATTGCGCCTTGAAAATATTCATACGAAAATTGCCCATTTATCCGGAGGAATGAAGCAGCGCCTAGCAATCGCTTCTGTTCTTGCGTTACATCCAAAAGTACTGCTATTAGATGAACCAACAGCGATGTTAGACCCAGAGGGAACAGAACAAGTGTGGGAAACAGTCCAAGAAATATCTCAAAATCGAACTGTTATCATTGTTGAGCATAAGCTCCAATATGTTCTTGATTATATTGACCGTATCGTTTTACTAAATGACCAAGGAGAAGTTGTTGCAGACGGGGATAAAGACTATGTACTCAAACATTATCAACAAGACCTAAAGAGATATGGAATTTGGTATCCGAATGCTTGGAATGACTATAAAAAAGAAAGAAAGATAAAGCATTCTTCTTTCAGTCAGGAAGATAAACCCATTATCCAGTTATCGGATTTTAAAGGATACCGAGGGCGAAAGGAAGCAATCGCTATTGAAAAAGCTGACGTGTATAAAGGTGAATGTATTGCTATTCGTGGAGAGAACGGAGCAGGAAAAAGTACCTTATTGCATTCTCTTATGCAGCTTTTAAAAACAACAGGAACTTATAGGGTTTTGGGGGAAAATGCAAAAAAATTTAAAGTTGTGTCTAAATCAATGATGATGGTTTTCCAAAATCCAGAACATCAATTTGTGGCCAACTCCGTATTTGATGAAATGGCTTATTCTTTAAAGCTTCAATGTAAAAATAAGAAAGAAATTAATAAAAAAGTAGAAGAGATGCTAAAGCAGTTTAATCTTTACCATCTAAAGGAGCAGCATCCTTATCACCTTTCTGTTGGACAAAAAAAGAGATTAAGTGTTGCATCCTCTTTAATTGCAAATCAACCAATCATTTTATTAGATGAACCGACATTTGGGCAAGATTTGCATAATACGATTAACATTCTTGAAGTACTGGAAGGAAAAAGAAGTGAGGGAACCACCATCATTATGGTGACACATAGTGAAGAGATTATTAATCAATTTGCTACAAGAGTTTGGGAAATCAAGAATGGCGGGCTTGTTTCAAACTCAGAAAATAATAAGGTGTTTAATATTGCAATTATTTAAAGGGTGATGATCATGTTAATAGATTGGCAGCAAAGGAAAACATGGCTGCATACGGTTAATCCAAGCTTAAAAATTTGCTTAACACTTCTGTTATATCTTTATATTTTGTTCATTCATAATGTAAACATTTTAATGAACTTAGCTGTTCTTAGCCTTTTAAGTTTTTATTTGTTAACAGGATTATCATTTAAATATAACTCCATTCTTTTTATTCCTTGTTTATTTATCTTTTTGTCAACTGGTTCTTCGATGATTTTATTTGGCCAAGGGGACACAACATGGTTTAAATGGGGGCTTATTCATATAACAGAAGAAAGTTTTTACCGCGGGATTCATGTTGGCTTTAGAGCTATTACATTTGCTATGCTGGGCTTCTTATTTACACTAACAACAAAGCCGGTTGACTTATTTTATTCTTTAATGCAGCAAATGAAGTTAAGTCCTAAATTTGCTTATAGCTTTATGGCTGTTTTTCGCCTACTTCCGATACTTATAGATGAATTCCAAACGCTTCGTTTTGCATTAAAAGTTAGAGGGATCGAAAGCAAAAAGGGAATAAAAGCTATTATTTATAAAACAAAATTGTATGCTATTCCATTACTAGCTCAAAGTATACGCAAGGCGCATCGTATTGCTGTTGCGATGGAGGCGAAACAATTTTCTGCTGTTAAAGAAAGAACTTATTATTATCAGTATTCTTTTTCGACAAGGGATGGCTTATTTTTTTTAAGCATAATTGCTTGTTTACTACTAGCTGTATGGGCAGCTAAAATCTATCCATATGTGTCCATATCAGATGTTAGGCAATTTTAAATTAGGGAGAGTAGGGAAATGAAATTTTCAGAAATCATACGTAAAGAAGCAAATCAGATTTGGGAAGCTAATTTTCAGCATCCGTTTATTCAAGAATTACGAGATGGAACATTGCCTTTAGAGAAATTCAAATATTATGTAATGCAAGATTCATATTATTTAAGCCACTTTGCAAAGGTACAAGCATTAGCAGCTGCAAAGGCGACAGACCCTAAACTAACAGAGCAAATGGCTGTTCATGCCCAAAACACAGCCAAGGCAGAAGGATCATTGCATGAAAGTTTTATAAAAGAATTGGGAATTACAGAAGAGCATAAAAAACAATTTCAACCGGCTCCCTGTGCTTATGCTTATACGTCCCATTTGTATCGTGCAGCATTTGAAGGTCATGTAGGTGATATTATTGCTGCTTTATTGCCATGCTATTGGATCTATTATGAAATTGGCCATCTGTTAAAAGGCGCAACACCTGGAGTAAGCATTTATCAACAATGGATTGACGCTTACCATAGCGAATGGTTTGAAATGCTAGTGAAGGAACAAATCAACAATATTGATAACATCGCAGCCCGTGATACAGAAGAAGGGCGCGAGCGCATGAAGAAGCATTTTATCATTAGCAGCGAGTATGAGTATGAATTTTGGCAAATGGCTTACTCCTTAGAAAAATGGCCGGCATCTAATCAAATACTGAATGTTTAATCTCACTTTTGAGCTAACAACTGTGTAGGATTTCTATTTTCTTTGTTTATTGAAACAGTGGAGTTTGCTATTCCTATGGGGCGTTCTTCAGATATAGATGATGTAATATTAAATACAATTGGAACATTTTTAGGGTACATAATTTGGAAACTTTTCAATTCTAAATCGTCAAGTATTTCCTCATTTAAAGAAACATCAAATGGAAAAATTTAATGCCAATCTTATTGTACTATCGGGTGCGATACTTCAAGAAGAAGGTCGCCTTTTTTTCAAAAAGAAAGATTGTGAAATTTTGTACTTCAACTATCGTGGCAGTTTAGTTGAACAATCGTCATTAGCTTTTATTCAACAATCGGGCCATTTAATGGAATTAGACTCTTAAATAAAGTTGGATATTTATATTAATTTTCTCTTCACGATTATTTGTAATTCGAAAAAGTTAAGCCCACATTATAATTGGATGAACCAAAAAGGGACCTTGAAATGGTATGAATTGGATTAAGGTCCTTCTTTCGTTTTCTATTCATTTGTTTAAACAGTCTACACCATGGTTGGATAGGAGGAAACGAAATAAAACTATAGCTAGAAATAATCTAAAATATTTTTTCGCTAGATTGTTATAGCATCACCCGTTTTGAGTTTTTGGTTTCATTGATTTCTAGGTTAACGTTAGCAACGCGCACTTTCTTTGCGTGTAATAAGTAATACAAAGCTATGCTGGCAAATACAAGTATAGCAATTGTTACATACAATCCTCGATAACCAGTAAAAGGTAGTAAAAACCCTAATAAATACGGTCCCGTCACCATCCCTACATCTCCTAATAAGAAGAAGGTTGAAGTAGCTAAACCAGCCCGATGGTGTGGACTGCTTTTAATAGCAATGGCTTGTGTGCTTGATTGAAGCGTTCCAAACCCTAAACCGATGAAGACACCTGCTAATAATAAAGTAAATCCATTATGAGATTGGCTTAGTAATATCAAGCCAACTGCAAAAGATAGCAAGGATGGGTACATGACAAAGTTTTCACCTTTTGTATCAAACCATTTCCCGGTGAAAGGTCTTGAAACAAGAATACTAATAGCAAATACTACAAAAAAGAAGCTCGCTGCATCGACTAATTGAATATCCTTTGCATACGCCATTAAAAATGTGAGAATACTTGAGTAACTAAAGTTAATCAAACCGACAACAATTGAAATCGGTACAGCTTTCATCTCAATATAGTCTTTTAAATGAAAACCTTTTGAGGAAGTAGATTTTGTTTGAGGTACAGCTGGTGTTGCGACTTTTAAGAAGGCTGTAATGATAAAACCACTGATGGCAAATACTATACAAACGAGGAAAATCATTTGATAATCACCATATTGACTAATGAAAAGTCCTAAAAATGGGCCAATGGCTGAAGCAAGTGTATTACTCAATGTAAAGTAACCGATCCCTTTTCCCCTGTGTTCAGATGAGATTAAGCCAACAACAATCGTATTGGTCGCAGTAGCTGCTAAACCAAACGCAACCCCGTGTAAAAAACGATTCAATAATAATAACATTAAATTATTAATTTCAAAGTAGAGTATGGTCGTCATAATACTAAAGGCTAATCCGATATAGAGTATTTTTTTGTGACCGACACTTTGAATAAATTTCCCTGCAAAAGGTCTTGCTATTAACACACCTAAAATGAAAATACTTGCAGCTAAACCAGCCTGACTTTGCGTAGCATCAAGTTTTTCCATCGCGTAGGCAGAAAAAATAACTACTAATAAATAAAATGTTAAAAATATAAAAAGATTGGTTAAAAAGACGATAAGGAAGTCTTTTGTCCAAAGTTTATGCTTGTCCATGTATTTGATTACCTTCCTTGTTGATGTACATTATTTTTAATTTTGTTTAATGTGGTGAAAAATTGTTCTTGTTCTGTTGATGAAATATTTTTTAACGCATTCAATTCAATTTCATCCACAATATTTCGCCCAAGAATGTATGATTCTTTGCCTTTCTCCGTTAGTGCAATCCTTCGTTCTCTTTTATCCTTACCAGACACTGGAAGAACTAATTTGTGTTCTTCCAATCGATTGACCGTTCTCGTTATAGCTGATTTTTCGACATGCAAATAGTTCGCAATTTCCACTAATGTTGCCGAATCATAATTGTAAAGATAATTGATGATTAACCATTGCGAATGGTATAGCTCATTTTTTGTCAATTGCTCATTCATTTTATTCACTAATAATCGCGCTAATTGCAAATAGTCATGAAACTTTAAATCATTCATTTTATAAAAATCCTTTCGTTCTAATAGTTGACTAGTCAACTATATACTTCCTTTTTTAATTGTGCAACCACCTACTAACATTTTTATTGATTTTTTTATTAGATAAAGAGAGCCGATATTTACCTCTTTTGTGAAGGGGGTAGCGTTCGAACTAACGGTGACAGATCCTTCTTATCTAAATGATTTGGTGCCTTTATTGAAAATTAAATTATTGATCTTCAACAATCGGGCGCTTTTCTTTAGTAAGAAGGCGTCTTTTTGATATGCGCCCCTACAAATTAAAGAATTAGATTTTGTTAAAATAAAAAAAGAATGTGAAGGTTTTCACTTAAACTAACGGGTGCTTATGTTGAAGAATAGGGGCTGCTTCGGCAGCCCTTTTCTTGTTCGATATACATACAGATAAAGTGTTTTACACTGAGTTGTTATTGTAAAGAATTTTGCTCCATTTGCAATTCAATTTATTTGGATTGTGGAAACGACCAAATGATTATGGTCCACCTCTATATGATACTGTTTTCCATTTGCTCCTTTTACTAAATAAATCAGATCTGCACCAATTAAAGATCCAGTTTTTGAATAAAGGGAATACGAGATCATTTTTGTACCTTTATCTTTCATCGCTTGCCTTAGACTTTCATTAAGAGTTGACCGGTTAATGTAGTTTGAAAAACCAATAAAAATAATGACGGCAACTACTACTGCAACAAGAAAGTACCAACCTTTTTTATTAGCTTTAGACATGGGTTCCCTCCTAAACTATTTTAATAATAACTTAAATAACTATATTTATTATGATTATTCGGAATATTGATTAATACATGAATAGAATTCAATTAAATTTTAATAAGAAGGTTGAGAATTTTTGAGGTAGTAAGCTTATTCAATAATGAAATTTGGTTGCATGACAAAATGGGGCTAATACAAAGGTATTTATAAGTAGAAGAAACTCGTCAAAACAATCATTTTTAACTAAAGCAAAGGCTTTTTCAAATCAAGGACTTATTTCATATTCAACAAACAGGCCAAATTGTGGAGGAAACAGTACGAGTAAGAACACTGTTCCTAGACTGTTTTGTGAAGTGTTTCACTTAAACTATCGTGGCAGGTACTTAAAGAACAGATTCGTGCGAAATAAAAAAGAGCAACGCTTTAAAGTTGCTCTAATTTTTTATTCTAATGCTTTTATTTTAAGCCGCAATTAATTTTTTCTTAATTGCTTTTCTTTTTGTTATATAACGTTGTGCAAAATAAGAACCTAATACATAAATAACTGCTAGTGCTTGAAATGATAAAGTTTCTACGGTTGGAAAAATACAGAACCAAACTTGACCCCAATTAGGTATATAAAGATTACTAATTGTGGTTGTACTCATCCAACCTGCTAATTGCATCTCTTGAATAGTTTCGCCTACCATTACTGCTAAAACTATTACTAAAAGAGCACCGGTAAACACTAACATCTTTTTATGAGGTAAACGACGTTGAGCTAAAAATGTGAGAACGCCAACGATCATCGTTAATGCTAAACCAATTAAAGCTCCTTGAAGAACATGAAAATAAACTTCCTCAAGATTAGAAAAATGACAATACTTAAGAAGACCCTGCTCAATCGTTAAAAAAAGAGGAGAGCGTAAGGAATAAGTCTATGAATTGGTTGACTGGATTAAGGTCTGTATCAGTATTGACACTTCCATACCATTTTCATTCTCTGTGGTGAAGCGCTGATTTTTGCGCTTCATGAGTTCATTGAATATAACGGTTTATTTATACGATAGTAATAATTCCCTCCTACTAACGGGTGCTTGAGTTGAACAGTGGGGTTGCTGTGGGAATCCCATTTCTTATTTGAACGGGAGGTTAGTGAGTGAAGGAATTTCTAATCGTTAAGATTGTGCACTATCAGTTAGTGTACGATTTTTTGTGCAAAATGATAATCAGTAAAGAAGTGCCCTTGCGGCAAATTATGCATGGGCACTTTATTTTAAAAGATATCCATTTTTTCTTTTGTGAATTAGTAATTGTACCAATCGTTGTAATCGTTGTAGCCGCTATAACATCCGCCACATCCACCACATCCGCCACAGCCGAAGCAACCGAAGCAACCGAAACATCGGAATCCTCCACAACGAAATCCCCCGCATTGAAATCCACCACAACGCATTCCACCGCCGCAACGCATTCCGCCGCCACAACGCATTCCGCCAAAATGACGTGGATCATTGAGGTTTGGATCGATTGGAATTAAATTACCGACTTGGAAATTATCCATTCCTAAAGTTTGAAGTTCATATTGAAAATTGTTCATTTTTACCGCCCCTGTTTATTTAATAATTAGCTTAAACTAATATCTAACAAGAGATTTGAACGAAGAAATTTTGTTAGTTTTGTGCAAATAAGAAATACTACGTGTACTCTCTTCAACAAAATATGATTCCTTTTAGGTCGCTGTTACTGATTTAACAGCCTATTTCACGTTAAAATTATCATGAAATGAGGATGGTTGATTATTTTTCAGATTGCTTTTGATAAGGAAGATACCCTTTTATCCATATTCTGGTTTTGGACTAAAGATGGACTACTCCCCTTGTTTGTATCGGACTGGGTATGTGAAGTATTCCACTTAAACTATCGGGTGCGTTACTTGAAGATCCAGCTGCCATAATTGGTGGCTTTTTTGTATTCAACTAAAGTGGCAGGTTAGTGTAACAGGGAATGATATAATAATTGTATATAAAAGATAGAAACTGATACTAAATGGGAGGGGGAATTGGCACTTGAATAAAACACAAGTAAAAGTTTATTTCAGCTTGCACGGTGATAACTTTCCTATTGATAATGTGACTGAATCATTGGGGATTAAACCGACCAATTCATATAAAAAGGGCAATGTTATTGTAAGAAAACCTAATCCTAATAGTGTTTCAACTAAAGTCCAACACCGAAAAGAAACAGCCTGGGAATTAGGTACCGACTATCAAGAATCCTATGGTGTGAAGGAACAATTGAACCAGATTATAAGACCATTCTTTTATAATGAAAATTGAGCCTTTATAAAAAATTACAATAAAATAATATGAAATTGACTCAAATATGTAAAGATACGGAAAAATTATTTCTACTCATTTTTATGTATAATATCTATGAAGAACAAAACTATAAATGCTTGTTTATGAAATAATAATTGTAACGTTCAGCCGTTAGCATTTGTAGACGTTCATTTCAACTTTAGACCCTCAGATAGAGTAGGAGAATAGGGGAGGGTTAGTTTGAAGGATTTTGTTATTTGTTCTTCTTTATAGAAGGATTTAAATGAGAGGAAATAATGATAGAGCTAGATGTTAAAAAGGAACAGGTTGTGCAAGAAATACTAGAAAAGATTGAACAGCGTAAATACCTTATTTCGAAAGACGTAAAGGGATGATTAGATTTTTACTTATTTAATTCATTATAGACGGATTTTACATGAAAAGTAATGGACTAAAATCAGTCTCTCATCAGTCAGAGATAAGTTAGTGATAACTGCTTCTTTTTAAATCAACTTTTAGTAACTTACACATAGGAGAGAAGATAAATGTCAGAAGAAACGTATCGTTCTCGTCAGGAACGAAAACAAGCTGTAAAAATAAGACAAAATCAAAAAGAAAGTAATAAAACGCCAAAAAAAGCATCCATGTTGAAAAAAGTGTTAATTTCCTGTTTGGTGCTGGGATTTGTTTCGTCAGGAGTAGGTGCCATTACCTTCGCTACTATGATTAAAGAAGCGCCTAAATTAAATTCTTCAAAACTAGTAGATCCACTACCAACAAAATTTTATGATAAAAATGGGAATTTCATTTATGAATACGGTAAAGAAAATCGAACGAAAATTACGTATACTCAAGTTCCAAAAGTGTTGGAACACGCATTTATTGCTACCGAAGACGCAAATTTTTATAAAAATGATGGTATAGATTTTAAACGGACCGCTATAGCAATTTTCAAGAATCTAACCGGGCACTTCGGTTCTCAGGGCGGTAGTACCATAACACAGCAGGTAATTAAAAACTCCTTTTTGTCTCCACAGAAAACCATAAAGCGAAAGGTAGAAGAATGGTACTTGGCGTATCAATTGGACAAAAAATATTCTAAACAGGATATTTTAACGATGTATTTAAACAAAATCTACCTTGGAGATGGGGCCTATGGAGTGGCCGCTGCTGCAAAAACCTACTACGGAATTGATGCAAATAATTTAAATAAATTAACGCTTCCGGAGGCTGCTATGCTGGGAGGGCTCCCACAAAGTCCAACTAATTACGATCCGTCTAAACCAGCGAACAGAGAGGCTGCCACCAATCGACGTAATCTTGTGTTAAGCTCCATGCATAAACAGGGCTATATTACAGAGAAACAAATGCAGGAAGCGATGAAAGTACCTGTAACGGAGGGCCTTGTTCCGAAAACCACTCAACAAGGTATTCCTTATGAAGCATTTTTTGATGCAGCTGTTAAAGAAGTGGAAGGAAAACTTAAAAGTGTAGACATCAGCACGGGTGGATTATCTATTTATACCACTTTAGATCCAAAAGCACAGGATTATGCGGATAAAATGATGAACACAAATAATATCATTGCTTATCCTAATTCTAAGTTTCAAGGTTCATTTGTTTTTTTAGATACAAAAACTGGTGAAGTCCGGGCAATAGGGAGCGGACGAAATGAATATAAAGGAACATTTCTAGGAAACAACTTTGCAATTGATATAAAACGTCAACCAGGTTCTTCGTTTAAGCCGATTTTTGATTATGGTCCTGCGATTGAATATTTGAAATGGTCAACTGCTCACCAAATCAATGATCAGCCGACAACGTATACAAATGGTCAATCTATTTCAAATTGGGATAATAAATATCACGGGATGTTGTCAATACGGACGGCACTACAATATTCTTATAATATCCCTGCGCTTCTTACTCTTCGTGAGGTTGGCATGGATAAGGCAAAGAATTTTGCAGAAAACCTCGGTATTCCTTTTAATAACAACCAAGTGTACGAATCCTACGCGATTGGAAGTAATACAGTTAATCCTTTAGAAATGGCAGGGGCCTACAGCGCTTTTGGAAATGAAGGAGTATACAATCAACCGCATTTTGTCCAAAAAGTAGTCTTTCCTGATGGCAAAGTTGTGAGCTTTACGCCACAGCCAAACCGTGTTATGCATGATTACACAGCCTATATGGTAACAGATATGTTACGTACAGTCGTAAACTCTGGGACTGGAAAAACGGCAAATGTCCCAGGATTGGATGTTGCTGGAAAAACGGGTACAACCAATTTTGACCATAAGACCAGTGCTCAATTTGGATATCCATCCAACGCAGTAAATGATAGTTGGTTTGCGGGTTATACCCCACAATACACGATGGCTGTATGGACTGGGTATGTGAATAACGGTCCAGGCAACTATATGCTTGGAGATACTACCAAAATCTCGCAACTAATGTTTAAGGACATGATGCAAGCGTTTGGAACAGACTCAACCAGCTTTAAGCAGCCAAGTGACGTTAATAGAGTGAATAATGAACTGTACGTTAAAGGAGGAAATTCTGACGATGCTCCGAACCAGAATAACGAGCATGTTACACGCTATGATTCAAATTCTCAAGATTGGCAGGAGATGCTGCAGACAATCTCTTCTGCTATTGGAATGAGTCAAAGCAATATAACTGTATGGTGGTTAGGGAGCGACAAAAGCAACCCAGGCGGCTCAGTTGGGATTGTATCAGGAAAAGGAAATGGCACGCAAAAATATCGTGTGTATCTCCAATGGGATGGCTCAAGCTATAAAGCAACAAAGGTTGAACCAGCTTCATAAAAAGGAAAAGGGGCTGTCCGATAATTTCTAAAATAAAGCAAGTGAAGAAAAACGGATCGTATTTCTCCACTTGCTTTTGTATTTTTATAATTTTTTTCTGAAAGTATCTAGCGGATGCCTGCTACTTTTAGTTTATTGTGGGCTAAAACCTTATTGATCTTTTCAATAATGAGTAAAGCAATACTACCAATACTTCCAATGGATTTATCAGCGAATCTAATCAAATAAAAATAAGCCGCAAAAAAAAACAATGCAATTCCTTATGCGAATTGCATTGTTTTTTCAGTTGAGAGTCCCCAAAAACGGCTAAGCCTTATTCGGGACTCTCAAAAAAATATATGCTCAAACTATCATTGTCACGCCGCAAATGCGTTACGCCAATGATAGTCTAAGTAACTTGGTTATTAATCTGCGGTGACTGGTATCAATGAATAAATCAAATGCGCAACCCCATCTTCGACATTTGAAAGCGTAACCTCGTCACATAGTTCCTTTATTTCTTCATGGGCATTCCCCATAGCAACACTTTTTCCTGCAACCTGCATCATGGATAAATCGTTAAAGCTATCCCCGACAGCGGCAGTATCAGTTAAGGGGATGTCTAACTTGTTTGCCAGAATTTCTAAGGCAATTCCTTTTGAAGCATTCTTATGTTCAAATTCAAAATTGTGTTTCGCAGAGCTTACAATCGTTACATTCTCCAAATGTTCAAATTGTGTCCTTCCTTTTTTCCGCTTCTCTTCATGAAAGGAAAATGCAAGGATGTTATAGATTTCTATTTCCTTACTCGCCAGGTCTTGGTACGATTTAATAAAAGAAAACCCTGTTTGACTATATTGCTTTTCAGCAGCATATTTCAGCTGTTCAATACTTACATCAGGATTCGCACTTGAAACGCGGTCCATTTCAATGGCTAGAAGCTCCCGTCCATTCTGCGAGGTAAAAATTGAATGATTGCTGAATACCTCATAATAGAAGTTTTCATTCTCCAGCCATCGTAAAATGATAATGGCATCATCTTGATTAATTGGTTCTGAGTGGAATATTGCCCCATTCGGTTGATGAATGGTTGCCTCATTTGCAGCAATAATCCAGGTTTTCAATCCGGAATTTTTAAAAATTGCTTGAACATCAAAATGGGCCCGGCCTGTGGCGATGACTACTTCAACACCATTGGATTGGGCAAATTTAATTGCTTCCAGATTCCTTTGGCTTATACGGTTTTCTTCATTAAGTAATGTGCCATCCAAATCCACGGCAATTAATTTTATCACTTTAATCAACTCCTTCTTCTTCTATATCCGCTGTCAAGAGTTCCACATTGTTTTTACTCAACAATTTCCTAAACTCCTTCGAAGGGGTTTTATCGGTAATTAAGAGATCAATATCCTGTAAGTCAGCAAAGCGAAAAAAATCAGTAATGCCGAGCTTCGTATGGTCGGCCAGCACGATTACCTGTTTTGCCTGCTGAATCATTTTTCTTTTTACAACGCCATCTTCTTCATGGGCGATGGTTAATCCGTTTTCCGAGATTCCGACAACTCCGATATATACCTTATCCACATGGTATTCAGAAAGTTTTTCGTTTACGGATGAACCATAGAGAAATCGGTGTTCTTTTTGCAGTGTGCCCCCTAGAAGCTGAATATTTATTTGAGGCTTGGATGATAATACTTCAGCCTGGTTGATTGAATTGGTGATGATGGTACAATCTATGTTTTCGATCTGTTCTGCACAAGCTTGAACGGTAGTGGAAGCATCTAAGATTACTCTGTCGTTAGGATAAATTAACAAGGCAGCCAATTTTCCGATTTTCTTTTTTTCTTCTGATACCGTTTTAAGTCGTTTCGTATAGTTTTTCACCTCATCATGGACAGATGGGAGAATCGCTCCGCCACGAGTACGCACAATCGCTTTTTCTTCTTCAAGCCTGACAAGATCCCTTCTAGCTGTATCCCTAGAAACAGCGAACAATGAACAAATTTGATCAACCGAAACCCTGTTATTCTCTTTTAGAAAATCCATGATTGACAGTAATCTTTCCTCTTGGTACAACGAATCGCACCTCCGATTTAAGTAGTTTTAAGTAATTATACACCATCACTTGCATATTTGTAAGGGTAAATAAGTGTTTTTAAGCAATGCGCACGGCCCCCAAAAATTTTTTATCCCTGCTTGATCAAATCTTAGATTGTATACTAAATTTTTTAAATAGTATAATAAGGTTGTAATCTATTTATTAACTACCGGTAGTTGGTTGAAGGAGAAAATGCCATGCAAAATATGCTAAGTATTGGAGAAATGGCGAAGCTAAGAAATGTAACAGTAGATACATTACGACATTACGATAAAATTGGATTGTTAAAGCCGTATTATACTGATCCCGATACTGGCTATCGTTACTATTCCATTTACCAATATGAAATTCTTGGAACCATTAAAGAATTAAGAAGAATCGGTTTTTCCTTAGAGGAAATCAGGAAATTTCTAACAGATCGTAACGTAAAAAAATCGGTTCAATTTCTTCAAAAATCAATGGAAAATATACAAGAAAAAATTAAGGAATTGCAAAATATCCATCAGATTTTGAAGACACGAATAAACAATATTGAATCTTTCACTAATAGTTACGGGAATTCGGATATCGTAGTTAAACAATTTGAAGAGCGGGAATATATTCAGCTTCCAAGGCCGGTAGGGTGGGAGGATAAAGAAAATCTTTATCTTGGACTTTTGGAGCTGGAGAACATGATTACCGGAGACATCCCGGTATTGGCAAGCAATAAATTTGGAGATTTTATCAAAAAGGAGTACTTTGATGATATTCGTAAAACCTCTTATTGTTTCCAAAAACTAGGTGGCTATCAATCTCAATTATTCATTCTGGTGCAGGACGAAGAGCCTAAGCAGCCAACACAGAAACTAGAAAAAGGACTATATGTATGTTCCTACTATGGAGGACTCGTAAGAGAGAAGATGCTGGTCCAGCTTAAGAAGGTGCTCTGTTATTGCGATACACATGGATATGTGATTAAAGGTGATGCTGTTCGTATTATGCAGGTTGACATATCGCTGACGGATCAATATGATGAAGCTTATTATGAAATCCAAATTCCGATTCAAGGCCCTTTGAAATGATTTTTTATCATTTTGGGGGCTTTTTTTAATGACAGCGGTTGACTCTGGAGTTAGACGAGACTTTATCATAAATTCAAACATATTGGATGGAGTGATGCTTTTTTAAGTTTAATTTTCTGAATTTTCCTAGAAAATAATATTGCACGATAACATTTACAAGGAGGTTTGATTAATGGCAAATACAAATTCACCTACGCTTAAACGTTCGCTTAGTTTGACACATGTCGTCTTTTTCGGATTGGCTTTTATGGCTCCAAAAACGTTTTTTGCTACATACGGGGTTGCGGTACAAAGCACAAATGGGATGATCCCAACTGCATATGCAATTGCTTTAGTTGTCATGTTATTTACAGCCTATAGCTATGCCCAATTAGTTAAAGCGTTTCCAAACGCAGGAGCGGCTTATACGTTTGCGCAAAAATCAATTAGTCCACATATTGGATTTATCGTTGGTTGGACCATCATTATTGATTATATGTTCAGTCCAATGATCAGTTCCCTAATCCTCGGAATCTCATTGAAAGCTTATTTTCCAGCAGTTCCAAGGTTTGTTTGGATTATTTTATTTGTTGCCATTGTCACAATTGTCAACATCCTTGGCATTAAATTTGCAGCAAAAATTAATATGTATATGCTTTTCTTTCAATTTTTATTGTTTGCACTATTTTTTATCCTGTCGATTAAAGGGCTTCTTGCAGGAAAAGGAACAGGGACATTATTTTCAGCCGTTCCTTTTTATGATCCTGAAGTAAAAGCATCCAATCTTCTATCTGTTATTCCTATTCTATGTTTTAGTTTTTTAGGTTTTGATGCAGTGACAACATTGTCAGAAGAGACGGAGAATCCTAAGAGAACGCTGCCCAAAGCGATCTACTTGATAACATTTATAGGCGGCTTCTTATTTATTGCAGGTTCCTATTTTGCACAACTCATTTTTCCGGAGTTTCAGTCTTTCAAAAATCCTGAATCCGGTTATTTAGAAATTGCGATGTATATCGGCGGAAATATTTTTATGAGTTTCTTCGTAGCAGTGGGGTTAACTTCTACCTTTGCTTCAGCCGTTGCATCCGGAACGAGCGCCTCTCGCATTTTGTATGCGATGGGAAGGGAAAATGTACTGCCAAAAAAAGTATTTGGCTATCTATCCCCGAAATACCGTACACCGATTATTAATATTTTAATTGTTGGCGGGATTGCCTTGAGTGCTCTTTTCTTAAATCTAACAACAGCCATATCGCTGATTAATTTTGGAGGATTGTTCGCTTTCATTTTTGTGAATCTTTCTGTAATTGCTCACTATTTTTTCCGAAGAAAGCAGAGATCTTTTAAAGGGACGATTCAATATCTAGTGATCCCGCTTATTGGTGCAGCACTAATTGGCTTGTTTTTTATAAAATTAGATAAACATTCACTAATACTAGGTGGAACTTGGCTTCTTATCGGATTTATCTATCTATTAAACTTAACAAAAATGTTTAGACAGCCGCCTCCCGAGCTTGCCTTTGAAGAAGCTTAGCCTATAGAGCTAGAAATGAAAGGATTGATTAATCATGTTTCAACAACCAGCTGATATCATTATTTCAAGTAATGCTGTATTTACAGGGCTTTCCGACCAGCCCGAACCTGCTTCGATTGCGATTAAGGATAACATAATTGTAGCGATTGGCTGCATGGAAGAAATGAAAGCCTTTGCAGGTGAGAATACGAAAATCTATAACTTTAAAGACCAATTAGTGATGCCGGGATTCCATGATTTCCATCTTCATATTATGCAAGGGGCCGTTGCCCTCACTAGTGTCAATCTGTTTGATGCTCGTTCAGAAGAAGAAGCGTTGGAAATGATCTGCAAATTTGCTGAATCAAAACCGGAAAATCAATGGGTGATTGGGTTTATGTGGGATGCAGGTTTCTGGGATACACAACAATTACCGACTCGTCATTCATTGGACCGTATTCTTCCAGACCGTCCGGCACTACTGTTTCACGCCGAAGGCCATTATGCATGGGTAAATACGAAAGCATTAGAGCTTGCTAATATTAACCGGGATACAGAAAACCCTTCTTACGGTATGATCGGAAAAGATAATAATGGAGACCCCGACGGTCTTTTATATGAAAAGGCAATGGATGCAGTGGTTCGCCATGCATTTAATTTTTCGACTTTACAAAAGAAGGAAATCTTCTCTAATTTCTTGAAACATGCAGCAAGCTTTGGGGTAACGGCTGTTCATGACTTACATGGCTTAAAACAAATCGATGCACTCGATGTTTTCAAAGAATTTGAAGATAAAGGGGAACTATCAACTCGTATTCATGTATGGCCAGCATTAAATGGCAATCTTGAACATGCCAAGCATTTGCGAGATAGGTATCAATCGGATAAACTCCGTATTTCAGGATTGAAACAATTTATTGATGGCGTTATTACTGCTCGCACTGCTTATTTAATAGAACCTTATGCGGACCAACCAGGTACACGTGGGGAGACGTCTTACCCTCCTGAGACTATTAAAAAATGGGTGGTTGAGGCAGATAAAGAAGGATTTAGTATACGTTTTCATGCAATTGGGAATGGTGCTATTCGCCTGGCATTAGATGTATATGAAGAAGCACAAAAGGCAAACGGCAAGCGGGATTCACGTCATTCCATTGAGCATATCGAAGTGATTCATCCTGATGATATCCATCGTTTCAAAAAGCTTGGCGTTACTGTTTCGATGCAGCCAGACCACTTGGCGATGTCCGAACGAGGTGTGTATACCGATCGAATAGGAAATGAACGAGAAAAGCATGTTTTTGCCATAAATACATTGAAAAAAACCGGTGCGAACTTGGCATTTGGGACAGATTTCCCGATTGATATCCTGAATCCGCTTCAACAAGTTTATCGTGCTGTATCGAGAATAGACAGCAGTGGAAAAACGGTATGGCATCCACAGGAACGGATCCCTCTTGCTGAAGCATTGAAAGCTTATACTAGTGGACCAGCTTATGGAACATTCAGGGAGCATGAATTAGGTACATTGGAAGTAGGGAAACTTGCGGATCTTGTCGTTCTAGAACAAAATCTCTTTGAATTACCGGTGGAAGAAATACCGGATACAAAGGTACAGTTAACGATAGTGGATGGAAAAGTAGTTTATGAAAATGTTGGAACTTTCGTAAAATAAGGTTGTTTTGTTGCTTTTAAAAGAACAAATTCTATTAAAACAGTCATTGTGAAGTGTAAAGATACACTTTATCCGCGAATCCTAAAACAATAAGAACCTGCGTAAGGAGGATGATCTATGAATCAAACAAGCTCGCCCACGCTAAAGCGTTCTCTTTCATTAAAATATCTTGTGTTTTTTGGGCTGTCCTTTATGTGTCCAACGACTCTGTTTTCAACTTATGGAGTAGCTGTTCATAGCACGAACGGGATGCTTTCGACGGCTTACTTTGTTGCGTTAATCATTATGCTATTTACTGCCTACAGCTATGCGCAGTTGGTAAAGGCCTTTCCAAATGCGGGTGCTGCCTATACGTTTACCCAAAAATCCCTTAGTCCTCATATTGGTTTTCTTGTAGGATGGGCGATATTATTGGATTATGTATTTAGTCCAATGATTAGTTCTTTATTGTTAGGAATCGCCATGAAGGCCTATTTCCCATCGATTCCTATGTATGTATGGATCATTGTCTTTATTATGACGATAACAGTTGTAAATATACTTGGTATCACGGTAGCAGCAAAGTTTAATACAGCTATTTTGTTCCTTCAGTTCGGAACATTCACGCTTTTTACCGTGTTTTCGATTAAGGGTCTTCTAAATGGTCTTGGAGCAGGAACACTCTTTTCGGCGCTTCCATTTATTGATTCACATATAAATCTTTCGAACACGATGTCCATGATCCCTGTTTTATGCTTTTCTTTTTTAGGATTTGATGCGGTAACAACCCTTTCTGAAGAAGCGAAAAACCCTCAAAAGAATATACCTAGGGCAATTTTTCTTATTACACTCATTGGCGGGGGATTATATATTGTTGGTTCCTATTTTTTACAGCTCGTCTGGCCGGACTATCATTCATTTAAAAATCCGGAAGCAGCTTATATGGAAATTGCCATGCGGGTAGGGGGAAACTTTTTAATGAGTTATATTCTTGCGGAAGGAATCGTTTCAAGCTTTGCATCAGCCATTGCATCAGGGACAAGTGCATCCCGGATTTTATATGCAATGGGCCGTGAACATGTACTTCCTGCTAAAATATTTGGGTATCTTTCACCTAAGTATCGTACACCCGTTTACAACATTTTAATTATTGGAGGCATTGCGTTTAGTGCACTTTTCTTAAGTCTTACATCTGCCGTATCTCTCATCAATTTTGGTGCATTTTTTGCTTTTACCTTCGTGAATCTTTCTGTTATTTCTCACTTTTATATTCGAGAAAAACAAAGATCTTTAACTGGGACCATTCGGTACTTTATTTTTCCGTTAATCGGTGCTTCGCTTACAGGATTATTTTGGTTTAAATTAGACATTCATTCACTTATACTGGGTGGGGTTTGGCTTGTGTTAGGATTTATTTACCTTTTAAATATTACAAAAATGTTTAGACTGCCTCCTCCTAAGCTGGGATTTGAAGAGGCTCAATGATAATAGAGTAAAAAATATAGTTAAAAGGATTGATTGATCATGATTCAACAACTTGCTGATGTAATAATTTCTAGTAATGCTGTATTTACAGGACTATCGGACAAGCCTGAACCCGCGTCAATTGCGATTAAAGACAATAAAATCATTGCAATTGGTTCTGATGAGCAAATGAAATCGTATTTAGGTGAAAATACAAAAGTCTATCAATATAAAGACCAATTGATTATGCCGGGATTTCATGATTTCCACCTTCACGCTATGGATGGTGCAGTTTCCCTTAACAGTGTCAATTTATTCGAGGCACGTTCAGAAGCTGAAGCACTGGAAATGATTCAGGAATTCGCCGAAGCAAATCCAGAAAATCAATGGGTAATGGGCGCAGCATGGGATGCTGGGTACTGGGATACACAGCAATTACCAACTCGTTTCTCTCTGGATCGGATTCTCCCAGACCGGCCGGCACTTATGTTTCATGCAGAAGGGCATTATGCGTGGGTGAATTCCAAAGCGTTAGAGATTGCGAATATTCATCGTGATACAGAGAACCCTCCTTACGGTGTAATCAGTAAATACGAAAATGGAGAACCCGATGGGCTTTTATATGAAAAAGCGATGGATGCGGTCATCTGCCACGCATATGACTTTACAAAGGAAGAAAAGAGAGAACTTTTCTCGAATTTCCTGGTTCATGCCGCTAGTTTAGGAATAACGGCTGTTCACGACTTATTTGCGACAGAGGCAATGGAAATTCTTAATGATTATGACCTTTTCAAAGAATTTGAAGATAATGGGGAATTAACAGCACGTCTTCATTTATGGCCAGCCTTAAATGGTGATTTAGAGCGTGCCAAACAATTAAGAGATACGTATCAATCGGATAAACTCCGTATGTCAGGACTGAAACAATTTATTGATGGAGTGATTACCGCTCGTACTGCTTATTTATTAGAGCCTTATGCGGATCAACCAGAAACACGTGGTGAGACGTCTCACTCTCCCGAAACGTTTAAAAAATGGGTCGTTGAGGCAGATAAAGAAGGCTTCAGCATTCGTTTTCATGCAATTGGAGATGGAGCCATTCGCTTGGCACTCGATTCCTATGAAGAAGCACAAAAGATTAACGGCAAGCGGGATTCACGTCATTCCGTTGAGCATGTAGAGGTGATTCATCCTAATGATATCCCTCGGTTTAAGGAGCTGGGTGTTACTGCTTCGATGCAGCCGGATCACTTTGCGATGTCTGAACGAGGTGTTTATACCGACCGAATTGGTCCTGAACGAGAAAAGCATGTATTTTCTATTAATACATTGAAAAAAACCGGTGCGAATTTGGCATTTGGGACCGATTTCCCCATTGATATCCTGAATCCGCTTCTACAAATCTATCGTGCCGTAACGAGAATTGACAGCAGCGGAGTAACAGTATGGCATCCGGATGAACGGATTACTCTTGCCGAAGCACTAAAGGCTTATACGATCGGATCTGCATACGGCTCATTTAGAGAACATGAATTAGGAACATTGGAAGTGGGGAAGCTGGCTGATATTGTCGTCTTGGAGCGAAATCTTTTTGAAATTCCCGAGGAAGAAATACCAAATACAAAGGTACAATTAACGATTGTTGATGGAAACGTTGTTTTCAATCATACAAATTCATTAATAGAAAATTAACTTAATAAGTTTCCTGGAAATTAGGGGGCCTTAGAAATGGGCGGTTCTTTTTTAATGTGAAATCACCCTTTTAAAAAGCCCCCTAAATTTCTCCCTATCTTCTGATGTAAATGGTTTTGGTCCCTTTGTACGCTTTCCGCTTTTTCGAGCCATTGCACTCAAATATCGTGTTTGTAATAATTGGTCAATGTTTTCATTTGTATAACTATACCCATTTTGGTGAAGTACCGTACACCCTTTTGCTAAACCTAGCGAAGCAAGACCATAATCTTGCGTAACGATTATATCTCCTTTTTCTGCTAACTTCATAATCCGATAATCCGCAGCATCTGCCCCGGAATCAACATAAATGGTCTCCACTCCTTTTGGTTGTTCCGCATTAGAAAAATGAGAAAAGCTAGTAACAAGGATAACAGGAATTTCAGCAGTCGTGCCTTCAGAGATAATAATATCTTTTACCGGACAAGCATCTGCATCAACATAAATTTTCATCTTTATCTCTCCCGTAAATAAGTTCGTGTTGATGATAATGGCAGATTTAGCTTTTGTCAAACGATAAAGATATATTACCTAAAAAAGTATTAGGAGAAATATAAGAACAAATCTCTGAAGTTTTAGTTTTAAGCTACTCTATAGGAAAAAGAAACGGCTCAGCACACGACTGAGCCGTTTGCTTTTTTAGTACAAATATTGATTCGAAAAAACTTAGGCAAATTCATTTGAAGTTGTGCTAACATGGCAATACTAGATTTATAGGATGGGGAGGATATTAATATGAAAATAAATCAATTAATTGCCAACAATATTAACCGTTTAGATTGCCTATTGCCGGAAGATCAGACGCTCGGAATTGCTGGTTTGTCCGGGTCTGGTAAAACCACATTTTGTCAAACCATTGGGGAAGAATCCAAGAAGCGTCTCGTTTCCTTATTACCAAAGGCTGAATATCAGTATTTATTTCCTAATATTATGGAAACTAATTTCAGTGCCATCAAGATGGAAGAGATGCCTTTAGTACTTTTTCTCGGAAGATCATCCATTTCTTCCAATCCACGTTCAACCATTGGCACGCATACTGGCGTATTTACAGAGATTCGCGAGCGACTCGCTGAAAAATACAATCTTTCACCAGAAGTCTTTTCATTTAATAATGAATTAGGCTGGTGTCCTAAGTGTAAAGGCCGTGGTACGAACCAAAATGTACAATGTCCGAAGTGTGATGGAAGGCGTTATAACGAGGAAGTAGAACAATATACAATCAATGTATTTGGTAAACCGCACAGTATATCAGATATTAACAACTTAAGTATTGAAACGATTCTTTCGCTATCAAAAGATTTACATATTAGTGAAGTAAAACAGCATCTACTTAAAAACATTATTAATATGAATATAGGTTACCTAACATTAAACAGAATTATGGGTACATTGTCAGGTGGAGAATTAACTCGGGCTTACCTGGCAGAATTCATGGCTGTAAGTGAAAATACGGCCATTATCATTGATGAAATATCAGTCGGGATTGATCACGGAACATTACTAAAAATTTTAGAACAAATCAAACAATTAGGCTATAAGAATCAAATTTGGCTGATTGACCATTCTGACACAGTGCTCGATACAACTGACGACCAAGTATTCTTTGGACCTGGCAGTGGTAAATATGGCGGAAAAATCGTGGATGAATCACCGCGTCCAAAACCAGTTCACTTAGAACGAAATGAGAAAGAGCCAACAGATTACTATCAATTTCATGATTTATATTGCCGTAATATTCAAATGGCTGAAATGAAAATACCAAAAAATAGACTTGTAACCATTACCGGAGAGTCTGGATGTGGTAAATCAACACTTGTCAACGAATGTATTGCCCAAGATTTTCAGAAACGGTACAAAAACGATAAACTCGTGATGGTTGGACAAGATCGAAACCAATCGATTACGAGCCGGTCAACGGTTGCGACTTTTCTAGATATTAAAAAGAAAATCACAAAATATAGTGAAACAATCGATGATATTTTCGATTCCTCCATTGAAGATATCATTGATGAACTTCCAAATGAAGATATTGCCCATAGACGATTGAGCTTATTGATCAAACTAGGACTAGGTTATTTGACTTTAAATAGAAAAACGCAAACACTATCGACTGGTGAATTCCAATGTGTGCATTTAGTCTCGGAACTGTTTGCAAATTCTAGAAATCCTCATACACTTTTTATTTTTGACGAGCCTTCAAAAGGTTTATCACAAAATATTTTAAATCAATTCGTGGATAGTATCAGGGGCATTCTCCAAGATGAATCCGTTTCCATCATGATGATTGAACATAATGCCTATATGATGGAAAATTCTGATTTTATCGTTGATTTTGGAAGAAGAAAGAACGAACCTGTCACATATCTTGATGTTGTAAGTCATCGTAAATATTATGAGGCTAAAAATAGGGAAGACGTCGCGCTGCCATTGCCTATTTCGTCCACACTCAAATCACAAAATGGTATTACGTATTTAAAAGAAAATCATATCGACTATTATAAAAATGCAGAAAATGTCTATAAGGGCGGTATTTTAAAAAGCTTATCCTCAATGGCCCGTTTGATTTATGGAGAATACGATTCTAAAAAAATTGCACCCGTCATTGCCATTGACCTTGAAAGACATTTGTATAGTCAATATAGTTTCCTATATGAAATGGGTGGGGTGATTAACCAGATTGTGGCGGCACATCCGACTAATAAAGATACGAGAAGCTTTGATTTCTTTTCTCCGGACAATCATTGTCCTTCATGCTCGGGACGTCTTAAGATTGCAATATTTGATAAAGATCTTGTGATTAAAGACAAAAATCTTCCATTCTGGGATGGTTTATTCTATCCGGAAATTATGGAAGTATTAAAATTTTATCAATACCCCAAATTAGAATTTCTATTTGAAGAAATTAAGAATGAACTCGGGTTTGACTTAACGAAAAGTTATAATGAGATGTCAGATGAAGAAAAGCATATATTTTGGTACGGGTATTTTGAAAAGTCATTTTATGATAAGAAAGGCAAGGCACGTAGAACATGGGTAGGTTTTAATACCATCCTTGGTATGTATATTGTCGTTTCAAAATCAGTGATTAAAGAGCAAATGAAAGCTTCTAAAGAAATGATTACATGCCCAATTTGTGAGGGCACGGTTTTAAACCACCATAAACCACTTAAATTTGGAGACACCGATATTCGTGAAATAATCAATGGGTCGATTGACCAAGTATTGAAAATAGTGGGGGATTTACCCGTACTCGTCAAATTGAAATCGATTGTAGGCGGCGATATGATTTTGACAGAAGATGTCTCCTTACTGCCTAGAAAAACACAAGTCGCCCTGAAAGTGTATGAATTAGAACAAGCAAGCTTTACAGGTTATGAAATGGTCTTACAAAATGTCTTACCATTCTGGGACACCATCAAAGACAAGATCGAATCCATTAGCATCAATAATCAAGTGACCATCTGTGATTTTCCTACTATCAATGAAACAAGAGAAACGATCATAGATAAGTATTTCACAAATGGAAAATACAAGAAACTAACATATGTGTATGAAGCATTTGGTTACAAAAAATTAGTTACCGAAATGAATAAAATGAAAAAAAACCATCCATGTCCATTCTGTAAAGGAAAGAAAGTGATATCAGAAGATAATCTGCATGATGGCGTGTTTAAATTAACCATTCCATGTGTAAGTTGTTATGCGAGTGGCATCAATGATGAGGGCCTTAAGGAACTTGTTGAAGACATACCAGTAAAAACATGGTTAACTGGAACCGTAAGGGATGTCGTTGATGAAAGCTTATATACAGAAGCTGTTACAGACATTCCCATTTTCAATCGCATTCGTGAATTAAATAAACGAGATATGATGGCGGTGTATCAATGCCTTGAGCAAAATAATTAAATTAGAATGATTAAAACAAGCCATGTTTTAAAGCAAAACTAGATGTCAGTTAGTGATAGAAAACTCATTCGCAATAATGAAATGCAAATGAGTTTTTATGCTGGTTCCGTCTGCATATACTAATAACTTATTTGTAAGAGAATAATACCAAATCAAGGACTTTGGCAAAATCCTTGAAAAATATATTAATAATTAAGAAGCAGAAATACGCATTTATTAACATTAAATAATAGATGTAACCGCTAATAAAGAGCCTCTCTATATATAGAAAGGCTCTGTTTTTCGTGCTGCTAATTGGTATGATTTCAAAATTTTATATTAATATAAGATTTGCGACACAACCTACTATAAAAAATGTGATGAATATTTCTGAAGTAAGAGATTTTTGATTTCGCCTGGTGACTTATTTGCTATCATTTTCCGACTCGGCGATTTTTTCTTCAATATTTATTTTTTCCTCTTTCCACCACAGGGCCTCATGAGGATCCTCTAGAATTTCCGCAATTTCGTGTTTTTCCTCTACTGCCGGTGCTGAGCCCCGCAGCGCTTTCCCGGTGGTTTCCTTTACAAAAAACATGGTGACAATACCAATTAAGCAAGCAGCCATAATATAATAAGCTGGAAGCATCTTGTTTCCCGTCACTTTTATAAGCCACGCTGTAACCAATGGAGTTGTTCCACCAAATAAGGAAACCGAAATATTAAAGGTAATGGCCAGCGCAACATATCTTACTTCTGTAAAAAACAAGGAAGGCAGCATGGACGGCATTGTTGCTTCGAAGGTAGCTAAAAGAATAGCTAATATCATCAGGCCAAAAAAAACCGTCAAATTATTCCCAGTTCCAATCATCTTGAATGAAGGGATAGACAGAAGAGTTAATCCAATCAAACCTCCTAAAATAAGGCGTTTATTTCCAATCCGATCACTGAAATAACCCATAAGTAAAACAATGGGAATCATGATAAACATCACAATTAGAATGAGCAAAAGCCCCTTTGTTTCTCCATAACCCAGGACAACATTTAAATAAGATGGCATATACGATAACAACATGTAATCCACCACATTAAAAAATAAAACTAAAACAATCCCTTTAAGCATCTGCGGCCAATGAAAAACAAAAACTTTTTTGATTAATCCTTTTTCATTTTCTTTTTGTTTCCCTTCATTCATTGCTTCAAAGACAGGAGTCTCCTCCAAATTATTTCTCAAATAAAGACCAATAAGACCAATCGGTGCAGCAATGAAGAATGGAATACGCCATCCCCAATCCAGCATTTTAGCGTCTCCAAGCCAAAAACTAAGAATCGTTACGATACCGGACCCAGCAATATATCCTACTAATGTTCCCACTTCTAACCCGCTTGATAAAAAACCTCTTTTTTTATCAGGTGAAGATTCCACGATGAACGTCATGGCACCTGAATATTCACCGCCTGTGGAAAACCCCTGAACCAATCTCGCTAAAAGCAAAAGGATAGGAGCCAGATTTCCGATCTTTGCATAGCTCGGGATCAAACCCATACTTAAAGTAGCTAGAGACATTAACACTAAAGTGATGGTTAATATCTTTTTTCGTCCTAACTTATCACCCAACATGCCAAAAAACATCCCGCCAAGAGGACGAACAAGAAACGCCACAGCAAAAGTGGCAAAAGAATATACTAATTGGAGCGGTCCGGTCACGCCTGAAAAAAACACCTTTCCTATTATCACAGCCAAATAGGAGTAAATTCCAAAATCAAACCACTCCATCGCATTTCCCAGGGCAGTAGCCATCACCGCTTTTTTTGCCGAATCGGTATCCACAATCGTAATATCATCTTTTTTTAATCTTCTTTCGGATCTTTTTCTAAACCCTGCCCATTTTTCTACATTTTCTGCCAATTGCTTCACCTAAATTCCTATTGAAAGTCAAATCTTAATGATATTTTGAACTGGCTTCTCCAATGCTATTCAGGTAAAATCTTCGTCAAGCTGATTCAACTGTTGAAAATGGAAGGCTGCTGATCGAATTACTCATAAAATATAAATTAAGAATTGTTTGACTATTTAACGGATGCGCCTTATAATTTTATTGAACTAACTACCGGTAGTTAATGTAATAATGATCATTTGTCAATATCATTTACGAGGAGGATTGATGCATGAATAATATAAGCCCAACTACTCTTAAGCGAACACTTTCTTTAAAATTTGTTGTGTTTTTTGGTTTAACCTTTATGGCTCCAACGACTATGTATTCTACATATGGAGTAGCTGTAACAAGCACAAACGGGATGATCCCAACTGCTTATGCGATTGCTTTAGTAGTCATGCTATTTACAGCTTATAGCTATGCGCAATTAGTGAAAGCGTTCCCAAACGCAGGAGCAGCATATACGTTTACGCAAAAATCGATTAGCCCGCATTTAGGGTTTATCGTTGGTTGGACCATCATCCTTGATTATGTATTTAGCCCGATGATCAGTTCCCTTCTCAATGCAATCACACTGAATGCGATGTTCCCTTCCGTGCCGATGTTTGTTTGGATCATTTCATTTATTGTCATTATTACGACTGTCAACATCCTTGGTATTAAACTAGCGGCAAATTTTAATACCATCTTGCTGATCTTGCAAATCTTATCAATTGTACTGTTTATGATTTTGTCGATTAAAGGGCTTCTTGCAGGAAAAGGAGCAGGGACATTATTTTCAACTGTTCCTTTCTATGACTCTCACATTCAATTACCAACTCTTTTATCTATCATTCCTATTTTATGTTTTTCCTTTTTAGGCTTTGACGCCGTGACGGCGTTGTCAGAAGAGACGAAAGAACCGACGAAAACATTGCCAAAGGCAATCTATTTGGTCACGTTCATTGGCGGAATAATCTTTATCGTAGGTTCGTATTTTTTACAACTCATTTATCCATCGTTTCAGTCTTTCAAAAATCCTGAGTCAGCCTATATCGATATTGCGATGTTTATTGGCGGGACTATTTTTACGAGTATCTTTAATGCTATCGGGCTGACAGCCGGCTTTGCTTCAGCTGTTGCTTCCGGTACGAGCGCCTCTCGTATTTTGTATGCGATGGGAAGGGAAAATGTATTACCGAAAAAAATCTTTGGCTATTTATCTCCAAAATACCGCACGCCAGTATTCAATATTCTAATTATTGGTGTGATTGCATTAAGTGCGCTTTTTCTAAATTTAACGTCTGCGATATCTCTTATTAATTTTGGAGCACTGTTCGCCTTTTTCTTTGTGAATCTTTCGGTAATCGCTCACTATTTTATCCGAAACAAACAGAGGTCTTTTAAAGGGACGATTCAATATTTGATTATCCCGGTTATAGGCACAGCACTTATTGGACTGTTGATTACAAAACTGGACAAACATTCCCTATTACTAGGTGGAACATGGCTTCTGATTGGATTTATCTATCTATTAAACTTAACAAAAATGTTTAGGCAATTGCCTCCAGAGCTTGGCTTAGAAGAAGCTCATTAAAGGGGCATTTATCTATATAAATGAAAGGATTGATTAATGATGAGTCAACAAACAGCAGATATGATTATTTCGAGTAATACTGTTTTTACAGGTCTTAATAACCAGCCTGAACCCGCTTCGATTGCGATTAAAGAAAACAAAATTGTTGCGATTGGTTCTGAGGAGGAAATGAAACACTACGCAGGCGAGAATACGAAAATTTATAAGTTTAATGACCAGCTGATTATGCCAGGATTCCATGATTTCCATCTTCATCTTATGCAGGGGGCCGTTGCTCTTAATGGTGTCAATCTGTTCGCGGCCCGTTCTGAAGAGGAAGCACTGGAAATGATTCGCGAATTCGCTGAATCCCATCCGGAAAATCCATGGGTAATCGGATTTACATGGGATGCAGGTTATTGGGATACACAACAATTACCGACCCGCCATTCATTGGATCGTATCCTCCCTGATCGTCCAGCGCTTATGTTTCACGCCGAAGCTCATTATGCTTGGGTGAACACGAAGGCATTAGAGATTTCCAATATTAATCGACATACGGAACCCCCTTCTTTCGGTATGATTGGGAAGGACGAAAATGGAGAACCAAATGGCCTCCTCTATGAAGGAGCAATGGATGCGGTTATCCACCATGCCTATGATTTTACGAAAGAACAAAAGAGAGTTCTTTTAAAAAACTTCCTCACTCATGCTGCTAGTTTAGGTGTAACGGCTGTCCATGACTTATTTGCATCGGAGTCAATGGATATTCTTAATGATTATGATTTATTCAAAGAATTTGAAGATAAAGGGGATTTAACAGCACGCCTTCATTTATGGCCCGCCTTAAATGATGATTTAGAGCGCGCCAAACAATTAAGAGATACGTATCAATCGGATAAACTACGTGTGTCCGGACTGAAACAATTTATTGATGGCGTCATTACTGCTAGAACTGCTTATTTATTAGAACCTTATGCGGATCAGCAGGATACACGTGGTGAGACGACTTTTCCTCCTGAGACGATTAAAAAATGGGTGGTGGATGCAGATAAGGAAGGCTTCAGTATTCGTTTTCATGCGATTGGGGATGGAGCTATCCGTCTTGCTTTAGATGCCTATGAGGGAGCGCAAAAGGCTAATGGCAAGCGGGATTCACGTCATTCCGTTGAGCATGTTGAGGTAATTCAGCCTAATGATATCCCTCGTTTTAAGGAGTTGGGTATTACCGCTTCGATGCAGCCAGATCATTTTGCGATGTCAGAACGGGGGGTTTACACCGATCGAATCGGTACTGAACGAGAAAAGCATGTTTTTTCAATTAATACTTTGAAAAAAACGGGTGCAAACTTGGCATTTGGGACTGACTATCCAGTTGATATCCTGAATCCACTTCTACAAATTTATCGTGCAGTAACCAGAATCGACAGCAGTGGTGAAACAGTATGGCACCCTCATGAACGGATTACACTTGCTGATGCATTAAAAGCCTATACGTCAGGACCTGCTTACGGAACATTCCGGGAGCATGAATTAGGGACACTGGAAGTGGGGAAACTTGCTGATATTGCCGTCTTGGAAAGAAATCTTTTTGAAATACCGGCGGAGGAAATTCCGGATGTAAAGATCCAGCTAACAGTTGTTGATGGTACAGTAGTGTATGACCATACAGAGTCTTTAATTGAAAAGTAACATGTGATAAAAAGAGGATTCTGCCCTAGAATCCTCTTTTAGATTTGAACCTATTTTGGATATTAACCCAGTAATGGTTATTCAAATACGAATAGTTTATTCAAAATTAAATACCTCTTTTGGTTAAATAGTACTAAAAACCGGTAATACAATTTGGCATAAAACATGCATTAATGTTTTAAACGGTTATAGTTATTCCGTTAGTTTGAAGAGGAAAAGCCATGCATAATGCTTTTATCATTGGGGGCGAGTTAAATGAAACTTAAAATAAAACCCATAATAGCAATTATTGTAGGATCTGCTATTATGGGTTTTGGCGTTGATTGCTTTAACATAAGTAACGGTTTAACAGAAGGCGGTATTACTGGTATAACCATATTACTGAAATTTATCTTTAATTGGGATCCTGGGTTAGTCAATTTAGTGATCAATATTCCGCTTATGTTTCTTGGCTGGAAAACACTGGGGAAAACCTCCTTTATTTATACGATAGTGGGGACCGTATCGTTATCTGTATTTCTTAGTGTTTTTGAAAACTTCTCTTTACCATTACAGGATTTAATGCTTGCCTCTCTTTATGCTGGTGTTACGGTCGGTATTGGATTAGGGATAGTATTTCGTTTTGGCGGGGCAACAGATGGAATCGACATCATTGCACATCTTTTGAAAAAATACATGGGATGGAGCATTGGGCGTACGCTGTTCTTTTCTGATTTAATCGTCGTGGCTATATCACTTATTTATCTTGATCTTACCCGTGCTATGTATACCCTTGTAGCTGTTTTTATTGGAGCAAAAGTCATAGATTATGTTCAAGAGGCAGCATATAAAGCCAAAGCCGTAATGATTATCTCGAATGTAACCTCTGAGATTGCGAAGAAGATTACGATGGAAATGGAACGAGGTGTAACTTTACTTAACGGCAAGGGGGGATACACGGGAGAGAGTAAGGAAGTACTTTACTGTGTCGTTAACAGAAATGAAATAGGACGACTAAAATTATTGATACAGGGAACCGATCCCTATGCTTTTGTTAGTGTTAATGATGTGTACGAAGTGCTTGGGGAAGGATTTTACCATGATAAACACAAACATTAGATATTAATGCGATTAGAGAGAAAATAATATTATTTCGATTGGTTTAAGGAAAATCAAGTAGACTATTCCAGCAGCCAGCCATTATACCCCCTAGAGTTTTCGAATGGATATCAAGGTTTATTAGCAGCCAAATATCTAGTGTAGCTGCTCCTATTTTTAATTACAAAGGGTCTATCATTGCAAGTATTAGTATTGCAGGCCTTAATGTGAATTACCGAAAAGAGATGCTGCCTTCGTTGGTTGAAAAGGTAAAGAGTGCTGTACTTGAGATTTCACGGAAATTTGGATATATTCCAACCACATAATAAATGACACGGGTTAAAAGTGCTCGTGTCTTTTTCTGATTTTTCCTAAAATATACAGTATTTTTAAATTTCCGATAATTAATTAATAAGTTCAAGGGTTCTATTGAAAAGCCTTTTTACTTTGAAAATGAATTGTTATCTTAATAATAAGAAAATTAATTCACAAAGGCAGTGATTATATGGAAAAACACTTTGGAATTCTTCAAATCGAATTGGATGCAATTCTTAAAGCCTCGAAAGATAACATAGTGATTACGGATGGAAAAGGAATTGTATTAAGAGCAAGTCCGAATTGCCAAGCCATTTACGGAAAGGATGTTTCATTTTTAATTGGAAAATCAGTATTTCAGCTTGAAGCAGAGAGCATTTTCTCCCCATCGGTTACAAAGATGGTTTTAAAAGCAAAAAAGGAAATTCAAGTAATGCAGCACACGACGACTGGACGTGTGGTAATGGCAACGGGTTTCCCTGTAATGAACGAAGCTGGAGAGATTATTCGCGTCATCAGCTTTTCACATGATTTAACAGAAATTGAAACTTTAAAAGAAAAGTACGAAGAGTTAAAAACAAAGATGGAGCATTATCAATCTGTAATAAAAGAATTGGGTGAAAAAGCCGATAGCACGGAGGATATCGTTATAAAAAGCAAAACCATTCAACGAATATGGGAATTGGTACAGCGGGTGGCAAAATCGGACGCAAATGTTGTGTTTTATGGAGAGTCGGGGGTAGGGAAGAACGTATTTGCTCGTGGTCTTCATAATAAAAGCGAACGGAAGAGAGAAGCATTCATTGAAGTAAACTGCGGAGCGATTCCCGAATCATTATTTGAATCGGAAATGTTTGGATATGAAGAGGGTTCATTTACCGGAGCTAATAAAAATGGAAAACATGGCCTTATTGAGCTTGCTGATAAGGGGACTTTATTTCTAGACGAAATCGGTGAACTACCCCTTTCAGTTCAAGCAAAACTGTTGAAGGTACTTCAAGAGAAAAAGATAACCCCGGTTGGTGGGGTTAAGGTAAAGAATATTGATTTCCGGCTCATTGCTTCGACCAATCAGAATTTAAAGGATATGGTAAGTCAAGGGAAGTTTCGCCAAGATCTTTTCTATCGGCTTAACGTTATTCCAATCCAAATCCCTCCTCTCAGGGAACGGAAAGAAGATATTGCCATGTTGGCACATTATCATTTGAAAAACTTTAACGAAAAAAACAGCACGAATAAATTTTTAGACGCAGCCACCGTTGATCAACTGATCTCTTATAATTGGCCGGGGAACGTACGTGAACTGGAAAACTTGATTGAAAGACTTGTAATAACTACGGAAACAAGAGCGATTTATCCTGATCAGTTGCCATTTTATATTCCTCAAAAGAATCGCCAACAGAACTTTGAATGGTCATTCGACCATACTGAAGGTAGAAGAAAAACATTACAGGAAATTCTCGATGAAGTAGAGTCTCGCCATCTTAGGAGAGCTTACATGCAGTATAAAACAACCCGTGAAATAGCGGAACATCTTGGGTTAAGTCAACCAACTGTTGTAAGGAGACTAAAAAAATACGGAATTGATTCAAAAATGAATCTTGATTTATAACTGAATCAGAATTTTGCTGGACCTATTCAAATATGAATCAACCTATCGACATAAAAGTCTATTTTCCAACGCTTAAATCTTGGTATTATTCTTGCAATTAAATTAGTGAGCGAAAATGACTAGTAGGAGGTTCATTATGTATCAACCAAAAGATTCAGCAAAGTCACCACGATTTTGTGGTGTCCGCACGTTTATGAGATTAGAACAAATCAGAACAACAGATGATGTTGATTTTGTAGTGGTAGGTGTTCCTTTTGATACAGCCGCTTCATACCGAACCGGCCAACGTAACGGCCCGCAGCACATTCGTAATTTTTCGGTGCTGCTAAGGCCTTACAATCCTGACATGGATATTAATATATTTGATTACTGTTCTGGTGTTGACTATGGCGATGTAGATGTGATTCCGGGTAATATCCATCGTACTTATGACAATATGGTGGAAGAATTAACACCGATCGTTGAGAAAGGAATTATTCCGATTATTATGGGTGGAGACCATTCGATAACGCTTGGGAGTTTAAGAGCTTTCTACAATCAATATGGACCAATTGCACTCGTCCATTTTGATTCACATGGAGATACGTGGGACAACTATTACGGTGAAAAATATATGCATGGAACACCGTTCCGCCGTGCTGTTGAGGAAGGTCTTTTAGATGTTGATCACTCCATACAAGTAGGCATGAGGGGCCCTCTTTATAGCATTAATGATATTGAAGATGCTAGGGATTTAGGGTTTGAGGTTATTCCTATGAGGGAGGTACGGCAAATCGGATTTAATGAAGTCATGAAACGTATTCATGAGCGCGTCGGTGACCGTCCTGTTTTTGTTACTTACGATATCGACTTTGTCGACCCGGCTTATGCTCCCGGAACTGGGACCCCGGAAGTTGGAGGACCGACAAGCTTTGAAGCGTTAGAATACGTAAGGGGTCTTGATGGCCTTAATATCGTTGGATTTGATCTAGTAGAAGTATTGCCTTCCTATGACAGCAATGAAATCACAGCAGTACTCGCTTCTTCTGTTATGTTTGAAATGATTACGCTTACGGCGTTAAAGAAAAAGAGGAAGCTTCTTACTAAAGACACAGTTGTTCAAGGTAAAGAAGTAAACATACAGGACAGTAAATATTAAATCGAATAAAGGAGGCTTTTATAATGAAAAAGGTAAATATCGCATTAGCACAACTCATTTGTGAAGACGGGAGGCCAGAGAACAATCTTGCTCGTTTGGATCATATCGTCGATCAATATGGTCATTCTCACGATCTCATTTTGTTTCCCGAGACATTTATCATGGGATTTCCTTCTCCGGTAGGATTTCCTTTTCCAGAGGATTGCCGGGCATTAGCCGAGCAGTTAAATGGACCTATTGTTAAACATTTAGAACGTAAAGCGAAGGAAGCTAATACTTCCATTGTTGTTGGTTTATACGAAAAAGAGGGAGAAAATATTTATAACACAACGGTTCTTGTAGGTCCGACAGGATTATTGCTTTCTTATCGTAAAACCCATTTGTGGGGAGAGGAATCTGAGGGAGTTAAAGCCGGAAATTGTTTTCGGAGCTGCAGCTGGCAAGGAACAAAAGTTGGGCTGCTTATTTGTTACGATATAGAATTTCCGGAAACAGCACGTGCAGTTGCCAGTATGGGAGCCGAGCTATTGTTGGTGACAGATGGAAATTGGGACGGTTCCGTACACCGAGTTGCCGTTCAAGCCAGAGCACATGAGAATCAAATATTTGTCGCTTTGGTAAATCGACTTGGACAGCTAGGGGAAACGACGTTTTGTGGAGAGAGCGTTGTAGTTGATCCATTTGGTCGGATCATTGCTGAAGCAGGACGTGAAGAGGAAGTATTATCCGTATCGATTGACTTGTCGCTTGTTCAGGAGAGTAGACAACAGTATGACTATCTGAAAGAGCGAAGGGTGATATTTACTACTCCTTCAAAGGAAATTGAAAAGGGAATTTGGGAAATTAAGATCTAATTATTTGAACCGAATTCGCTGGACTATAAATCCTAGAAAATTTAGCGTGAAGGATTAGTTGCCGAATTAGAAAGATATTGGAATAAGAATGGCCGCGATGTAGCGTTTAAACAAGGGGGATTGATTAATTGGATTCGAATTCACCAACTCTTAAAAATTTATATACCTTTTAAATCTTACGAAAATGTTTAGGCAGCCCCCGCCAGAGCTTGCTTTTGAAGAGGCTCAATCATAGAAGAGTAACCAAATAGATATGGAACAATGGAAATGAGTTCCTGCTCTTAAACCAGTTAAAGAACTGAAAGAAGCTGTCAAATTAAGTAACTAATTAAAAACGGCTAAGGAAGCTTTTTTACTTCCTTAGCCGTTTATTATTTTGAAGAATTAATTATTATCTTTATTTTTAGAAAACAGCCTTGTCTTAACTCCAATAAAAGTAAAATGATTTTTTTGATAATTTTGTGAGATATTGTTGATATCTCTCGATGTCGATTTTATACTGAATAAAAAAATGCCATAGCGGGTCGTAAATTAGGTGAAATAAATAATGCAACATGAGGGGCTATTTGAATGAATGAAAAAAAAGTGATCATACTTTTGGTCATGGTTTGGCTTCTTACATCGGGTTTTTCGGCTGCAGAAGCATCCTCCTCCAAAAATAAATACGATGAAATCTATGAAAAATATAGTAACAGTGCAAACACTTTTTCCAGTAAATCGATTCCATTCACAGAAGAAGAAAGGAAGTATCTTGTTGAAGTCAGGAAAAAAGGGTTGAAAGTTCCTATTAATCTTGATTCCATGGGGGGATTCTATGAATTTAAAAATAATGGAAATGAATATGGGGTAAATAAACTCTTTTACTCCGCACTTGAAAAAGTGTTAGGGATAAAACTATCTTATGTTACAGTGAGCAGTTCAGAGGATGTTTTCAATAAAATATCAAATGGCTCATTGGATTTGTCACCAATAATCCAAAGGGGTACAGCAGTTTATCCTGATATTTTGCTTAGCGCACCCATTAGCATCAATATGAATTTCATATTTTATTCGAATGATAAAAAAATAACGGATGATACACTTGGGTACACACTTACAGGGAAAAAAATTGGAATACTAAATATGAAAGACGATAACAGTCATCCGCTAAATACCTTTAGCGACATAAAATATTATCCATACAAAAATCTTTCTGTTGCCTATGATGCATTAAAGAATAATAAGATTGATTTTATTTACTCAAACGTTGGGAATTATAGAAGTTTAATTGATCGTGGTCTCTTGGCGCTTCCGGTTCCTAATTCCCGGACCTATGATACCTATAGAATATTTACTAGCAGCTCCAATCCTCTATTACTATCGATATTGAACAAAACGATTACCGTCGCAATTGGTCCAATCGTTACAGAATATGATAAAGAATTGCAGAAAGCATATTTGTACGATCATTTCTTCATGACAGAAAAGGAAAAGGAGTTTATACGTTCAATTGGTAAAGTCCGTGTTATGGTGGATGACAATTTTGCTCCCTTATCCTTTTATGATAATGCTAAAGGTAAATATTCAGGAGCTAGTGTCGAACTCTTTGAAAACATAGCACACCTCATTGGGTTAAACTATAGCTTCATACGCGATGAAAACCTTAGTTGGTCCGATAAGGTTAATAAAGTGAAAAAGAAAGATATTGACCTCCTGTTCCCAATTAGCATGACACAAACCAGACAAAAATTCGGTCTCTTTTCACAACCTTATGTTTCCACACTGTATTCTGTGATTGCAAAAACAGACAACTCAAAAAAGATGAAATACGTGCAAGAACTTCTTCATAAAAAAGTAGGCATAGTGAAGGGAACATCCATAACAGATTTTATTGAGACAATCATTCCCAAAGAACAAATTACATATTTTGATAGTGATAGTAAAATGTATTTCGGACTAAAAAAAGGAGATATTGACTATATCATTCAAAATGAAGATGTCTTTTTGGAAGATTTTTATAAAAATGAGCTTTTTGATTTGACTTCTGTTTATCGTATTAAAGAGTCACCTAAATATTATTGTTATTTTTTTAAACAGACCCGTGACATGGATACCTTAGTAAGCATAATGAATCGAGCTATGAATTATTTTGATACAAATGAAATTGTTGACAAGTATAAAGTTGGTGAAAGTGAACTTAGGAACAGATATATTACACAAAAGAAACATCGGAATCTAATAACTTTCATTTTGCTGATTGTCCTGCTCGTTTTATCACTATTTGTATTCGGGTTTATTCGAACCAAAAAGGTTTCAAAAAAACTCAAAAAGGAAGTAGCGATAAACGAAATGGCCTATTTGCAATCGCAAATAAAACCTCACTTTTTATATAATGCCCTAAGCGCGATTATGGCCTTTTGCTATACCGATTCGGAAAAAGCGGGGGAATTATTGAGCAGTCTCAGCAAATACCTAAGAATCGTTTTTAATACCGATAACCGTGGCGAGCTGGTGACGTTGCAAAGAGAGATTGAACTGGTGAAATCTTATGTGGATATTGAGCAGGCCAGATATGGTGAGAGGCTTCAAACTATTTTCGAAATAGATGAAACTTGTTTACAGCATAGGATTATGCCATTGATGATACAGCCTTTAGTAGAGAATGCAATCCGGCATGGGGTTGTAAAAAAAACGCAGGGGGGCACGGTAAAGCTTACCGTCCAGCCAAAAGGCGAATCGATAAAAGTCACTGTTACAGACAATGGCGTCGGGATGTCGGAACAAAAAATTAAAGAAATTTTGTCTGGAAAAGAAACTGTTTTTGGAGTAGGCCTTGCCAACATCAATCAAAGGCTGCAACATATTGCAGATATGAAACTGACCATAGAAAGCAGAGAAGAACATGGTACAATCATCACTTTATATTTACCGTTTAAGAAAAACACTTGATAAAATAACGGGAGGAGGAAATTTCTCTTGCCAAAGCTGATTGCGATCACCATTGATGATGAACTTCCAAACCATATTTTACTTAAACGAGTCATTGATCAAAATGGCCAATTAGAAGTGGTCAAGCAATTTACCCATCCTGAAACGGCTCTTGAAAAAATTTGTGAAATTAAACCCGATGTTGCGTTTGTAGATATTGAAATGCCAGACATGAATGGATTAGAATTGGCAGAAAAGATTTTGGCGATTCATGGGAAAACGCATATCATTTTTGTCACAGCTTACAGCCAGTATGCGATAGAAGCCTTTAAAGTTAATGCTTTAGATTATATTTTAAAGCCTGTTGATGCGAATGAAATAAACCGAGTGGTTCGTAAAATCATGAACCGCACGAGTCAGCAAAGGCCTGAATCCACAAATGAGGATCAAGAAATCATACGTAATGGAAGAATTCTTTGTATGGGGGAATTTGAAGTCTACGGGAAACACTCAAATCAAAAGGTGCGCTGGATGACATCAAAGGTAGAGGAGCTTTTGGCTTATCTTGTCATTCACCTTGGGAAAACCATAGACAAGTGGAAGCTCTGTGATTTACTTTGGCCCAACTTGGACCCTGATAGGGCGAAAACCAATCTCCATACCTCCATTTACCGCTTAAAGAAAACAATTGCTCATGAGCAGGTGCCGCTGCAGATCAAAAGCAATAGTAACGGCTACTGGGTGGAGCTGGAGGAATGTCTCTTGGATTATCATGAATTTGTAAGATTATCAACCGATTTATTAATGAGCAACCAACATCCTCATAGCGAAAAAGAAGTATCGTTGCTTATGAAAGCTGAATCCTACTACCGTGGCGAGCTTTTTGAAAATAAAGCTTATCTTTGGAGTGCTGCTCACAGTGAAAGCACCAACCAAAAGTATATTCGACTGGCATATCGGCTAATCGATTATTTTGATAAAAACCAATCCATTGAACAAGAATTGGAATACCTGAATAAGCTATTGCGCTTTTTCCCCTATGAGGAAAAGGCCTGTACCATGGCAATGGACATCTACGAAAAACGTAAAGACAAGTCAGCCCTCATCAGACAATATCAGCAGCATAGCCAGTATCTTATGAAAGAAATGGGGTGCACCCCCTCTTTAAAGGTTGAAATGCACTATCAGAAATTAATAAAAATTCTTTAAGGACCAAAAGCGATTTGAAAGGGAGCTATTTCCGATTCAAATCGCTTTTTTCTATGATTAAATAGTTGTTTTCAGAATTGTTTCTAATGTCAGAAATATGTCAGAATGATGATTTAACATAAATTATGTTATAAAAAATTTGAGGAGGATCAAGAGAATGAAAAGACACTTTTCAATGATTCTGGCAATTATTGTAGTACTTAGTAGTGGAACGATTGGTTATGTGTTCGGCACGTCTAAACAGAATTCAACACATGTACAGGCAGCAGTGGAACAACCACAAAAAACACCAAGTGTTGAAGGTCCTACAGGAGATGGACTCAACAATATACTGACTGTAGCTGTTGCATGGAAGCAAACCGCTGCAGAGTATAAAGCGCTCTATCACCAATCTTTTAATATGGCCCGAATGCAAGTCAATCTTGCCCTTGCCAAACACAAGGCGGGCGATAAACCGTTAGCGGTCATCACGGATATTGATGATACAATTCTTAGCCCGGTCAATTATTGGGGACATCTTATTAACAATAATAAAGACTTCTTCGACGATGCAATCTGGGACAAGTGGATTCCAACGTATAACATGGCCGCCACTGCGGGGGCTCTAGATTTCTTTAATTACTGTAAGAAAAAAGGTGTAGAGGTATTCTATGTCTCGAGCCGTGACCAAGGACCAAAAACCTACACATACGCAGAGACACAACTAAAGAAACTTAGATTTCCTTATGTCGATAATAAGCATCTGACAATTCTCAGAGACACATCAAACAAGGAACCCCGCCAAAACGAAATAGCTCAAAATTATAATGTAATCTCCTATCTGGGTGATAACTTGAACGATTTCCGCCGAATTTATTACGTTGCAGACATTGACAAGCGTGCCAAGTTGATGGAACAGGATAAAGATCTCTTTGGAACTAAGTTTATTCTCATGCCAAATCCAACTGACGGACATTGGGTACGCGCCATATTTGGTGAATCGGAGCCTGCAGCAACCGATACTAACCGCGTAATTTGGAAGGAGGCAGCTACTCGTTCCGCTTGGAAACAAAAGTAAAATTGGATTTACATGTATTGGGAGAGCTGTTGCCTACATGGATTTAAAATGGACAGTGGATAAGTACAAAGGAAGGAATCGTTAACTCATACGGTCAGTTTCTTTTCCAGGAGGCTGCTATGAAACACGAGTAGAAACGAACTTTTATAATTAGTTCGGTTTTCGTGGAAAAACATTATCAGTAGCATACAAAAAGGCGTATTAATTAACATATCTGTAATGCTTTTTTGATGATACTTCTAGTCAAAGTAAAAACCACTTAGGATAATCCAAGTGGTTTTTATTTGTTAATTAAATAGGAGTTGGTACTAGGGAACGGTTCCCTCGTCCCATCACTTCATCAAGGTGGGACAAGGCTCCTGACCCGCCGTCCCTAAATTTGAACAGGAACTTGAATTTCGAATGTAATTTCATTTGGTTTATCCGTGATTGTAATATCGACGTGCATAATTTGCAATGCATCGCCGGTTATGTGATATCCGGTTTCATCAAGATATTTCAATATCTTACTCAAACTTTCGCTTCGATTCCATAATAATTCCCCATTATAACGAATACACGCAAATAACCCGGCAGGAACCGTCATTTGACACCGTTTTGGTATTTTTTCTTTATCTTTTGCCACTACAAAAACAGTAGATGGTTCTTCAAACCGTTTCGCTCGAAGATCTGCTTCCTGGACGATAATGCCTAGTCTATTACTAGCCAGAATTGGTGTTTTCTCGGTGAGCATATTCTCTAACCTTATTACACCATAACTGAGTTCCAAATTATTATTTATTTTTTCATTTAAGGTAATTAACTTCCTTTTTCCTATTTCACGGAAAAACACCGTTTGAAGTTCTTTTTCTTTCGCTACATGCTCCAAGTATTCAATTTTCCCCCGAATATTTTCCTCCAGGTCACGTAACTCGCTCATTTTTGACACAAGTTCCGTATGCTTCGCTTTCAAAATATCCAAGGACTTATTAAAATTACGTTCATTAAAATAATCCTTTATTTCGTCTGTACTCATCCCAAGTTGCCGCAACTCTTTAATGGTCCCTAAAACTTCATATTGAAAAATAGAATAGTAGCGATACCCCGAATCGGGATCAACATATTGAGGTTTGAATAGGTCAATCCGATCATAGTGGCGTAAGGTCTCCGTCGTTACCCCTCGTAGCCTCGCCATTTCACCAATGGTTAATTTTTCCTTTATTTTCAATGAAATCACCTCCCCTAAAAATTATAATACACCTATTTACCTTTGTGTAACAACAAGGTTTACAATAAGGATACGAAATCTTCTAAATCATCTAAGAATTAAAATTATTAACACGGAGGGAGTTGAGTTATGAAACAGAAAGCGCTTGCAAAAACGCTCACTTTGTCACAGGTTGTTTTTTTAGGAATTGCATGGAATAACCCCATGGTGTTTTTTAATACCTATGGAATTGCTGCCGTTACCTCAAAAGGTGTCATTACTGCTGCATACCTTATTGCTTTTCTAGCAATACTTTTTACAGCTCTCAGCTATGGCAAGATGGCGAAAGCGTACCCGGTCTCAGGTTCAGCCTATACCTTTACGCAAAAATCTATTAATTCTGAGGTAGGGTTCATTGTCGGTTGGTCGATTATGCTTGATTATTTGTTAACACCTATGGTTACTTGCTTGATGTCGATTGTCTTTTTAAGTGCGGTATTTCCTGGAATCCCGCATTATGTATGGGTGATTGTGTTGACTGCCAGCATCGTATCTCCGAGTATACTAGGTGTGGAGATATCAGCAATAACTAGTAAAATTTTTGTTGTTGCTCAAGTCATTTTTGTTTGCCTTTTCTGGATATTAACCTTCAAAAGTTTATCAGAAGGAGTAGGGACGGGTAGTCTTTTCTCAATTAAGCCATTGTTTAATGCAGATGTTTCCTTGTCCAATATTTTGACAGGTGCTACCATTCTTTGTTTTAGTTTTCTTGGTTTTGACTCACTAACCACGTTATCAGAGGAAACAATCAATCCCGAAAAAACGATTCCAAGAGCCATTATTATCATGCTATTGTTTATCGGAGTTTTGTATATTGGATCTTCTTACTTAGCACAATTGGTGAATCCGGGCATTTCATTCAAACATGCTGATTCTGCAGCCCTTGAAATAGCAGTGCTTGTCGGAGGAAATTTATTTAAATCCATGTTTATTACAGCAGTGATTATTGGTAATTTCTCTTCAGGAATCGCTTCAATCACAAGCGCTTCTCGAGTGTTATATGCGATGGGACGAGATTCCGTATTACCCAAAAAAATATTTGGATATATTCATCCTAAATATAAAACACCGTCACTTGGCATCTTTGTGATTGGCGGAGTTTCTTTACTTGCAATTCTATTAACCCTAGAACAAGTTATTAAGTTTATCAATTTTGGAGCGTTAATAGCCTTTACATCGGTAAACTTGTCTGTTATCGCCCATTATTTTATCAGAAATCGCAAGCGTTCTTTTATGGATTGCATTCGGTATCTATTATTTCCACTCATTGGCGCAGCTTTTACGATGTGGTTATGGTCACATTTGGAAATGGATTCGTTGATTCTTGGGGGCATCTGGTTGACATGCGGCTTGATTTACCTTGTCTATATGACGAAATGGTTCCGCAAACCACTCCCTGAGTTTCATTTTGATAAAGAAATGATTCCAGAAAATGACCAAGACATTGATTCAGAGGTTATCTCTCAACAGGCAAGATAAAAATAACATATTGGAGGTTTGTCAAAATGTTGAAGTTGAAAATGTTTATTAATGGTGAATGGATGGATTCGTTAAGCGGAGAGAAGAGTCATGCTGTGAATCCCGCAAACGATAAAATCATGGCTGAGGCTCCGAAGGGAAGTAGAGAAGAAGCCCAAATGGCGATTAATGCAGCACGAACAGCTTTTGACTCCGGAATTTGGTCAGACTTACCGGCATCTGAACGTGCATCCTACTTATTTAAAATAGCGGATAAGATTGAAGAAAGGGCAGCCGAGCTTAGCAAACTTGAAACAGAGAATACGGGGAAACCCCTTAAAGAATCTGAGTTTGATATTGCTGATACGGTGGATTGCTTTCGATACTATGCTGGGTTAGTGACAAAGCCAAATGGTCAAACGTATTCTGTTGCCGATCCTGTGCAAGCCATGGTTATTCGGGAACCTGTCGGTGTATGCGGACTTATCGCTGCATGGAATTTTCCATTGTTGACGGGAGCTTGGAAAATAGCCCCTGCGCTTGCTGCGGGAAATACGCTTGTATTTAAACCAGCTGAAATCACTCCGGTCACCACTTACAAATTATTTGAGATCATGGAAGAAGTGGGGATACCAGCTGGTGTTGCAAACCTAGTTTTGGGAGGTGGTTCAACAGTAGGAAATGAAATAGCGGAAAGTCAAAAGGTGGATCTGATTTCTTTTACAGGTAGTACAGCAACTGGTAGAAGCATCATGAATTCAGCAACAGGAAATATTAAAAACATTTCACTCGAACTAGGCGGCAAGTCACCAAATATTGTTTTCGCTGACGCAGATTTTGAGACAGCCATCGATTATGCATTGAATGGAATTTTTACCAATGCCGGCCAAGTATGTAATGCGGGATCCCGTTTACTATTAGAAGAGAGCATTCATGATAAGTTCATTGCTAGATTGGTAGAAAGAGCGAAAAAGATTCAGGTTGGGCTTGGGGATGATTCGTCTACAGAGATGGGGCCGCTTGTAAGTGAAGGCCATATGAAGAACATCCTTGAATATATTCAAATTGGCTTAGACGAAGGGGCTACATTAGCTTGCGGGGGCAACCGTATCACAAGTAACGGGCTTGAAAATGGTTATTTCATTGAGCCAACAATATTTGTTGACACCAAACCTGACATGAGAATTGTTCAAGAAGAAATTTTTGGACCAGTCCTTGTCGTTCAAAAGTTTAAAGATGAGGCGGAAGCCATCCAGCTGGCAAATGATACTTCATACGGGCTTGCAGCAGGTGTTTTTTCACAAGATGGCGCCAAAGCTTTGAGGGTTATTAAAAAAGTAAGAGCCGGAATTACCTATGTTAATGCTTATAACCTCGCCTATAATGAAGCACCGTGGGGAGGTTACAAACAGAGCGGGATTGGCCGCGGGTTAGGAACCTTTGGTTTGGATACGTTTACTGAGGTAAAACAAATCAATATTAATTTAGATGTTAAGCCAACTGAATGGTTTAGCAATTAAGTAAAAATACAAACTTTAAATTTGGAATATTCTAAAAATAAAGGAGGATATTAATTATGTTATGGGATTTTCATTTTAATCTGCCTACTTCTATAGAGTTTGGGAATGGGAAAGTAAAGAATATTGGGAAAAGGGCTAAAGAATTAGGTGGAAATAAAGCCCTCATTATTACAGATAAAGGACTTGCACAAACAGGGATTTTGGAAAAAATCACACAGTCTTTAGATCAAGAAGGTGTCAATTATATTGTTTATGATGAAATATCACCTAATCCAAAAGATGTAGATTGCGAGAGTGCTTATCAAAAGTTTAAAAATGAGAACATTGATCTTTTAATTGGTCTAGGCGGCGGAAGTTCAATGGATACAGCCAAAGCAATTGGGACACTTTTAACACATGGAGGAGAGTTAAGAGAACGCTACGGTGTAAATTTACTGGAACGGGAAATCCCACCACTAATTTGTATTCCGACAACTTCAGGTACCGGTAGTGAAGTTACAAGAGGTTCTGTCATTACCGATACCGTGACGAAACAAAAGGAGGCGATACTAGATTTGAAAATCGCTCCTAAACTTGCACTTGTCGATCCTGAATTGACGTTAACATTACCTAAATCGATTACAGCAGCTACAGGAATGGATGCACTCACACATGCAATCGAGGCTTATACCTGCAAAGTTGCTCAACCACTTTCAGATGCTTTGGGACTATATGCTATTGAATTAATAGCAAAGTACCTTCCATTAGCAGTGGAAAATGGTCTCGATTTAGAGGCTAGGAAAAATATGCTTTTGGGCAGTTTAGTTGCCGGTATTGCCTTTGATAACACGGATCTTGGGGCTGTACATGCGATGGCCGAACCACTTGGAGGGCTCTATGATACTCCGCATGGAGTGGCGAATTCTATTTTTCTTCCACATGTATTTGAATATAATATTCCTTCAAATCCAGAAAAGCACGCCTCGGTAGCAATCAAACTTGGGGCAAATCCTGAAGGAAAAACAATTGAAGAAACAGCTTATGAAGGTGTTGTGTTGTTAAAAGAGCTGGCAAAAAAAATCGGCATTCCTAGCTTTCGAGATTTAGGCAATGTAAATCCCGAGGACTTCCCTTTCCTTGCGGAAGGAGCCTTTAAACATTTGTGTACTCAGGCAAATTCAAGAGATTTGACGAAAGAAGACTATCTGAACTTATTTCAAAAGACTTATGAGGTGAAAACCACAACTTTAATTGAAAATTAATTGGGTAAAAAGTATAAAAGTAGATTTTAAAATAATCAGTTAAGAGGTGGCCCGTCGCAGAAAACCTTGCATAAGGAAAAAGCGTGGATGAAAATTAAGAAGGAGGCAGTATGAATGTCTAATCGTGATGAAAAGCAGTTTTTAAATTTACCATTTACAGGAATTTGCACTTTTGGGAAATACCCAATATGTGCGAACCTGAACGAGCTTGACGCAGATGTGGCGGTCATCGGGGTGCCTAATGACATGGGGACACAATGGAAATCAGGCGCAAGAATGGGTCCTAGAGGAATCCGCGAAGGATCTACATTATATAGTTTCGGCCTGGATGGTGCTTATGATATTGAAAACGATATTACGTACCTTGGGCCTGAATGGAAAGTTGTCGACTGCGGTGATGTAGACATGGTACACGGGGATATTATGCAGTGCCATGAGAATACAGAAGAAGCAATCCGAAAAATTATTTCCAAAGGTGCTATGCCGGTTGTTTTAGGCGGTGATCATTCCATCACAGCAGCAGTCGGAAAAGGACTAGAAGACATAGGTCCATTTCATGTGATTCAAATTGATGCCCATTTAGACTGGGCGGATCATCGCTCGGGAATGCGGTATGGTCACGGAAATTGCATTCGCCGCTTATCTGAGCTGGATCATGTTCAGAAAATATTTCAGTTTGGCATTCGCGGGATCAGCAGCAGCAAAAAAGAAGATGTCGAAGCAGCAAGAACATATGGCAGCGCGATCCTATCACCGCGTCAGATGAGAAAGATGGGACTTGAGGAAGTGCTGGAGTTAATTCCTGCGGGAGAAAAATATTATGTAACAATTGATATTGACGGAATCGACCCGTCAATTGCGCCTGGAACAGGTACACCTTCTCCAGGCGGCCTGCTCTATGATGAGGTCAATGAATTGCTTGAAGGGATTGCCAAAAGAGGAGAAGTTATCGGTTTTGATTTAGTAGAAGTTGCCCCGCCATATGATCCAACGGGCATGACCGGACAAGTAGCAGCCCGTATTGTACTAGACTTACTCAGCTATGTATTAAAGGAAAAAGAGAAAAAGGGGAATAAAAAATACGGAAAAGAAAAAGAGGAAATTCTCTCTTAACAGGGATTGGTTCCTATAGGAAGAATGAATGTAATAAAGAGAGGTACGCAAAGCGTTCCTCTCCTTAATTTTAGAGACTCTAGGCATTCTCCGAGTTAGATTGGGCAAGGAATTCCTGTCCCCATCAAATTACCGGTTCTGGTACAAATATGATTTTTTAGAAACAAAGACCCTCAATATTTTTTTCCACTGTGAATTATGGCTCCCTTGAGAGAAGTGTATTTTCATGGTAGGTCAACAACAATAAGTGTTATGGGCGTGTCCGCGGCTTTTCTAATTACTCAGCTATGCTTGATGACAATTGTTTGTCTTTCCAAATAACTGTAATACCGAGACCAATAATCATAATGACAGCAGCGAAAAGATAAGGATAGTGAATATTTACGTCAAAAAGTATTCCACCCATCGCTGGTCCGATGATATTGCCTAAGCTCGTATAGGTTGAGTTCATCCCAGCCACAAATCCTTGCTCTTTCCTGGCTGTCCTTGATAAAAAGGTCGTCAATGCTGGACGAAGCAAATCAAATGCGAGGAAGATAAAGCAAGTTACCATCAGAACTAATAAAAAGCTAGAGATCACGGTGGAGACCACTGCCAAAATGGCACCTATAACTAAACATAATTGAATCAGTCTCTTTTCACCAAGTAAATCTACCATTCTTCCAAACATAAATACTTGCACAATAACGCCAAAGATTGAGCTTATTGTAATAATGGAAGCAATATCCTTTGGTGTAAAGCCGAATTTATGATCAGAAAATAGACTAAAAACAGTTTCATAAGCTGATAAACCGAAAGCAAGTACAAATACAATGATAAATGCAATAAAGTAAAGCGGGATGAGTGATCTTTTAAAATCGTTTATAAAGTTTGTTTCCTTTGCATTGGATGAAATTTCTTCCAGCTGTTCCTTTGTAAGCGGCTCTTTTAATATAAATATGGATGAAATGCATGCTAAAAAAGCAATGGCTGCCGCAAAGAAGAAGGGCATGCGTACACCGTATGCTGCAATAAAACCGCCGATGCCGGGGCCAATGATAAAGCCTGTGCTAATAGCGGCCGACATATAACCCATTGCTTTTGGCCGCTCCTGAACGGATGTAATATCAGCAAGATATGCAGTAACTCCCGGCATAATAAAGGCGGCACTAAATCCCCCTAGAATCCTTGATAGATAAAGAACTGATACACTTTTACCTATACCAAAAATCAGTTCAGAAACACCAAATAGGAATAAGCCGATGATAATGATTTTCTTTCTGCCATAACGGTCTACCCATCGGCCTGCAAGTGGTGACATCAGCAGTTGTGACACCGCAAATACGGCAACAAGATAGCCCATCGTTTTCCCTGATAAATGCATGATATTCATAAAGGTTGGCATAACAGGGATGATGAGACCAATTCCCAGAAAGGCAATGAAAATATTGCTTAAAAGGATAATCAATACCGCCTTTTGATCTTTTATCGTTTTCTTCATGAATCACACCTCTTTTCTGTAGGAATCATTAATGTGAAATCCCTCTCCAAAATACAGTCCATGAGGCTTCTAATTTATCCTTCAGCCGTTTCTCATCATTGCCATAAACAAGTTCCAGCAAAATGGAATCGACTACTCCTAAGAAAGCGAAGGTCGGTGTTTTTGCTGCATCTCCGAAGATTACTTTAGCATCAATCCAATCTTGAAATTTACTTTCCAGGATCGCTTGTATCTTCTCCTCGATATCGATGACTTCCATTTCAATTGCTTTTGCAAGATGTGCTGGCGGAAAGAATGACATTCGGAGCCAAAACTTTATATGCTCATTTTTTTGAAAAAGATCGATAACCAATTGCAGGAATCCGTATAAATCTTTTTCAGGATTTTGTGAATTGATTTTTCCAAAATATTGGAGTTTTGAAGATAGCTCTGTCTCTTTTGCATCACGCAAAACTTGCAGAAAAAGGTCATCTTTCCCTTTAAAATGAGCGTAAATGGATTGCTTTTTCATTCCGACTTCTTCAGCAATTTGCGAAAGGGAGGCTCCTTCATAACCATGGATTGTAAAATATTTTAGAGCGGCTTCCTTAATTTCATCGCTTTTCAATATAATCACCTCGAATTTAACGAACGTTCGTCAGTTATCATATCAAATTAAATTATTTCAAGCAAGCTGGAGGTTTTATCTATCATTGCTTTGCATGTCGTTTCAATAATTTAATACCGGAGGTGTAACCCCTTTAAATAAAAAAGGAGAACGCATATGGCCAAATGTAGGAGACGATGCGGAATTCGTATTCGTTGATGTTAGTGTTCCGCTGAGGCGATTGCAAGAAGATCCAAACGAGTTGCTACGATGTTCAGGGGAGAAATTGTTTCAGGTTCGCTTGGAAACTAATTAGCATTTACTAATTAAACGTTTAATTAAAAATGGAGCTTGAGGACAACCTCAAGCTCCATTTTTGTAATTCCTATTTTCTTACAGTTTTTAGAGCGCCGCTCCATGCAACTACTTCATCTAACATTGCATTTACATTTGTAAGGTGCAATTCAGCTGGTTTGAATGTAGACATGTTTTCGAAATCTGTAAATAGAGATAATGTTGGGTGTGTACGAACGTCTGCTACTTTTAGTTCCCCTAAGATGCCGCGTAAGTGTTCTGCAGCACGGGCTCCGCCAGTTGAACCATAGCTTACAATACCTGCTGCTTTGTCATTCCAAGCCTCACGAGCTGAATCTAATGCATTTTTCAATGCGCCTGTGATGCTGTGGTTATATTCTTGAACAATGAATACAAAGCCATCAAGGCTTGCAAGTTTTTCATTCCAAGCTTGTAGGCCTGGTTCTTGACCAGTTCCTTCTCCTAAGAATGGCAATTTGAAATCAGCGATATCGACGATTTCATAATCTGCATCCTGACGTTTGTCAGCAATCCCTTTCACCCATTCTCCTACTTGTGGACTAACGCGTCCTTGACGTGTACTTCCTAAAATAATCCCAATTTTTACTTTTGGATTTGTCATTTTTTCTTCCTCCTTAGATGCACTGCCAAATAAATTACTGAAAAAGCTCATTTTTGACACCCCTTGTAGATTTAGTGAAATATATTTACATTTCATGAATCTCAAATTAAAATATATTTAATTCGAGATAATAATATTATACTGTATTCGTTTTGTCAACTATTGAATACTAATAAAAAAAGAAATGAAGGGATGAGAAAGAAATGGAAATTGGGATTTATACGTTGGCGGATTTAGGTCCGAACCCGCATACGGGGAAAACAATCAGTGCCCATCAACGCCTAGAAGAAATCATTGGAGCGGCAAAATTGGCGGATGACTTAGGGCTGGATGTATTTGGGGTAGGGGAGCATCATCGTCTGGACTATGCGGTATCAGCTCCTGCGATTGTGTTGTCAGCAGTTTCCCAGGTTACGCAGCGAATCAAATTAACTACTACCACTACTGTTTTAAATACGATCGATCCTGTCCGTCTATTTGAAGATTTTGCTACACTGGATCTATTATCGAATGGACGGGCTGAAATCATTGCTGGACGAGGAGCCTTTATTGAATCGTTCCCGCTGTTTGGTTTTGACGTGAACCAATATGATGAATTGTTTGAAGAAAATATTGAATTATTTTTGAAGCTGAATGCCGAAGAGAGAGTTACATGGAGCGGCAGATTTAGATCTCCATTGCAGAATGCAGAAATTGCACCTAGACCGTTACAAAAAGAAATCCCTATTTGGGTTGGAGTTGGCGGCACTCCAGAGAGCGCTGCACGAGCGGGCAGATTAGGTACTGGTTTAGCCTTGGCAATCCTCGGAGGCCCGCCAATCCGATTTAAGTCTCTTGTAGATATATACCGGCAGGCGGCTAGTCAGGCTGGGCATGCTCCAGAATCTTTAAAGGTGGGGGTAACAGGGCATGCTTATATATCTAAAACTACACAACAGGCAAAAGATGAGTACTATGCGTACCACTCCAATTATTGGGGATATCTCGATCACCAGCGTGGAATGAGTACGTCGCGAGCAGATTTTGAGATTATGGCAGCTCCGGAAACGGCCTTATTCGTGGGAAGTTCAGAACAAATTATTGAAAAAATTCTTCATCAATATGAATTGTTTGGCCATCAGCGGTTTATTGCTCAAATGGATATTGGGGGTATGCCGTTTGAAAAGGTAGCTGAGAATATTGAGCGTTTGGCAACGGAGGTTGCGCCGGTTGTGCGGCGGGAGACGGGGAAATAGGTAAATATCTTTAAGGTGGAACCCTGGGGAAGATGGGGTTTCTTTTCTTGTAGAAAATGCAGTCTTGTTTCCCAAGCCTTTGAAATGGACTTTAAACAAGGGGGAAGAAACTAAAAGAGTTGAGCCAAAAAGCTGGCTCAACTCAAATTATTAGTCTTGAAGAGTTTCCTCGGCGGATTTTACCGTATGCTTTAACAACATCGAAATCGTTACAGGGCCAACTCCACCCGGGACAGGTGTAATCGCACTAGCTTTTTCATAACAAGCCCCGTAATCCACGTCTCCGATATTTCCTTTGTTATACCCAGCATCTAAGATAACTGCTCCTTCTTTAATCCAGTCCCCTTGAATAAAATTAGGCTTACCCACAGCCGCTACAACAATATCCGCTTGTTTAACGATTTCTGGTAAATTATTAGTACGTGAATGACAGGTTGTAACCGTTGCATCTGCATTTAAAAGCAGGGCAGATACCGGCTTTCCGAGAATCGGACTTCTGCCAACAACAACCGCATGTTTACCCTCTACAGGGATATTATAAAAGTTGATAATTTCCATGATTGCTGCCGGAGTACATGATGGGTATTTTCCAAAACCTAACGCAGTTTCGCCATAGCCTCTGCTTGTTACACCGTCGACATCTTTACGAATATCAATTGATTCGAACGCCTTACGCTCATCAATATGTGATGGAACAGGGTGTTGAAGGAGAATACCATGAACGGTCTCATCTTGATTTAATTCCTCAATAGTTTTTAAAAGAGCACTTGTTTCCGTTTCTTTTGGTAAATGAATACGTAATGATTTAATCCCAACTTTTTCGCAAGCATTTCCCTTCATTTTTACATAGGTCTCTGATGATGGGTCATCTCCAACTAAAATGGTTGCAAGGCAAGGAGTAACTCCTTTTCCCTTTAGCTCATTTACTCTATTTTTTAAGGCATCTTTAATATTTTTCGCTACAAGTTGTCCATCTAGAATGATTTTTTCCATTATAACTACCTCCTGAAAAATAATAAAAGAGATAGGGAAATAAAACCCTATCTCTGCCCAGACGACCCGACCGTATAAAATGCAGCTCCCATGTGGTTAATTCCACGGTTGTCGTCAGTCACTGCATTTTCCTTCTTGTTAATTTGAGAATATCATACCTTAAAAAGATATTCAATAAGGGTTTTTATTAGGAAGAAAATGGATAAAACAGATAGGTTAAGAAACCAACGATAATTCCCGTGATGGCTCCAAAAAATACCTCTGCCGGCTGATGTCCTAATAGTTCCTTAAGCTTTGCTCGAGATTCTGTTTTTTTTAAATTAGGGTTCTTTAAGGTTTCGACCAAAGCGTTGAAATCAACTAACAGTTTATTTAAAACTTCCGCATGATAACCTGCATGCCGGCGGACACCTGTCGCATCATGCATCACAATGGCGGACATTACCACACAGATCGCAAACTCATTTGATTTAAGCCCTGATGTAAGCGCGATTGCTGTTGTTAAGGAAATAATCGTTGCGGTATGGGAGCTTGGCATACCGCCAGTACTAATCATTAGATTCCATTTTACTTCACCGGTTGTTAAAAAATGAATCGGAATTTTTACAAATTGAGCAATCAACATCCCTAAAAGAGCTGCTAAAATCGGATAGGATAAAAACATATTGTCCTCCTAACGTAACTGATTTTCCTTTATTGTTGATTCTATGATAAGGACATTACTTTCTGTCGTTAGTTTTTCTGTAATATTTAATACCCTATTCTTAGTTAGATTACCCTAAAATTAAAAATCATAATGGGACGGATTTATGAAGGTAACACTATTCATATTGAGTAAAGTAAAGGAGGAGCAGTTTTGCCGAAAAGGATATTAGCAGTAGCTACAATTTCTTTAGCAATAGCTGGAATTATACTTGGAACCATTCAGAAAGGCGTTAAAGCTAATCCAGACAATAAAGAAATAAGAAACATTATTTTTTTAATCGGAGATGGAATGGGGGTTTCTTATACAACTGCTTATCGATATTTTAAGGATGACCCGGCCACCAAAAAGTTTGAGCCAAACGCGTTTGATCCGTACCTGGTAGGGCAGCAAATGACCTATTCGGATGATCCAAATCACAATGTAACCGACTCAGCAGCAGCGGGAACAGCCATGGCTACCGGAGTCAAAACTTACAATTCGGCTGTTGGTGTTGATCGAAATGGGGCGCCAGTAAAATCCGTCCTTGAAGCAGCTAAAGAAAAAGGAAAATCCACCGGATTAGTTGTGACTTCACAAATTACGCATGCCACACCCGCAGCCTTTGGAGCACATGAAAAAAATCGTAAAAATATGGATGCGATTGCGGATGATTATTTTGATGAAAAAATTCATGGGCAACACAAAATCGATGTAATGCTTGGCGGCGGATTGAACAATTTGGTCCGTTCTGAACGCGATTTAAGAAAGGAATTCCAAAAAGATGGTTATGATTATGCAACAACAAAGGATGAAATGCTAAAAAGTAAAAAAACTAGGCTGCTCGGATTGTTTGCCACGGAGGGATTGCCTAAAATGCTGGACCGTGAGGCATCGACGCCATCTTTGAAAGAAATGACGGAAACTGCGATAAGTAAATTAAGTCAAAATGACAAGGGCTTCTTTTTAATGGTTGAAGGAAGCCAAATCGACTGGGCCGGTCATGATAATGACATTGTGGCAGCAATGAGTGAAATGGAAGATTTCGAGAAGGCTTTTAAAGCCGCCATTGATTTTGCTAAAAAAGACAAGCATACATTGGTTGTAGCAACAGCAGACCATTCAACAGGTGGTTTTTCAGTTGGAGCAAAAGGCAATTATAACTGGTTTGCTAAGCCAATTGCAGCAGCCAAACATACACCTGACTTCATGGCGAAGCAAATTGAAAAGGATGGAAATATAGAACAAACGTTAAAAAATAACATTAACCTGTCACTGACACCCGAAGAAATCAAATCGGTTAAAAAAGCATCTGTAACAAAAAATGTAACGGAAATCGATAATGCGATTGAGAAGATTTTCGATACCCGTTCCGTCACTGGCTGGACAACCAGCGGGCATACGGGAGATGATGTGAATATATATGCCTACGGACCTGGAAGGGACCTATTTATGGGGAAAATAAACAATACGGACATGGCGAAAAACATTTTTGAGATTATTAAGAGTGGTGAGTGATTTTATTCCAAACATTATGGAGCCCCATTGAAATTTTCTTCAATGGGGCAATTAAGACAAAAAATTAGTTACTCCTTCACTATTGCACCTCTCAACGTATTTACCCCATTTTCCAAATACCCTTTTAAACAGGTCAACATGAAAACCCAGCCTTCTTTATTATCAATCATTTTATATACTAACTCTGGATCATTTTCCTTAAATCCTTCTTCAGTAATTTCAATAATCGTACTCGCAGAATCTTCCTCATTTAGTAAAATTGTGACCTGATGTTCATCCTCAACAGGGCCCCAATTAAACAAGATTTTTTGATTTTCCACAACTTCTCTGACCCTTATCCCGAGCTCTGCATTGTATTCCTTATATGTCAATGCAATCATCTTACCTGATTCCCATCTTTCAGAACTTGATGAAAACCAAAAGTTTCCAATTTTTGCAGGATCCACAAATGCTTCAAATACTTCATGAGCAGGTTTTTCGATTAAAAATTTTGTAATGTTGTTCATGCTTAGGTATCTCACTTTCCGCTATAGATTCTGTTTATTAGTGTATACTAGTCAAACGTTTAAATGAAGTTTGGTTCATTGAAAAATCTGAGTTTTTCTTTCATTACATATACTAATCAAATGTTCAATTAAATTGTTCTTTATAAAGTTCATTCAAATAAATAATAAATGAATTTGGAATATTTTGATTTTATTACAAGGGAAATATTAGTATGCTAGAGATACATATAGATTACTATTTGATGCTATTGATCTTGTAAAAAAATTAGGAGGAGAAAAAATGAATATTGTTGATCAATTTCAAGAAATACCAACAACATGTATCTCAGATGCATTAGATGGGATGACTAACTTAGACGCATCAATAAAACCATTAAAAGAAGAGTACCGTGTTGCAGGGCGTGCATTTACTGTAAACATGCAAGTGGGGGATAATCTTGTTGTATTAAAAGCCATACGTGAAGCTAAACCAGGTGATGTAATTGTTATAGATGCAAAAGGAGATACGAGTAGAGCCATTGCAGGTGACTTTATTCTTGGAATGGCCCAAACACTTGGCATCAAAGGGATTATTGCGGATGGTGTCATTCGTGATATTTTAGGAGCCAAAGAGCTAAATTATCCTGTATTTTGTAAAGGAACGTCAATAGCAGCAAGTAATAAAACAGGAAAAGGCGGCATTAATGTACCAATTTCTTGTGGCGGTGTAACCATTTCCCCTGGTGATATTGTAGTGGGAGATGCGGATGGTGTTATAGTAGTGCCTCGCGAAAAAGAAGAGGAAATACTGAAAAAGTCGCAAGAAAAGTTGGAGAAAGACATTAATAGAGCAAAAAAGATATCAAACAATAAAGAAGAAATCATTACCTATCTAGACAATATGTTATCGTAAATAGTAGTTGGGCCTTTTTCTTTAGGCCCAACTTTTTATATGGATGCGGATGCTGCTGATTCTTTAATAAAGGCTCTTTTCGTAAACTTTGTTGCTTTTGGATCCTAATAAGGGTCAAATACTTAAGTTTCTAGGCAATTTTCGCAAATATTCTTACGAAAAGATGCCACGAAGCATTTAGTTATACGGGTTGATGATCTTATACGAAAAACAACAATCTATGCGAAAATAGCTTTAATAAATGTCTTTTTATACAGACAGCAAATAGCTCAAGGCACTTCTTTCAGACGTATGTTATAATAAGGGGGAAACCATGTTTATTTTAAAATAATGGGGGGCGGACCAATATGGATAAAGAACTACTTAAGCCAACTGAAATATCGATAAAAGATAAAAAGAAATTAATAAAAGGGAATATTCTTCGTGCCGCGCTTTTTGCAAGAAGCAAAGTAGTCGAGGTTATGACAGAAAACAATGATCGATATTACCTAATCTACTATAAAAATGCCCTAATCTATGGCGAACAACTTACCCAAACTACTGAAGGTACTTTTATCGAAAAAGCCTTTCAAAATGGAATTGCCCTTAAAGCTCCTAATCCAATGTTATCCACATTCATCCCCAGTTTAAACGTTACGATTCCGAATAAAAATAAACTCTTTTCCCAGCTTCAACTCCACTATTCATTGCAAGAAGTAGCCTATATTGCCACAACACTTGACTCGTTTTTTGAAAAAAATCAACTCATCCCAATGATTGACAAGATTTATTATCACCTTAGAAGAAGCGGAAAGTTTATGAAATCCTTTCAAATCATTCAAATTTTAAGCGAGTTTTCCCCTGACTTAAAATCAGCAAAAGACCGCTCGGAATCACACGAGTATTTTTCTTACCACGATTTTTATAAAACCTCAAGTTTACCGGCCATCCTTAAAAAGGATCCTCTATATGTTGAATTATATTGCTTCAAAAATCGATTAAATCCAGATAAACATAAATTCTTAGAAGAAATATTAACCCAGCAGGATTGTACGGTTGAAGTGATACTGCTGTGGCTGGAACGGGTTGTAAAGCTTCAAGTGATGGAGTCCGTTGAAAAATATACGGCGCTTGCTTTACAGTGTTTCATCATGGAGGAATGGATGCTCATTTTAAGTGAGGTAAACATGAATCCTTTTCAAATACTCCCTGAGGCAAAATCACTGATAGAAAAAATGATTACAAAAGGAAACAATGAGAAAGCAGCCCTCTATTTATTCCCATTTTTAGATGACCTGCCACATTCCTACGAACTTATCTTAAGCAGCATCTGGGAATATTCCGACCCTAAGTTTGTGTTCATACACTTAGACAACTTCCTTGTCTTGCTTCAAAAGTTTCCCGAGCATAATAAAACAACACATTTGGAACAGAAAATGTTTCAACTTGTCATACTTCTCTTGAAGGAGCATGACCTCCAAACGGTTCGGGATATACTATTGCCTGTTAATAAGGCATTTTCCCAATTAAACGTTTTTGAAAAAATTAATAAAATGGCTGGATTAGAGGAAGACCCTGACCGGATGATGGAGCTGGGGGACTATTATGCGGAGTTTCACCAATATGATAAAGCCATCGATTGCTTCTTCTGGGAGATGGAGCTGCAGCCGCAAAATCCTGTCCCAGTACAAAAAATCAGCAAAATGTATCAAAAGAAAGGAATGGTAAAGGAAGCGGCTGCTTATCAAAAAATATCTGATCAATTGAGTCATACAGGGTGAACCATATAAAATGATATAAAATATAAGTAAAGGAGGAATTCGGAATGGATGTGGTGGAAAAATCACTTCAAATTGCTGGTAAGGCACATGAAGGTCAGTACCGAAAACTTACGGATATTCCTTATATTATTCATCCCGTGGCAGTGGGGATGCTGCTCATGAAAGAAGGGTTTGCTGAGGATATAGTGGCAGCGGGAATCTTGCATGATACAGTTGAAGATACCGATTTAACCTTGGAAGATATTAAACAGGAATTCGGTGAAAAAATTGCTGAAATCGTAGCAGGATGCTCTGAACCAGATAAATCGCTCTCTTGGGAAAAGAGAAAGGAACATACAATTGAATTTTTAAAAACGGCTTCAAAGGAAATCCGTGCGGTAGCCTGCGCGGATAAACTATATAATATTCGATCAATCCGATATGACTATGAACAAATTGGTGATGAGGTTTGGAAAAGGTTTAACCGCGGAAAAGAAAAACAAAAATGGTATTACACGAATGTCGTAGAAAGTCTGGGCTATCAAGGGGATTTTTCATTATTAGAAGAATTACGAAAAGAAGTGGATTTATTATTTCATTAGGCTGTTTTCATGTAGATTGTTGGTGAGGGGAACAAACTATATAATGAAATAATGAATATACAACGATAGAAATACTAAGTTTAGGTACGGTTAGATTTATCCCGCATTAACGGGCAGTAAGACCCCCACTTCAAGGCTTAGTGGAACAGGAAGCATAAGTGGGGGTCAACTGCCCGTAAAAGCCCGATTGGTTCAACTAACAATCAGTGGGGGATGAAAAAAACCCCCACTGATTGAAGTTTCACTTTATCACATCGTCTGGAACCGACTAAGAAAGGAGTTCAATATGGAATTAGGTTTAAAAGGAAAGGTTGCATTAATCACTGGGTCGAGCAGAGGAATTGGATTAGAAACAGCTCTTTATTTAGTGAAAGAAGGAGCTATGGTTACAATTTGTGCAAGAAATGAGAATCGTTTAAAGGAAGCGGAAGCATATATTTTTGAACAGACAGGAAAAGAAGTATTTTCTGTCGTAACAGATGTTACAAAGGAAGAAGATTGCAAACGAGTGGTTGATTTAACGATAGAAAAGTACGGACGTTTAGATATTTTAGTCAACAATGCTGGTACATCCCAAGCCCACCCGTTTGAAGAAGCTGGAACGGAACTTTGGAGACAGGATCTTGATTTAAAGCTGTTTGGCGCAATTCATTGCTCCCGCTATGCGGTATCATATATGCGGCAGGTAGGAGGAGGCGCGATTGTCAATTTGACAGCGGTTATTGGGAAAACTCCTCCAACCTCATCGCTTCCAACCTCAGTGAGCAGAGCAGCAGGGATGGCGCTGACAAAAGCCATGAGTAAAGACCTTGGCAAAGATAATATTCGTGTTAACACCGTATGTATCGGCCTTATTCGCAGTGAACAAATTGAGAAAAAGTGGAAAAATGAAGCGCCGGAATTAACATGGGAGGAGTTCTCGAGGAAAGACTGGCAAATTCCACTTGGTCGTATAGGAAATACAGACGAAGCAGCGAAAGTAATTACCTTCCTTGTCTCGGATGCTGCGTCATATGTTACCGGTACAGCAGTGAATATTGATGGAGGAATGGCTGGGACATTATAGAAAACAGTCTTTCATTAAGGCTCTTTTCGTAAACTTTGTTGCTTTTGGACCTTAATGAGGGTCCAATACTTAAGTTTCTAGGCAATTTTCGCAAATGTTCTTACGAAAAGATGCCACGAAGCATTTAGTTATTCGGGTTGATGAACATATACGAAAAACAACAATCAATGCGAAAATAGTCTTCATTAAAAGTGGCTGGGTAGAAAAAGTGTATACTAATTAAACGTTTGATTGGAAGTTGTAATGCATTAGTAAATAAGGGTTTTGTGCAAAAAAGCATATACTAATCAAACGTTTGAATGAAGATTCTTTTGCCAGGCAGCCCTGCCTGGCTTTTGCAATCATTTACCAGCTTAAGTTAGCTAGGTTGTTTTACCGTTCATTACCCGATGAAGTCCAAATCTATCAGTAAATGAAGGAGATTTGGTGTTCATGCCTCCGAGGAAGTCCAAATCTAACAGTTAATAAATGAGATTTAGTATTCATACACCCGCCAAACTGCAAATCCTATCAAACGTGCTCATTCATAACAACAGAAATAAAATCCTTATAACTCTCAATATGAGAATCCGCCTCAATCCCTTTGTTTTGAAAAGCAACCGTTTTAATCTTTAATTCTCTCGCCGGAATCAAGTCCAGTTCCCGGTCCCCCACCACCAAATCGATTTTATGACTTTTTAGAACATGTTGATATGCGGAACTATGAGGCTTTCTGATAAAACCATCTTCCTCCACAGAGACTATGTCTTTGAAATACTTTTTTAAATCGAATTTTTCCAGAAGATAGATGGTCGATTCCTTATCCCGGTGAGTAACAATGATATTTCCATCAACAGCCGATAAAACCTTCTCGATGTAATCAAAGGGTTTACTATTTCGATTTGAATAATAATTATATAACTCCTCGTACTTTTCTCGTAGATCTTCGCTAATCCCATAATGTTTGAACGCTGTTTTAGAATCCTTTTTCAGCCATTTTAGTACTTCATTACGATCCAGTTTTTGGGGAGTTAATTTCACAAATCCCTCCACAAGCGCTGGATAAGTATCAAAAAGTGTTCCGTCAAAATCCCATAAGATGTTCATAAAAATCCTCTTCTCTATGTAGTTCATTTTTTTATCATATTAAACGTAATATAGAAAAAATCAAAATAAAAACTTGAAATATTGAAAAATTAGCAGCCGATTTTGATCGGGAGGGTACGATAACGGGTTATACCTTTAGCAGTATTGTTAGTGAAATGACTTCACTAAGTGAACCGGTTCGGAATGCCTGTTCCTCCCTTTATTTAAAAATGCAAGGAAGGTGCGATTGGTATTGCAATCATGGTTTCCATTTTTTCAGCGAAAGAGAATCATTACTTGTCAGGCATTGCAAATGATCCTGCACATGAAGCAGCATTGGGGTCTTCACTGGTGCTTACAATCAGTTTAGTATTAGCGGAAGTTAATATTGTTCTGTCATTATTTCTTAAAAAGTCAAATGTATCGAAAAGTTAAAATAAATATGGGCGTGTATGATTTTTATCATATACGCCCTTTGTGTTATTAAATCAATTCTGAAAAATTATCTCATCTAAATTAATTACAAAATAAAACTGAATTATTACAACGATTCTATTTTAATTCCTTCATCCATTAAAATAGAATGTAGAATGATCAAACATTCCTATTTTTCTATCTGAACAGTATAATCATCAATGGGAGTTGAAAAAAATGAATAAACAAGATATCGCTAATATCCGGAAACAATTTAAATTAGACAATTATCGTATGAACATTCGTGAAATCTTTAATGTGTATGTTCAGAAAGAATCGGGAGAGATTTACCATCAAGTTTGTCAGCCGTTTCAAATGTTGGAACAGGAAGCACAAGAATTGTTTTTAGCCAACTTTAAAAAGGTTTTAACCGGTAATCTTGATGCCAAACTGTTTGAATTGAAATTCCAGCGGGATGTGGATTACAGTACACAAACCATCCTCTTCGAAGGATTACAATCGGATTCGGCGGATTGGCAAGATAACATGATAGAAATCGTCACCAAAATGTTTGCTCAAGGTTCTTATGAATTTGATACGGTGGTGACATTTATCCGGGCAGAATATCGAAAGCCGACCAGAAAACGGGGCGCAGAATCCGAAGAAGGCGGGGATGATGAGGTTTATTCCAGCCAATTAATTCTTTGCAGTGTGAACAAAACCGACCATCCAAAAAAAGCGTTAATGTTTGACTATATCGAAAAAGAATACAAGTCCTATCATGTCATGGATCCCATTATTAATTTAGAATCTCCTATGTCCGGTTTTCTTTTCCCAACTTTTAATGATAATGCTGCAGATGTGAACCATATTCTCTACTGTGCCGGAAAAGCCAATCAGCCGGATTTGAGATTTATTGAAGAGGTTCTAAATTGCGGAGAAATTATGACTGCCCAGGATGATAAGGACTGCTTTGATTTTATCTTAAAAGAAGTGATGGGAGACGAAGTCGAATCCCGGGTTATTTCCAATGTTTATGAGGAAATTGATAAGATCATCCAAGAGAACACGGAAAAGGAAGAAAGTGAAGCTCCTATGTTGGATTCTCGGGACATCGAAAGAATCTTAACCGTCAGCGGGGTAGAAAATGTAGAGGCGGCCAAAGTCGAACATGCCTTAAAAGCAATAATGGACGATGAAAAACATGAATTTAAAGCAAACAATCTAATACCCAAATCCATAAAAATCAATACAAAGGTGGCAGATGTCACGATTAACCCGAAAGATCTGAAATATGTAAAATATATTACGTTCGAGGGAAAACGGTGCCTATTGTTAGAGGTAGATGAAGAGGTGGTCGTGGAAGGTTTTCGCCTTGAATCGGAGACACTCTAATGGATTTTCGGTACAGGTAATAGGATCAAAGAACAGGCAAACATAAGGCGTTAACTACGTCCCATTAAAGGGGCGTGTTTTTTTTGCTGTGTTAAAAGTCATTGATTTTATTGTTTATTTTATTTGAAAATAAAACGCTTGGAATGAACCAAGCGTTTCAATAGTAAATTGCCTATTAACGGAAATCTGCTTTAAATTCACCAGTAATTTTTTGGTGGCCGTTATTTTCTTCAAATGATTGCTCTTGTTCTAAGTCAAAACGATCCATAATTGGAAGGTCGTTTACGGAGAATAGGTAAGAATCCTCAGATGCAACGTGTTCATACCAAGCCCAGTTTGGAACAACGAAGTAATCTCCTTTTTTCCAATCGAAGCGAATGCCGTCAATGACTGTGAAACCTTCACCTTTGTGTACTTGGTAAACCGTTGAGTGTGTATGACGTAATGCCTTTGTTTGGAAACCTTTTGGCAAGTGCTGCATTCTAGTGCCAAGTGTCGGGTTAGCCGATTTACCTGTAGATGGGTTAATGTATTCAACTGCATATCCATGGTGTGGATTTGGATCGAATTCCATCAAGCCTTTAATTCCTTCTACAGTGCGATCAAATTTATAATTAGCAAGCGGTGCAACTGTGAACTTATCATCACCAACAGGACGAACCATGCCGCCGCGATAACGCCTCTCTGAAAAGTTATCTGGAATATTTGGTTGTTGCAGACCATCTTCATAAGGTTCAAAGAATGTACCGCCGATTGCGTAAATAGTAGGAATATCTAAAGCATCCATCCAATACATAGGCTCTGTACCTAAATGTTCATGCCCATGCCATAAGCCCTTAGGCGTAATTAAAAAGTCGCCTTCTTCCATGAAAACACGCTCACCCTGAACGATTGTGTATGCACCTGAACCTTCAGAAATGAAGCGTAATGCACTTTGTGAGTGACGGTGAGATGGTGCTTTTTCACCAGGCAATAACATTTGCACAGCTGCATAAATCGTTTGCGTGGTAGACCCCCATCCCCAAGGTTCACGATATGTTAAGCCGGGATTTTGGAAATAAATCGCACGACGTTCTCCGCCGCGTTCCGGTGTGAAGATTTGAGCTGCTTCAGCCATTTTCTTTTTGATTAATTCATCGCTCCAAAGATAAGCAATTGCTTGAGACTTTGGTGTTTTGTGCATAATTTGAGGAATTGCTTCCCAAAGAGGCCCTAAGTTGTATTGTTGAATATCCCTAGTGTAATCGGTTACAATGGAGCTTTTCATAAACTCTTGAACTTCTTGACTTGCTTCAGCCATTTCACATTCCCCTTTATCATTCATTTTTTATAGAGAAAAGGGAGCAGCATACCTGCTGCTCGAACCCTTTGTATCCATGCATCTTCCTAATTAAACAGTGACTGCCGCTTCCGCTGCCTTTACTTTATTTTCAAGCACACCAATTTGGTCGATTTCAATACGAACTACATCCCCATCTTTTAAGAATTGCGGAGGATTGATTGCAACTCCAACGCCCCCAGGAGTTCCTGTTAATACAACATCTCCCGGCTCTAACGTCATTAAATTTGATAAGAAAGCTACTAATTTTTGAACAGTGAATACTAGATTGGCAGTATTCGTTTTTTGACGTACTTCACCATTTACTTTTAGGACAACATCTAAGCCGGATGGATTTGGTATTTCATCGGAAGTTACTAAATATGGTCCCATCGGTGCACTGCCATCTACTGTTTTTCCTTGCAGCCATTGAAGAGTGCGGCGTTGAATATCACGGTAGGTAACGTCATTTGTAATGGTATAACCTGCTACATAGTCTAATGCATCTTCTTCGGAAACATTGCGAGCTTGTTTTCCGACAACAAAAGTAAACTCTGCTTCATAGTCAAGCTGGTCAGATATTGGATAGTGTGGAATATTGTCCTCTGGCCCTAAAATGGTATTAGCAAATTTTGCAAAAATAACTGGGTTCGATGGGATTTCTCTGCCCATTTCTAAAATGTGCTCGCGGTAGTTGTGACCAACACAAATAATTTTGCCTGGACGCTTTACTGGTGCTTCTACCTTAACATCCTCGAGATTGTAAACTACTTTTTTATCAAAGCTTTCAGGATTAGCTAAAATAAAATCGATTGCTTTTTGCGCGAGAATCAGGGATTCTTTTCCACCTTGGTATAACTCATCTGTATTATCTGGTACATATGCTTTAGCGATTGCTTCGTAGCGGTATTTTCCTTCTGCTTTTAACTGGGCTTGATAAGCATAGTTTAAGTCGATCACTTTATTATCAACGATTGCTCCTGTACGTGTATGCCCAGCGGCTGTAAAATTTATAAGTTTCATTTATTTTCCTCCTCGTTTCCACTTATTATAAACCTTGTTCACTATTTATAAAAATTTTAAATAACTTTATAATGATTGTCAATATTATTTGTTTTCAGAAAAGTGATTTTTTGCGGCTCCATTTCACATAATGTAAGTTTCCAAATCTTTAAACTTTTCGTTGACGAAATAAGGAAAGATGGTTTAAAGTTTTCCTATCGGGAACGCAGTTCTCTATTTATGGAATATAATAACTCAATTAGGAGTGGTTTTCAATGACTAATGTAAGCGATATTATTATTGTTGGTGGAGGAATCGGTGGTTTAGCAGCAGCTCTATCAATCCAGGAAACTGGTAAATCAATCGCAGTTTTTGAGCAGGCACCTGAATTTGGGGAAATAGGTGCTGGGATTCAGTTGGCACCAAATGCGTTAGAAGTTTTAGACCGGCTGGGGGTAAAGGAAGAAATTGTTAAATATGCGGTGTTCCCAAAACGTCTTGTATTAAAAGATGTTTATACTGCAAAAGAATTAGCAATTCTAGACTTAGGGGAAGGTTTTCAAAAAGAATACGGCCAACCCTATATCGTATTGCATCGCTCTGACTTACACAGAGTTCTTTATGAAGCATGTCAAAAACGTGGTAATATCCAATTCTTTACAAACCAAGCGATTCAAACTGCGGAACAAAATGGTGATACGGTAACAATTGTCAACCAAAATGATGAAACGTTTAGTGGAGAGGCAGTTATTGGTGCGGATGGAGTAAAATCAAAGCTTCGCAAACTTTTTATTGATGATGAACCAGTAAACTCAGCGTATGTAGCTTACCGTGGGGCTATTCCACTTGAAGAAATAGCTCATGGCACAAACTTAGACTTAGATGATGTAATCATGTGGATTGGACCAAACCTTCACATGGTACAATACCCAGTTCGCCGTGGTGAGCTTTACAATCAGGTAGTTGTGTTTAAATCTTATGATGCGACATTGGAAGACTGGGGAACACCAGAAGAAATGGCACGCCGTTTTGAAAATAGCCATCCAAAAGTGCAAAATGCATTAAATTACATTAACCGTCAATTCCGCTGGAAAATGTATGACCGTGAACCAATCGAAAATTGGACAAAAGGCAACATTACGTTATTAGGTGATTCTGGACATGCTATGCTTCAATATTTAGCACAAGGCGGTGTTCAGGCCCTTGAAGATGCATTTGTGTTGGGAGAAGAATTAAAAAGACATAACTCCTACGAAGAAGCATTTAAAGCATACCAGGAAGTTCGACTTCCACGTGCTTCAATGGTTCAAAGATCGGCTCGGAAATGGGGCGAAACGATTCATGCTGTGGATCCACTTACAGTCCTGCTTCGCGACCGTCTTTTCGAGCAGCACAAACCAACGGATTACCACAATGTTGATTTTCTATATGGCTATTTCAATAAAAATTATCAGCGTGTGGACAGCTAATCTTACAACTTTTCGCAAAGAAATACGCGTTAGAGCCACCTCTAGCGCATTTTCTTTGCAGCCGTATATTTTGGACATTTCTTTACCTAATTGAAGGAGGATGTATTCTATGACAACAGCTGTACAAAATGAAAAATTGGAAATGTTTAAAAAGAGTATAGATGATATTGTAGCGATATTGAAAAATACGGAAGAAGCGACACTTTATGTTAAACCTTCTGAAAATGAATGGTCAGCCATGCAAATTGTTTCTCATATTTTAGAGGCTGTAGATTTTTGGGTTGCAGATTTGGAAGCACTGCTGGTGGTTCCTGGGGCAAAATGGGGACGTAATCATGAACATGTCCGTCGTTTAGCTGCAGTAAATGAAGACATTGTATCGCGTATAAATAAAGATGCTGCCATAAATGCTCTGCAAAGCTTAGTCCCGAAAGTAGAGGAAGTACTTGTAAAAGTTAAAGAAGAGGATCTAGTGAAAACAGCACCAAGTTATAATCCAAACTTTGACGGAAAACCGTTATCTTTTTTAGTCGACCATTTAATCGTTAAGCATGTTGTGGGACATTACGGGCAAATTGTACGCCATTTGGAAAAAGTTCGATAAGAAGCCACAGAAGCCAAGGGACGGTTCTAGTGGAAGAACCGCCCCTGCGTTAGAGGATTTTTTGTCATCAAAAAAAGAACCACCTTTATCAGGTTGTTCAACGTCGTGCCTTATGAAGCTCCTCCAATTTTGTTGAGATAGCAATTGCCATTTCTTCGGTTACTTTTGGAAGGTAAGATTTTAAAAATTTATTAACCATTCCTCCCATTGTACCTCCAGCAGTGATCTCAAGGGAGAATGTCATCCTCGTCTTATTTTGGTCCATTGCTTCTGCAAAGAAATATCCTTCGCCTGAAAAATTCTCATTTACCCCTTTTAAATTAAAAGTAACCTTTGTCGGTGCAATCCATTCCTTTATCGTTACCATCAGGCTAATTTTTTTCTTTATAAATCCGATGATACTATAAAATTCCCACGTAGACTGACGTTTTGTAAATTTACGATGTTGAATATATCCAGGAATAAGTGGTGCCCAGTTATCCATATCCTTAACAAAATTCCAAACCTCATTGATTGGTAAATTTACTTCAACTAGATACATCCCGCTTGGCATTCATTTACCTTCTTTCCATTTCAATTTTAGGACCTTCGTATATTTATATGTTTGTTTCGTCGTTTGGAAAGGCATTATAAAAATTAGTGCTAACAACAAGGGTCATGGTATTGTAATCATGGTTTTCATGTTATAGCTAAAGAAAATAATTACTTGGCAGACATTGCACATATCTGTACAGTATAATCAGAGAATGGTGTATTGTAAGAGGTCGATAAAGATGTGATTGTGAAGGATTTAAACTGGAATCAGAGACACTCTAATGGGATTTAGGAATCGGTTTCCCAATGCTGTATTTGGAGACTTTTAAAAAAGATATAATGCACGAATAACATTGGTGGAATGAAGATGGCCCAGTTTGTGAACTGGGCCATCTAATGGTTCAACTCCCTTTTACTTGATGGGCAATTAAATTTCGATGATAACCGGCAGGATCATTGGCTTCCTTTTTGTTTGGGTAAATAGATATTGCCCAACCGCTTTTTTAATATTTTGTTTAATAACACCCCATTGGCGAATGTTTTCTTCTTGTAAGTCGACAACCGTTTTTTTGGCGAGACGATTCACTTCTTTGAGGAGATCATCCGAATTTTTAGCGTAAACAAAACCGCGTGTAATCGTATCCGGACCGGAGATAATCTTTCGGTCCAATTTGCTTATGGTAACTACAATCACAAGCATCCCGTCTTCCGAAAGCTGCTTGCGATCCCGCAGTACAATCTCACCGATATCGCCCACACCCATTCCATCCACATACGTATCCCCGGACGGAACACTCCGTATCTGATGGGCAACTGAATTTTCAAAATCGACTACATCTCCATTATTAATGGTAAAAGTGTTTCCTTTTTCAACTCCCACCGATTCCGCCAGCTGCTGGTGGTGATGGAGCATTCTGTATTCACCATGAATCGGAATCAAATAGGTTGGTTTCATCAAGGTTAGCATCAGCTTTAAGTCTTCCTGATAACCGTGTCCGGAAACATGCATTCCAGTGGAACTTCCGGAGCCATAAATGACTCTTGCGCCAAGTTTGAACAAGTTATCGATTATCCGTGAAACGTCCCTTTCATTTCCAGGTATTGGGGATGCCGCGAAAATAACGGTGTCGTCGGGATATATTGCAACATCACGATAGTTTCCGCTGGCAAGCCGGGCAAGGGCTGCCATTGGCTCTCCTTGACTTCCGGTGCAGAGAATCGCAACTTTTTCAGTTGGCAATGAATCGACTTCACGAGCCTCAATTAACATCCCTTCAGGAACAGTTAAATATCCGCGTTCAATCGCAACATCCACGACGTTTACCATACTCCGGCCCAGCAATGCCAGCTTGCGATTGGTCATCATGGCTGAATTGACAACCTGTTGAATCCGGTTCACATTCGATGCAAACGTAGACACAAAAATTTTTCCAGTTGCCTTCATAAAGGCTTCATCCATATGGTCCCCGACCATTTGCTCGGATGGTGACAGCCCTTTCCGCTCGGCATTGGTGCTTTCAGAGATTAAAGCCAGCACACCCTCACTGCCGATCTTGGCCATTTTATGAATATCGGATGATTCATTATTGGCAGGAGTTAAATCAAATTTGAAGTCCCCGGTATGGACGACATTACCTTCTGGAGTGTGAAAAACAATCCCGAGACAATCAGGAATACTATGGCTTGTTTTGAAAAAGGAAACTTTCATCTTACCAAGTTCCAATATCGACTCCGAGTCAATTTGAACGAGTTTGGTGTTTCCTTTGAGGCGGTGCTCCTCCAGCTTTAATTCAATCAAGCCTAGCGTAAAGCGGGTCGAATAGATGGGGACATTCAATTTTCGCAAAAAGTAAGGGATTCCGCCGATATGATCTTCGTGGCCATGGGTCACAATCATTGCACGGATTTTTTCTTGATTTTCCTCAAGGTACGTAATATCAGGAATGATCAGGTCGATTCCTAACAAACTCTCATCAGGGAACTTGCCACCGCAGTCGATCACCACGATATCATCAGCATATTGGACCACATACATGTTTTTACCGATTTCATTAATACCGCCTAAGGCGAAAATGGATAATGTATTTTCAAGGGTGCTCAAGTTTATTCCTCCTAAAGCCAATTAGATAAATTTAGTATTCCCGTTTGTAAATTCTTTATTTAAATTGGAGTTTTTGGAGGGATTAGTGAAAGAGCGTATACGAATCATTCGTTTGATTAAATTGGCAAAGGTATGATGAAGTGGGCTAGTCCGGCCAATTAGAAAAACTTATCAACACGATTAAATAAATAGAATTTGTTGATATCTGATAAAAATATGTTGATATCTTCTTAAAATGTTTCGATATATTTTAAAAGTGTGTTGATATATGTCCAAAATTTGTTGATATCCACTAAGAGCGTGTTGATAAATGATTCAGGTGGTACCTAACAGTCAAAAAAGGTATATTAAACTTCCACCACGAATTAAATATAGAAGTTAGTAGTCGGAATGGAGGAAATAAGATGGATTTTTTATTAAAAAAGATTTTTGTCGGCATGCCGAAAACGGTTGGTGAAAAAGATGCATCAAGTCCAATGGAACGGGAGTGGACCAGTGCTATTTTTAAAGAACCCGTTCAAGGACCTGTGTGGGTTGGGCAAACCAAATTAAATGGTGATGGACAATTTGATCAGGAACATCATGGCGGACCGGAAAAAGCCGTTTTTGCTTATTCCGTTGAAAACTATTCCTACTGGCAAAATGAATTAGCGTATTCGCAAATCTCTCTCGGAGGAATGGGCGAGAATTTTTTAATGGAAAATGGAACAGAAGAAACAATTTCAATAGGGGATACCTTTCAAATTGGCGAAGCGATTGTTCAAGTATCACAGCCAAGACAGCCATGTTGGAAGCCGGCACGCCGTTTTAAAGTAAAAACCTTAGCATTATTAATACAAAACTCCGGGAGGACAGGCTGGTATTTCCGTGTGTTAAAAGAAGGATTGGTAGAAGAAGGGCAAACCTTTACTTTAATTGAACGGCCCTATCCTCATTTGTCCATCTCAAGATGCAATGAAGTCATTCATGCCAAACAGCAGAACTTTGCTGATTTACGGGAATTAGCGCAATGCGAATTACTTGCGCCCGGATTGAGGACTACATTAGAAAAACGGGTTGATGCTCAGCTTTCAACAGTGGATATCCGCAGCCGAGTGTATGGACCAAATGAGTAAGGTAAACGAACGGAGTGAAGATGGTGTATCAAATAATCGAAGACCAGGTTGTAAGAAATGAATATTCCACCCTTCCATATACGTGGATTCGCAGTAAGGAACCTAATAGCAGTATCTGTATCATGCTTCCGGGTCTCGGCTATACAACCTAGCAGCCGCTTTTTCATTATGCAACGGGGTTATTTTTGAATCATCAAATAGATGTTTTACATATTAATTATCAGTTTGCTAAAAATGAACAGTTTAATAAGCTTACCGATACGGAACAGGAACAGTCGATGTATGATGATGTGTTAGCTGTTTTGGATAAAGTCTTAAAAGCTTCGAAGTATAAACAGTTTTTTGTTTTGGGCAAATCGATCGGAACGATTCCAATGGTAAAAGAATGGGTGGAGAAAAGAGTGAGCGGGAATACTTTTGGGATTTGGTTGACGCCACTGGTTAAAAGAGATGCGGTATATGAGGCGATGATGAATACTGACCGCCCTTCACTTTGTGTCATTGGCGATCAGGACCGCCATTACGACAAAGAACGAATTTCCTCATTGAAAAATAATTCTCTTGTTAGTACCTGTATAATTCCTCAAGCAAATCATAGTTTAGAAATAACCGGCGATATGTTTGCCTCGATAGAAGCATTAAAAGAAGTGATTAAACAGGTGGAGGATTTTTTGAAAAGGCTCTTTTCGTAAACTTTGTTGCTTTTGGACCTTAATAAGGGCCAAATACTTAAATTTCTAGGCAGTTTTCGCAAATGTTCTTACGAAAAGATGCCACGAAGCATCTTGTTATACGGGTTGATGAACTTATACGAAAAACAACAATCTATGCGAAAATAGCCTTTGATAAATCAAAGTTAAGAAAGGTGGATTTTTAGAGTAAAGAAATTTGTATTTTGCACCCAGTATCTCACTTTTCCATAGGATAGTATGAATAAAACCGGGAGGGTATGGGATGTATCCGTATACAAATTATCATGATGCTCTTTTTAGACAACCGAACAACTTGGTCAGTGATGTTGAAAAGGCAGTAAATGGTGAATATAGTGCAATCAATTGTTATTCGAAATTAGCAAATATGGCTAAAAATGAGGAAGAACGGCAGCGAATCCTTGAAATTAGGCAGGATGAAATGAAGCATTTTCAACAATTTCAGCAGGTGTATATGAGTCTCACTGGGAGGCAGCCGCAGCCGAAGATTGTAGAGGAGTGTCCTGCTGCTTATTTAGACGGATTAGAATTTGCGCTAAAAGATGAACAAAAAACGGTTGATTTTTATATGGAAATTGCCGATGCCGCTACAACAGAGCATATAAAAGAAGTATTTCGGAGAGCTGCCGCAGACGAGCAAAACCATGCAGTTTGGTTTCTTTACTATTTTACTAAACATAAATAACAGTCGAAAGGACCCAGAATAACCTAATTCGGGGTTCTTTTTCATTTCTAGGGATAAGTTTGGAATTTTTGCAGAACATAAAATGAACATTTTAAGCATAGGAGTTCATTTATGAAAAAACCTTTATTTAAACATGAACTAAATGAACAGCCTTCAGACATCGGAAACTCTGCATTCGAGTCCCGTGCAGAGTTTATTAAGAATGCTTTCGGAAACACAGAGGATTTGTTCATGCTTCCTATTTTATATCAAGAGGAGAAAGGAATTCTTTTCTATTTAGAAACCCTTTCCGATTCGGAGAAAATCCAGGAAAGTATCTTAGTTCCTTTAAGTAAAAATCCAGAATTAGACTTTGGTGACATTCCATATACTGCTGAAACAAAAAGTAAGATTATGCTTGAAGAAACCATAAATGCATTGTTACAAGGAAAAACAATTTTGATCGTTCAAGGAGAGGATGATCTCTTTTCATTTAATACAAAGAAAGACTTATCACGAAGCCCCAAGGAACCCGACAGTGAAAAAACGGTAAGGGGATCACATATTGGATTTGTTGAAAGTTTATCGACAAATTTAGGCTTTATCAGGCAAGCGATTCAGAGTAAACATCTTAGAATTAATTATCACCGTACCGGTCAATATACGAACACGCAAATAGCCGTTGTCTATATGGAAGGTATAGCAAACCTTTCGTTAGTAAAGAGACTTGAAGAAAGACTTCAAACACTATCTACAGACATGATTTTTAGCCCCGGGTACTTAGAAGAGATAATTGAGGATCAGCCATTTTCTCCGTTTCCACATATACTTTTTACGGAAAGACCAGACCGGGCCATTGCCCAATTAATGGAAGGGAGAATCATCTTAATGTCTGAAGGAAGCTGTGATGTTCTAGTTCTTCCCGTATCATTTTTCTCCTTCTTTCAAACGTCGGATGATTACAACAGCCGAATTTTAACAGGCTCTACTTTTCGGCTTTTAAGAGTGACGAGCTTTTTTCTTTCACTTCTATTACCAGCTTTATATATTGCAATTATCGGCTTCCATTTTGAAATTATCCCGAATGAAATTTTAGTTCTTGTAAAAAACTCGGTAGAGAACATTCCATTTCCACCTTTAATCGAGGCAATGATTATGGCGTTCACGATTGAATTAATCAGAGAAGCAGGAATTCGCCTGCCATCACCAATAGGACAAACAATTGGGATTGTCGGTGGTCTCATCATCGGGGATGCAATTGTTTCTGCAGGATTAGTTTCAAATATTATGGTTATTGTGATTGCCCTTACGTCTATATCATCCTTTACGATCGCATCCTATGAAATGAGTAATACAGTCCGGCTGTTAACCTTTCCAATTATGCTTTCTGCTGCTACCTTTGGTTTTGTCGGAATCATCTTTTCTTTAATGTTTATCGTTGGTCACCTTTGTAAACTTGAGTCACTTGGAACACCGTATTTTACTCCTGTTGCTCCGTTTAATGTACAAGGGATGAAGGATGCCATCATTCGATTTCCAATTTGGCTTTTAAAGTTCCGGCCAAGAGAGTTACTAGTTAAAAATAAAAAACGACTATATAAACCGAGAAGATGGGAAAAAAATGAAAAATGAAAATCAAATGACAAAGCTTCAACTCGTTACCTTTTTAATACAGACTCAAATAGGGGTTGCATTTCTTTCGTTACCATACGACATTCACAAATTTGCAAAAGGAGATAGCTGGATATCGCTTCTTCTTACAGGCCTTGTGATGGAGGTTCTTGCTATTTTCTATCTGATTTTATGTAATCGGTTCCCTAAGCAGCATTTATTTCAAATCATGCAATCCATTTTGGGGAAAGTTTTGGGGAAATGCTTAACCCTTTTTTATGCTGTCTATTTCTTATTAACCGGCTCCACCATTCTGATTTTATTTGTCTACATTATAAAAAAATGGATGTTAATTTATACTCCTTATTGGGTGATCCTAATTTTGATGTGTTCCATCGGAATATACATGGCGGTTGAAAATCTTAAGGTAATTGCCAGGTTTTATTTTATCGCTACTTTTGTTTTATTCGCTTTTATAGTTATTGCTCCAATTGCTTTTAGAGATGGAAATATCCACTATATCATGCCGATTGGTCATTCAGGAATTTTGAACATTATAAAAGGAGCTTCACATGTCACATTAGCATGGCAGGGGATGGAAATGTTTCTGATTGTATCACCTTTTGTTATGGCAACAGGAAAGGAGCGGGTAAAAGCCGTTACATTGGCCAATTTATTTGTCACCCTACTATATTCATTCCTAACCTTTGTCTGCTTAATTTACTTTAGTAATGACGAAATGATGCTGTTCCCAGAGCCTGTCCTTTATCTTTTAAAATCTTTTACTTTTAAAATTATCGAAAGACCTGATTTAATCCTTATTTCTCTGTGGATTATTTTGGTGGGGACATCCTATATAAGCTACCTTTACGGTGCATCGTTAGCAGGTGCTTTTTTAATAAAGAAAGTGAATAGAAAGTCTTTCGTTTATTTATCAGCCATCATTTGTTTTACTTTTGCTCTATTCTTTAATAATCAAAAAGCGATAGAAAAATTAACGCAGTTCACTACCTATGTTGGTTTCATCTTTTTAATGGCTGTTCCTATATCTCTTTTAATCATTTCCCTTTTATTTAGAAAGCGGCAGAAGGGTGTATTTAATGCAAATAACAATTAGATGGTTTATGGTATTATGTATTCCGTTTTTCTTAACAGGCTGTTGGGATCAGCGGCTTTTGAAAGAGCAAAAAATAATTTTGCTAATTGGATATGATGTTGGCCCAAAGGGGGAAGTAGTTGCTACTACCTCGTACCCAATCAGTCTAGGGAGTTCAGGAAATTTAATTTCTAGCTCAACAACTTCTTCGAAAAGCAGCATTCTTACCACAAATGGGCAAACTGCTGCAGATGCGCTGTTACAGGAGGATCTTAAAATTTCTGAAAGAATTGACACTTCGAAAACTCAAGTCATCCTTTTCGGAGAAGGGATTGCAGCAAAAGGTCTCTATCAAGAACTTGATAATATTTATCGGAATCCAAAAGGTGCTCTTGGCGCAAAAGTGGCTATTATTGAAGGAAAGGCAATGGATGCGATTCGCTTAAAACAGGAAGAGGCTGATTTAAATGGACGATATTATGATGAATTCTTAAAAAGCGGGGTAGCAACGGGTTTTTATACAGACTATAATGTTCAATCAGTCTGCCCTTTGTTACTAAAACATACAAAGGACCCGTTGCTACCGCTGATTAAAATCCATAGTAAGGGTCATCGAGCAGAGTCAGTGGGTATGGCGCTTTTTAATAATGAAAAAATGACCGGAAAAATAACAATTCCAGAATCAAAGATGTTTTTACTTCTCAGTGGGGGTATAAAACAGAAGGTTTCCTTCTCGGTGAAAACGCAGCATCGTTATAAACAAAACCAATTGAATTATGTCAATGTTGAAATTCTCAATTCCCAGCCAAAAACAAAATTAAAGGTGAAAAATGATACAGTTACCGCTAATTTAGCCATAAATCTCCAATACCGGATTAGAGAATATCCTAAAAATCATTTAACAAGTCCGCTTCTTTTAAAACAGCTTAATAACGAAATAAAAAAAGGCTTAACGAATACGGCTAAAAAAACGATATCGAAATTACAAGAAGCGAATTGTGATGGATTTGGAATTGAAGAAGAAATCAGGGTCCATCATAATCGACTTTGGGAGGAAAAATATAAAAATATAGCGATTAAAGAAATCCCGATTAAGGTAAACCTTCAATTTGAGCTGTTGAATTCGGGAATTATTAATTAACCGTGTTTGGTCTTCACCGAAATAGAAAAAGATTACGGCCATGAAACAGAGTTTTTCGTGGCCGTAATCAATTAATTGGTACTACTTTACTATGGAAAAATCATTATTAGATGGTTGTCTTAACAAGAAAACCATCGGTTGTCTTGATCGTAGCATATAAGCTTCCAAGCGCTGCCATAAATGCAGAATGGACATCTTCTGCCTTAATGGTTTTATTGTTAAAGGTAAGATCAGGGCATGTACATGCATCCTCAATGACTGTACAACTAAAGCCAAGGTCAACTGCTGCACGACTTGTTGCATCAATGCACATATGACTCATCATGCCAACGATGATTACATGTTCGATCCCTATGCTTTTTAATTCTGCTTCTAAAGAGGTATGTAGAAAACTGTTTGGGAAATGCTTAATAATCACAGTTTCGTTTTCTAATGGTGCAACACTTTGATGAATCTGAACCCCTTCTGTGTATGGTGCAAAAAATGGTGCTTGTGTATCTTTGAAAATGTGCTGAATGTGAAAAAGAGGGAGATTGTTTTCACGAAAGTAATCTAAGATAGCCCGCGCATTTTTCGCAGCCTTTTCTGTTTCATGGAGTGGCATTTTCCCTCCCGGAAAGTAATCATTTTGGATATCAACTAGGATTAATGCTGTTTTGTCCAACTTATTTGCTCCTTCCTCTATTAAAATATTGGATTACCATTGTACATAATATTCGCCACTACTAAAATAATTCCCTTTTTCAAAGAACAGTCTTTACAATAAAACAGTCGTGGCCATTGGGGCGGAAATCAGATAGGAAAAAGGAAAAGTGTCTCCAATAGCGTGCTCATCTCCTCAACCAAAATATTTGCTACTATGGTAAGTATCTTAAGCAAAGAAGTCAATGATAAGGTATTATGTAATTTCAGAATATTCAATTCCGATTGATTGACTTCAAAATGCTGAAAAGTCTAAAATGGATTAAACTTATTGAAAAACTTGTTTTAATAAAGGCAAAAGCAATATTATTCAATTCTTGAGAGGTGACGTCAATGTCAAAAAATGAAACCAACACAAGAGCTGTTACTGAAATCAATTCCGAGTGCTCCTTTAAGCAGCAAAGAAATAGCTAGAGCACACCTATCCATTGGGCTTCATACCGGAGAATTTATGGAAAGGGCAATGGGATTATATGAATGCCTTGGTTTTGAAAGGCTGCCAGATTTCGATTTTGACGGTATCATTGTGAAGGCGAATCAGCTTACTTTTTAAAAAAGTGTTCGATTTTATTTCATTTTATCTAATGTGACATCGAATACTAAGCATAGAAAAGCAATAAAAATGACAGATAGAATAAGTGCGATCACTGGTTTTTGATAATGGATTCGAAGGATATTGAACATAACAATAACGAATAAAACAGACCAAAATAAATTCCAGTTATGGTGGTATGTAATGGCACCGCCTTTTACCGAAAGAAATTCCAGCAAAGTATATATGGCGACAAAAAAAGCGATATACAGGGATTGTGAGATAAGTCCTTTTCCAAAAGGATATTTAGATAGGTAAATCCAAGTTGAAAAAGGCATTCCAATTAAGGTTAGTAATAAAATGGGAATCATCGCAACCGGCAATCCATTTGGTTCCATTTTCCAGAGCTGATATTTAAAACAAATTACTTCATATAATGCATTTCCAAGTGCCGCAAAAAGAAGTGTAGGATAATAGGGCTTCCAATTACGGTCGGCGAACTTAAAGGCAGCAATGATCCAAAGAACTGAATAGGTGATGGCAATCATGCAGATTTCTCCTGATGGTTTAGTATCCTTATAATTCCTATATTATGGATGTACCATTCGTAGAAATTAAAAATGATCGACAAATTAGCAAATAGGTAAAGATAATATAATAAGAGAGGGAGATTTTCATGATTTTAGAAGCTGCCATGCTTCAGGTGAAACCGGGAAAGGAGCAGGAATTCGAGAGAACTTTTCGCCAGGCTTCCAAGATTATTTCATCCATGGGAGGATACATATCTCATGAACTGCAGCGCTGCTTGGAAGTAGAGGGTAAATATTTATTAACGGTGAAATGGGAGACATTAGAAGACCATACCATTGGATTCAGGGAATCCAACGAATATCAAGAATGGAAAAAGCTATTACATCATTTTTATGATCCATTCCCAACAGTTGAGCATTTCGAAAAAGTAAACTTATCCTGAAAAGATAAAGCAGTTCCAATACTTTCTGGAACTGCTTTTTGCATCTAATTAGGCCTGTCGATAGGATTTTGCAGCGTCGACCATCAGGACGATGGCGGTAATGATATGCATAATCATTCCAACAAGAGGAATCCAGGCAATGCAAGAAGTCACAATCCCGAGGATGCTTCCTGCAACAGATCTTCCCTCTTTTTTTGCCAAAATGAGTGTAATGATATGTAAAACTAACATGATCCCTAATGGAGTCCAAGCAAGACTAAGAACAATGGTTCCACCCAGAAACGGAACACCCAAAATTGCTTCCAGGCCGCCTGTAACCCATTTCAGAACTTTTGAAGATGACATGGTATATCCCCCATAAATCATTTTTTCTATATTTATAATGTGATGAGTCCATCTTATTCTACTATTTTTTCCTACAAATAGAAATTAATTTCCTTAAATGCTGACATTTCATTTCTAAACATAAAGTATAATGTGATATATGTTAAAACTAGGGAGGGATATTTGGTGTTTAGTGATGCGCCTAGCGGCATATTTGTCTTATTTAGCTTTTTGCCGATTATCATTTATTTAGTTCTAATCGTCCTAGGAATTCTTTTCGTCGTAAAAGTGATTAAGTTTATGAATGAAAAGACAATATTAGACAGGGAAAGAAATGAAAAGCTTGATGAATTATTAAAAGCGGTAAGAAAAAATAACGAAATTTAGAGCGGAAAGAATGCTTTTTAATAGACCACATTGGAATAGTTTTTTATTTTTGAGAGTTGATTTAAAAATAGGCCAAACTTTCGCTGAATACAATTACCATGATACGTTTTTTCATTTTCTGTTTGAAAGAAGGTATTTGGTGATGAAGAGCAAAATCCATCGTTGTAATTGTCGGAAAGTATGGTCCATCCAAAATAGAAAAACAAAGGTTACGGCGAATACCGTGCTGCTAAATGGGGCATGGACCACTGAATTAAAACCTGAAAGAAAATGTAACCCGAAAGGATTTGTGACAACGCAAAATAGCTGGGAGATCATTTTCAATCCTGCAAGTGAACTGGTAGAGAAATTTGTAAAGGTTACAAAACTCATGTACGACAAAGAGAATGTTCATTTTAATATCAACTACGGTGAATATTTGTTTTTTGCTGATGACGGGAGCTGTTACGTTCTTCGGAAAAGGGATGAGGTGTAAGAGAGGGAAACACAAGGCTGCGGTTTTTATTAAGGCTATTTTCGCATAGATTGTTGTTTTTCGTATGAGTTCATCAACCCGTATAACTAAATGCTTCGTGGCATCTTTT
>NZ_MLYR01000079.1 GCF_001866655.1 Bacillus sp. MUM 116 | reverse complement strand
TTCGTGGCATCTTTTCGTAAGAACATTTGCGAAAAATTGCCTAGAAACTTAAGTATTTGACTCTTATTAAGGTCCAAAAGCAACAAAGTTTACGAAAAGAGCCTTTAATAAAGAAAGGTCTAGCTCCTTAGAGTTAGGGCTTCATCAATCAGAGCTGTAGTTTAAATGAAGTAACAGCAAGAAAAATCGGGTGGTGCCTGGCACCGCCCGATTTTTGTATTTCTGCTTTTCAATCAAATCTTGTGGGTCCTACATACTATAAATTATTGTAAAAATATACCAATCTAACTAATTAATACTATTTTATGATATAATTCTACTAGATTTGTATTTATTGTTAATCAGGAGTTGGAATGCATGATTACCAGTTTGAAGCAGCTTTTTAATGAGAGCGCGTCTGATTTAAGGAAGTTACATAAGCTTGTAAATCAGTACAGATTTTGACAAATAAATCCCTATTTCGATAAAAAGTGCTTAATTCACCAAGGATATCCTTATTTTTCTAGGATTTTTTAGAGGATATATGGAGGAATTCCTTTAGTCTTAGTAAAATAGAACTAGTAAAAAATTCATAAATAGATTGATAAGTGAGAATGCTATTTGGAGATTAATCGTTAATAGGCAATAAAGATGATAGGGTCTAATGAACTATTCTGCGAAATGCAGAATTTCGCAGATTGAAAGAAAATTTATCGAATTTTAGTCAGCTCCCCAGTCATTTAAAGTACGAAAGTTTTTATAAGCAATTGCTCTGTAGAGAAAAATCTTTACAGGGCTTTTCATTTTTTTATCTATAAGTCCTATTAATCTGAATTACATTATTTGGATGGAATTTTAATACAAACATCTTTATTTTTATAAAATTAAAAGGTACTATTATTTGTATTATTTTGTTCAACAAGAGGAGGTTTCCGCAATGAAAGATCAATTAAAAAAAGAACTAGATTTGATACAGCAGAAACTATGGGAGATTAACGATCATTTATACCATCATCCAGAATTAGGGGATCAGGAATTTGAATCCATGGAGCTCTTAGTTGGATTTCTTGAAGAGCATGGCTTTACCGTAGAAAAAGGGATTGTCGACCGTCCTACAGCCTTTAAAGCGGTGTATGACAGTAAAAAAGCGGGGCCTTCAATCGCTTATTTGTCTGAATATGATGCCTTACCAGGGGTCGGACATGGATGCGGCCACAATATGATTGGAACGATGAGCGCGGGTGCTGGTGTCCTCTTAAGTAAAGTGGTCGACGAAATTGGCGGTCGCGTTGTCGTGCTGGGGACACCGGCGGAAGAAACAAACGGTGCCAAGGTTCCAATGGCTGAACAGGGTGTTTTTGCGGATATTGATGCTGCGATGATCCTCCACCCTGCTGACGAATCTTATGAAAGCGGGCTATCGCTTGCGATGGATGCAATTCAATTTGATTTCCGGGGAAAATCAAGCCATGCGGCTGCATCTCCTGAAAAAGGCATTAATGCCCTTGATGCCGTGATTCAATTATTTAATGGGATTAATGCGCTTCGTCAGCATGTGACCTCTGATGTTCGCATTCACGGGATTATTAAGGAAGGTGGCGTTGCGGCCAACATCGTGCCGGATAAAGCTGTCGCCCAATTCTATGTTCGGGCCGGCAGCCGCAGCTATTTAAATGAAGTCGTGGAAAAGGTGAAAAACATCGCAAAGGGTGCTGCCCTTATGACAGGGGCAGAAGTCCATATCGATAATTATGAATTAAGCTATGATAATATGGTCACAAATCAGACGTTATCCCAGTTGTTTACGAAAAATCTATTATCGGCAGGGATTAAAAAGGTGAACAAACCGAAAGAATCTTATGGTTCCATTGATATGGGAAATGTCAGCCATGTGGTTCCGGCGATTCATCCTTATATCGGGTTGGATTCTCCGGGGCTTGTTGCCCATACCACGGAATTTGCCAATACCACGATTACGGATAACTCCCATCGGGTTCTCGCTAATGGCGCATTGGCACTCGCATATACAGGATTAGACATAATGACTAATCCAGAAACATTTGAAAAAGTGAAAAGTGAATTTTTATCCACTGTCAAATAATTTATGCAAATAAAAGTACCTCTTTTTAAAAGGGGTATTTTTTTATGGTTAATATTAGAATAGTTTTTCAAAGGTCTATTAAACTAGGTAATCAAGTTACTTTTCTGAATATTTTTATATTAATAAAATATCTTTTCAAAAGCAAAATTACGTGTTATTATACATTCAGTTGAATAAAAATTCAATCCTATTAAAATAAACTATTAAAATCATAGGGGGAGACACCATGAAAAAAGCATTTTTATTTATAACGATGGTATGCATGTTGGTTATGATTGCTGCATGCGGCAAAAGCAATGATAAAACGGCAAATGCAAAAGACAAAGTATTAACGATGGCAACATCAGCTGATTTTGCCCCATTTGAATCAAGAGACACCGCGGGAAATCCGCAAGGCTTTGATATTGATTTGGCGAATATGATCGCAAAGGAATTAGGATATAAGCTTGAAATTAGAGATATGAAGTTTGACGGTTTAATCGGAGCCCTGCAAGCAAACCGTGCGGACATGGTTCTTGCTGGGATGTCTGCTACTGAAAAACGTAAGAAAAATGTTGATTTTTCAACTGAATATAACCGTTCAGGTGAAATGTTTATCACTTTAAAAGGTGCAAATATCAAATCAGTAGATGATTTAAAAGGAAAAACGGTTGGTGTTCAACTTGGAACGATTCAAGAAGAGGGTGCAAAAAAACTTCAGGAAAAAGTTCAATTTGACGTGAAACCATTGGATAATTCTACGACATTAATTCAAGAACTTTTATCAAAACGCATTCAAGTAGCCTATATGGATAAATCTGTAGCAACTGGTTATATTAAGAAGCAAAACCTGGATGGATTTGATGATCCTACAAGCAGTTCACCAGGGATGGCCGTCGCTTTTCCAAAAGGAAGCAAGCTTGTTGGGGATGTAAATAAGGTTCTTAAAAAATTAGAAGACAACGGGGAACTTCAAAAGTTGAAGGATAAGTGGTTAAAGGATCAAAAGTAGTAAGACTGGCTTAGAATATATATTGAAGTGAGGTGTAAGGCATGAATTTGGATTTTAGCCAAATTGTGCCTTATATTCCTTTTATGCTAAAAGGAATATGGGTAACATTAAAATTTGTCTTTTTCGCAATTTTGTTCGGGTTTGTACTCGGTACAGTTTTCGCGCTTTTTAAAATTTCACACTTAAAAGTATTAAATTGGATTGCTGGTATTTATACCTCGATTTTTCGCGGTACACCATTGATTTTGCAATTAATGATTATTTACTTTGCTATTCCACAATTAACAGGTTATGATATTTCTCCATTTTTATCATCCATTTTAGCATTTGGTTTAAACTCAGCGGCATACGTTTCAGAAATTATTCGGGCAGGAATACAGGCAGTGGATAAAGGGCAGACAGAGGCTGCTCAGGCGCTCGGAGTTCCTTATCGTTTGATGATGAAGGACATTATATTGCCGCAGGCGATGAAAAATATATTGCCGGCGCTTATGAATGAATTTGTTTCACTTACTAAGGAATCCGCCCTGGTTTCGACGATTGGTTATTTAGATTTGATGCGTCGTGCCCAGGTGGTTGGGGCAGATATTTATCGAAATTTTGAACCGCTTATTTTTGTTGGTGTCATTTATTGGGTGATGGTAATGATACTGACAACGATTGGCAAGCAGGTTGAAAGAAGGTTGAAATACAGTGATTAAAGTAGAAAACCTTTATAAACAATTTGGAAACACAGAAGTCTTAAAGAATATTTCGACTACGATTGAACACGGCGAGGTAGTGTCGATTATTGGACCATCCGGGTCAGGCAAGTCCACCTTCCTTCGTTGTTTAAACCTGTTGGAGACGCCGACTAATGGGAAAGTAATGGTGAACAATCAAGACATTACTGATCCAAAAACGAATATTATGAAGGTGCGGCAACAGATTGGCATGGTGTTTCAACACTTCCATTTATTTCCGCATATGACCGTTTTAGAAAATTTAATGTATGCTCCCATGAAGGTAAAAGGAGAATCTCGTGCGGATGCAGAAACAAAGGCGAAAAAATTATTGGCCAGTGTTGGTTTAACGGAAAAAACCTCCGCATATCCGAATAATCTTTCCGGCGGACAGAAGCAGCGTGTAGCAATTGCAAGGGCACTTGCGATGGAACCGGAGTTAATGTTATTTGATGAACCAACATCGGCACTTGACCCGGAAATGGTCAAGGAGGTTTTGAATGTTATGAAGGATCTTGCCGGGTCCGGGATGACGATGGTGATTGTAACACATGAGATGGGATTTGCCAGAGAAGTAGCCGACCGGGTAATTTTCCTCGATGAGGGACAACTTCTCGAAGAAGGCTCCCCACAGGAGTTTTTTAGTAATCCGAAAACAACAAGAGCTCAAGACTTTTTAGAAAAAGTTTTGTAAAAAACAACACAATATAAGCCAGCCCATTATTTCTGGGCTGGCTTATATTGTGAAGGATTATTTTTTGGTAGACTAGAAAAATATTCAAACAAATTTGTAATGTATCTTGTAAGCTCGAAACCTTCCTTATTTGCATAATCGGATAGCAACAACTTATTTCCTTCCATTTCTTTTTCCCCCTCGTATTGCCGTCTATCCCTATTTATTTCCAAACTATTACTCTTTTATACAATGAAAATAAAAAACTATACTTGTACTGTGGAACAAAAAAATCGGGTGGTGACAGGCACCACCCGATTTATGTCGAATTTAATCGGTTGCTTTTTTGCTTTTTCCCAAGTAGATTCACGACAATGACACCGGAGATGGCAATGAGGCCCCCAATGAGCGAGGTGCTGCTTGGCCATTCCTTTAGCCAGATCCATGCGACGATGATGACGACTACGGGTTCGATGTAGAGCATGCTTGTTACGGAACCAGCTTTTCCTGCAGAGAGTGCGAGTCCCCATGTGACGTAGCCGATGGCGGTTGGGAAAATGCCAATGTAAATAGCTGATAGGTGTGCCTCCAAAGATGCATGCTGGAGGTCGTGAAAGAGTCCAGGAAGGAACAATAGAAATGGGATGGTTCCAGCCCATGAAAAATAAGCAGTCAATTCAATCGAGCTATACCTGCTTAAGAGCGGTTTTTGAAAAGCAAATAATACAGAGGTTGCTACCGCCGCCATAATGACTAAAAAGGCACCTTTTGAAATCGTTAAAGAAGGTCCTGTTGTTGCAAAGGAAACTACGCCAATACCAATAAAACCAATTGCCAACCCCAACCAGCCGGCAATACCTAGGCGTTCTTTTAATACAAAAACAGCAATCAGTGCCGTAAAAATGGGCGCTGAGGCAACAAGCATACCCGCGGTACCTGCCGAAACGGTTTCTTGACCAAAGGTAACCCCAATATGGTAGATGCTAATACCCACCCATCCAAGGAGTAAAATTCTTAAAATGTCCCCTTTTTTCGGCAGACGAAATTTAACCCCCGGAAGCAGTGCGTATATTCCAAATAATCCTGAGGCGATTAAGTAACGAATGAGAACTAAATGGCCTGCTGTGTAGCCACCTTCCAGGCCGGCTTTAATGGCAGGGAATGTAGATCCCCATATAATGACAGTAATTGAGGCTAAAATGAAAGCCTTGGTGTTCATATTTCTCTCCCCCAGATCCGTACATAAAATCAAGGTTATCATGGAATCTGAATTGCATCAATATTTCGGTATATTAGCATGGATTAAAGTATGGAAGTTGATGAAAGTATTTGTCGAAAAAAGCGATAAGAGGTAAAAGTTGACAAAGGATTTATCTTAGAAAATGTCGAATTTCACGATATAATCGTAATTATAAATCCGAAAGGACCAGTACCTATGTGGAAACAACATGTGAACGATTTACCTCTATATCGCAAGATTCTAGTATTCTCCTTTTTAATAACATTTGTGGTAGTAGTATCTACAGCTGGGTTCACATTTTATTATGTAACTAATCATTTAGCCAACCAATTGACAGAGCGTGCCAAGGGAATAGCCAGTCTTTGGAGCTATACGATTCCCTCCGAAGATGTGCTACAAGCAATCCATTCTCACAATCCGAAAAGCCCGTCTTTAAAAAAATTGAATAACTTGGTTGGATTAGTGCAGGAAAAAAATGCTGAGTATTTACAAGGGTATTTAATGGATGCAAAGATTGAAGAAGGACAAGAATTGCACTTTTTAGCGGTAACTGAAACAGACCGTTTGGATGGAATTAGAAATTTCAGTTCCTACCAAGCAGGGAATGAATTTTTTCAAGCCTTTGAACGTGCCATTAAAGAAAAGAAAGTTATCAGCAGCCGTCTTTATCACGACCGCTACGGGGATTGGATTACTGCTTTCCAGCCAATTACCGATCATAACGGTAAGGTGATTGCTGTACTTGCAGTAGATGTCAATGCTTCAGCGATAAATCACTTTAAGGAAAAAATCGGAATATACGTCATTTTTTCTTTAATCATTATTACGATTTTAGTTTACCTTACCTTAAGATGGGGGATTCGAAGGGTTCTTGCTCCAGTGAATGAAATTATTTCTGGAATCAATGCAGTGAGCTCAGGTAATTTTAATGTTAAACTCAATATCTCAAGCCAATCAGATATGGTAAAGCTCGGTGAAAAATTTAATCATATGACCTCCCAGTTGACCGTATTGTTTGAACGACTGGCGGATACCTATAAGGAATTTGGTTCGATTCCCAAAAATCTAGGGAGTGTCCATCAAGTAGAAGAAGCCATCGGTGAAATGGAAAAAATTATTGAAAAAACGAAAATTCAAAAGGAATTGCAGAGGGCAGAAAAGATGAATGCGATTGGACAGCTAGCTGCTGCTGTTGCCCATGAAATCCGCAATCCTATGACAGTGGTTCGTGGATTTTTACAAATATTTTTAACAAAAGATCACTTGAGTGAAACGGAATTAAGCTATATACAATTAATGATCGATGAATTAAACCGGGCGGAAATTATTATTAATGACTATCTTTCACTCGCGAAGCCGGATCTTGAACAAATTGAAAAGGTAGATATAAGTGATTTATCGAAAAAAGTGGCAGATTTGATGAACACCTTTGCCTTCATGTCTAAAAATATTTCCTTACATACGATTTTGAAAACGGAAGTTTTGGTGAAAGGAAATCAAAGTGAATTAAAACAAGTTATTATTAATATTGTTAAGAATGGCATTGAATCTATGAGGTCTGGCGGAGTATTGACCCTTACTGTCCGGAAAAATGAGAGATATGGTGAAATTATTGTAACAGATACCGGTATTGGGATGTCCCCAGAAGAAATGGAGAGATTAGGAACCGCCTTTTACTCCTTGAAGGAAAAAGGTACAGGCATGGGGTTAATGGTCTGCTATCAAATTGTCGAAAGAATGAAAGGCAGGATTGATGTGGAAAGTGAAAAAGGTGTTGGCACCACCTTTAAAGTTTGTATCCCTCTCTGGGAAGAGGATAATGGAGAAGGATAAAATAATAAGTTATATTCGGCAGCTGTCACTGGCTGTCTTTTTTTATAGGGATTTTCGCATGTTTACAAGAATGCATACTTGTGTACGTTTTGTAAACATTTGTAGACAATTTCGTTTACACGTATACAAATGCGTTTGCGCGGCTACACAACGCTATTTGTACGAATTTGTCATCATTGGTTACAAAATGTACATTTTACAAAAAAACATTTAGCCTATTAGGACAGATGAGTAATGTTCCTTTCTTTTGTACATAAAAACTATCGAATTTTGGCAATGGATAAGGGGTAATGAGATGTCGTCGGATCATTCAGAAATATACAAGAACACCCTTCTGTTTCTTTTAGGAATTATAACATTATAGTCTGCTATAAAAGTCTGTTAAGAATAAAAGATTGGATGAATTGAAAGTGAAAAGGCTGTTGGTACCTCTATTAAAGCCTATGCCCTGCTCTGGGAAGGAAAACTAACAATACTATTGTAAGAGGGAATTATATCAGGCTGACTTTTTATAGGAATTCCGTATGTTTACAAAAATGTTTTCTTGTATACTTTTTCGTAAACAATTGTAGATGTTTTTGTTGACATGTATACAAACATGTTTACAAGGCAATCTAACGGTTAATTTTATGAAATGGCTCCATTAATAATCATTCTTGAAATTGTAACTTGGTTGATAGGAGCAAGTCTCCTGTTTTCCTGCTGAAAAGACGGTTCAAGAGAGAGAATACATGCTTATTTGCTTGAGCATGCCTCCAGACCTCCTTTAGAGAGGACATCAACAGACAAGTTTTACTGAGTCTATCAAAAAAGATAATGACTGGGTGGTGGATTTGCCCCCTACTATCGGAACAACGATCGATATGGAAAGATTGTGGTAACCGATAAGAGTATTGGGATGCCCTAGAAAAATGAAAAGGATTAGGAGGAGCGTTCCATACTCTTAAGGAAAAGAAACAGGCATGAGGTTAATGTTTTGATGATAGATAGTGAAAAAATGAAAGTGGGGATTGATGTCCAAAGTGAAAAAGTTGTTGATCCTACCATTACAATCAATACCCCACTCTGGGAAGAAGAAAACTATCAATAATATTTTGAGGAACCATGACAGGCTGTCTTTTTACAGAATTCCGTATGTTTACAAAAATGTTTTCTTGTATACTTTTTTGTAAACAATTGTAGACGTTTTTGTTGACATGTATACAAATACGTTTACAAGGCTATCAAACGGTTAATTTTATGAAAAGGCTACTGAATGCTCACTGTTGAATGTGCAGCTTAGTTGAGAGGAACAAGACTCCTGATGAAAAGACGGTTCTAGAAAGAGACTGTAGGCTTAATCGTTTGAGTATGGCTCAGGCCCGCCTTTAAGAGGGAAATCAACAGACACGTTTAACGGAGCCTATCAAAAAAGATAATGAACGGGTGGTGTATTGCCCCTTACTCTCCGAAACAACAATCAATATGGGAAGATTGTGGTAACCAATAAGAGTATGGGGATGTCCTAGAAGAATGAAAAAGATTAGGAAGAGCGTTTTCCACCCTTTAAGGAATAAGTAATAGGCATATGGTTAATGTTCCGCTAGTAGATAGTGAAAAAAAGTGAAAGGTGGTTTTATGCGGAAAGTGAAAAAGTTGTTGATCCTACCATCACAATCAATACCCCACTCTGGAAAGAAGAAAACTAGCAATAATATTTTGAATAACAATACAAGGCTGTCTTTTTACAGAATTTCGTATGTTTACAAAATAGTTTACTTGTATACGATTTTGTAAACTATTGTATACAATTTCGTTTACGTGTGTACAAATACGTAAACATGGTAATATAATTAAGTGTGCACAAGTTGTCGCAGTTGTTTACAAAAATGTACACAAGTAGGGTAAAGTTTACAGGATGTTTACAGGTTTACGGTTTTGTTTCTTTTACAATATTACCATTGAAAAATCTGTTAATTCCCCTTACTCTTTTAATAGGCAAACTTGAAATACATACCTATTATTAATTAATAATCTAGTAACTTAATTAAGGAGAGATAAACGGATGTCGAATTCTAGAATTGCGGCTGTAGATGTAGGAAATGATTCAATTAAGGCTATTTTTGGGGAATTAGACTATCAAGTCACAATCCCCAATATTATTGCAAGAGATACTGAAGACCGGCCGGTAATTGGGATTGAAGAATTAGATACTAAAAACCCTCTTGATGGAATTCATATTAAGGTACACTCCCCTGCCCTGAAAGAGAATAACGTTATTTATCGTATTGGTAATTTAGCAGCGAAAAGCAATAATACTGCTGAATTAGATCCAGGCAGCAGTAAATCAGAAGAAGATCAAACACTCGTTATGTTGTTTGCGACACTTGCTTTAGATGCAGTAAGGGCTGAAAATGAAAAGTTTTTTCCACGCGTGAAAAATATCATTGACGCAAACTACACACTTGGAACAGGTCTCCCTCTTCGCGAGGTAAAAGAGGGTAAGGATGTGGGCTACCGCTCCAAATTGATTGGTTCTGTCCACCAAGTAGAATTCCTTGTAACACCAAAATACCAAGGGTTAAAAGTAAACATTAAATTTAATGAGGTAAAGGTTTATCCTGAGGGCTTTGCTGCCTTTATTAACCTTGTTATGGATCACAACTTAAAAATTGTTAATAAAGATTTGATTGATAAAAGAATCTTAATCCAAGATATCGGAGGATTGTCGACAGATATCGCAGTCATCAAGAACCGAAATGTCGATGATGATAAAGCGCAGGGCTTTAACCTTGGTGTGTCTGAATCATTGGAGGCCATTCGTGAGGAAATTAGAACAAAACATGGTGTTGAATTAGACAGCCGCCGCGATGTGGTTGAAATTATTACAAGAAAAAATGACCGCAATCATATTATGGTAAAAGGAAGCCGGACAAGTGTTCATGATATTACAGATCGCATTCTTGTCGAATTAGCCAAAAAACAATACCGCTTATTGCGCAATGTTTGGCAAAAGAACTCCCAAACTGAAATTTGCTATTTCGTTGGCGGAGGATCGATTGTTTTAAAAGAGTATATTAAAACTTTAAACAATCATCTAGATGGCTATAACATTGAATTTTTTGAAGATGAAAAAGAAAGTATCTGGATGATGGCAAATGCTTATTACAAACTAATCACTGATTTTGTTAGGAAGAGCGAAAAGCCAAAAGTGGTACAAGAGCCAGTTAAAAAAGCCTAAAATAGGGTGATCCTATGAAAAATTCCACCTCAAGTGAAATTAAGCGGGGACAGGCGCTCTCCTTTCGCATTCCTTCTGATACACCCGACCATTTAGTAAAACAGCTGCAATTACTAAAAGAGCACGAAAGAAGGAACTTTTCGAGTAAAATTGCTGATTTTGTCATGCAGGGAGTTGCGAGTTCTTATGCAAGGGAGAAGGAAACGGTTACGATTCCTCTCCCCCATAAATTAAACAAATCACAGCGGGATTGGTTGAAACATGAGCATTCCCTTGCTTTGCTGGGAAGTATCCTCCATCATTTGTTGTCCGACCCAGTGCGGTCAACCGCATTGCTTGCTACGCTAAATAGCAGCTCAGTGGATATTGACGAGGCATTATACCTTCAAGAAGATTTAGGAGAGGATCCTTTTCCTGTATCTGTAACATCTAAGGTCTCAGCTAGGGAAGAAACTGCTTCAGCCGCTGACGATGACTTAAGCGCATTTGAATGGGAAACAGCATCGCAAGGCCAACCGCAGGGCGTGGAGCAAGAAAAGAAAGAAGAAGCTGAAAACAGTCTGGAAGACCTGCTAGGAGATTTCCTTTCTAGTATGAATAAATAAATTCGATAAAATTCGGGTGGTGCCTTCACCACCCGAATTTTTGTCGATTGGATAGGTGGTCATCAATTTCCAGTTGACGTTTATTAGCATGTTCTTTATGATTATGGAAGAGTTAAATGCCCGTAATTGGCGGGAGAGGTTCATAGCGGAAACCCTCTATAAAAAACTATGGATTCATGACGATTCGCCATGTCCATATTGGACATGGCTTTTTTTTAAGAGATAAGAAAGTAAAAGTTTTGACTTCGAGAATGGTCCAGCGCAAGCGCCTAGCCCCTCGAGGTCACAAGCCAATCCGTCCAAAAGGTTAAAGAACAACCTTCCGGCCGGCTTATCTTGTGCTATGCCTGAGGCTGAACAAGGTGCTTGCGCTTTTCTTAGTATTGATATTTTTACAGGAGGTCTTTTTATGTCTGGAAGAAACCATGAGGAAGGTTTAAAGGATTTAACCTTGTTAGGAAATCAGAATACACAATATTCTTTTGAATATGCACCTGAGGTATTGGAGGCAGTTGATAATCTCCATTCCAATCGGGATTATTTTGTAAAATTTAATTGTCCGGAGTTTACCAGTCTTTGTCCAATAACAAAACAGCCTGATTTTGCAACGATGTATATTTCTTATATTCCTGATAAAAAAATCGTTGAGAGCAAATCGCTGAAGTTATATCTTTTTAGTTTCAGAAACCACGGCGATTTCCATGAAGACTGCGTCAACATCATTATGAACGACTTAATTAAATTACTAGACCCGCGTTATATCGAAGTGTGGGGGAAATTTACACCGCGCGGCGGCATTTCAATTGACCCTTGGTGCAATTACGGCAAACCAGGAACAAAATATGAGGAAATGGCTCAGTTTCGCTTAATGAATCATGATCTTTATCCGGAAAAAGTGGATAATCGCTAAAATCAGCCAATCGTTTTTTTGACTGAATTGCATAAAGTGGCGATATTTTAACCAATATAAAGCCCCGGCATTTTTTGCCGAGGCTTTTGTTTATATCAAATTAGATTCCATGTGCAACCATGGCATTTGCTACTTTTAAGAAACCAGCAATATTAGCGCCGATGACTAAATTGCCTGGATGACCGAATTCTTCAGATGCTTTGACACTGTTTTGATAGATTTGGACCATGATTTGGTGCAGTTTTGCATCCACTTCTTCGAATGTCCAGGATAGACGCGCACTGTTTTGGGACATTTCTAATGCAGAAACGGCAACGCCGCCAGCATTTGCTGCCTTCGCAGGCGCGAAAAGAACATTATTCTGAAGGAATACATCAATGGCAGCAAGTGTGGATGGCATGTTTGCACCTTCACCAACTGCTTGAACACCGTTGGAAACAAGTGTTTTTGCGGAAATTTCATCAATTTCATTTTGCGTTGCACATGGTAAAGCAATATCACATGGAATCGACCAAAGTCCATTGCAACCTTCATAATATTGGGCATGAGGATGCTCATTTACATATTCACTGATTCTTTTTCTTTCGACTTCTTTTAACCGTTTAACCGTTTCAAGGTTAATTCCGTTTTCATCATAAACATAGCCGTTTGAGTCACTGCAGGCAACAATCTTTGCACCCAATTGTGCAGCTTTTTCAATTGCATAAATCGAAACATTTCCGGAACCCGATATAACAACTGTACTTCCATCGAAACTAAGTCCGCGGTCATTTAACATTTCTTCGACAAAATAAACCAACCCGTAGCCTGTTGCTTCCGTACGCGCTAAGCTTCCGCCATATCCAAGACCTTTGCCGGTTAAGACTCCTGCTTCAAAGCCCCCGCGGATTTTTTTGTATTGACCAAACAAGAAGCCGATTTCTCTTGCACCAACGCCGATATCACCAGCTGGAACATCTACATCCGGGCTAATATGGCGATAGAGCTCCGTCATGAAGCTTTGCGTAAAACGCATAACTTCTCCGTCAGATTTCCCCTTAGGATCAAAATCTGAGCCGCCTTTTCCCCCGCCAATTGGCAAACCGGTCAAAGAATTTTTAAAAATTTGCTCAAAGCCCAAAAATTTAATAATACTGGCGTTTACGGAAGGATGGAAACGTAATCCTCCCTTATACGGTCCAATCGCATTATTAAATTGAACACGGAATCCACGGTTTACTTGAACCTTCCCTTCGTCATCAACCCATGGAACTCGAAAGCTAATGGTACGGTCGGGCTCAACAAGCCTTTCGAGAATGCCGTGCTGCATGTATTTTGGATATTTTGCAAAAACAGGAATAAGTGAATCGGTAATTTCCTTTACCGCTTGATGAAATTCGCTTTCGTATGGATTTCTATTTTTAACAGTTTCAAAAACCTCTTTTACATATTCTTTTGCCAATAGGTATTCAACCTGATTGACCTCCTCAATTGCCGACATTTAGATTTCGCCCCTAACTAAATATTATTTATTTAATTTTCCTAATTATTGGAATTATTATATAAAATATTTTATAATAGAGAATTAATCTAATCAATCTAAATATTGGGGACTATTAATCGAAAATATAGATGAATGATAG
>NZ_MLYR01000078.1 GCF_001866655.1 Bacillus sp. MUM 116 | reverse complement strand
CGAAAAGATGCCACGAAGCATTTAGTTATACGGGACGATGAACTTTTACGAAAAACAACAATCTATGCGAAAATAGCTTTAGTTAAATATAAAAAGGATGTAAGCAATGAGTTCAACAACAACAGTTATAAAAGAATGGCAGCAGACACTCCAAAATGAAATCAACTATTTAAAAAAGTTCGGCAGTAATAAGCTGATTGTTTTAAATGGACGCATTTTAACCAATGACAGGGCTTTTAGCTATTATTTCGATACCTTAAACCCATTAAAAATTCCTGTTGGATCGTCGATTAGACTCGAATGGGGAGAATTAAAACAAAACGGAAGGATTTTATCATCAGAGGGAAGAGGAATCATAATAGCCTTGGAACAGTCATGGGGTGAAGTTATTTCAGAGGCTTTTTTATTTCATGATCCGTGGGAATTATTGGAACAGCTGATTCAACGTTTGGATCAAATCAAAAAAAGCAAACAAAAACGCCTTAGAGTAAAAAGGTTAATGGATCCTTCGATGCCTGCCAAGCATCCCGTCGATAAAATTAAAAGTAATGTTCATGAATTGGTTTTACGCTCCAAATATAATCCCGTTACCTTTGTCTGGGGTCCGCCTGGTACAGGGAAGACCTATACACTGGCGAGAGTGGCAGCGAATAAATATTTTCAGAAAAAAAGAGTCCTGATTCTTTCACACAGCAACCAGGCTGTAAACGTATTAATTAGCGAAATTTCAAGCTTTATTATTAAAATGAAGCGTTTCCGAGAAGGGGATGTCCTCCGCTATGGATTCCATTCTGGTGAAGGCATGGCGAATGGACATGCCCTGACCACCAGTCAGTTAATCGAAAAACAGGACCCTGGACTTGCAGAAAATAAAAATGGCTTAATGGAAGAACGGAAGATGTTGAAACAAGACTTGGCCCACTCATTCAGTAAAAGAGATACTGCTCAATTATTAGAGCTTGAAGCAAAGATTGCCAAGGTATTGGAAAAAATTCGTCAAAAAGAATTACAGTTTGTAAAGGATGCAATGATTGTTGGTACAACACTTGCAAAAGCGGCCAGTGATGCTGCGATATATGAAATGGACTTTGATGTCGTCATTTTGGACGAAGCGAGCATGGCCTATGTACCACAGGCTGCCTTTGCGGCAGCATTGGGAAAACACGTCATTATTTGCGGCGATTTTAAACAATTGCCCCCGATTGCCTCAAGCCGTGATTCTTTAGTAGAGAAATGGTTAAGGGAGGATGTGTTTCATCGCTCAGGTGTTGCTAATTTGGTAAACAATGGACAGCTGCATCCACATTTATTTTTATTAAAAGAACAAAGAAGAATGCATCCTGATATTTCTGCATTTACAAATCGGTTTATTTATCACTCGCTTGTTGGGGATCATGACAGTGTCCTGAAAAGCCGCAATCAAATTGTTGATCAAGCACCGTTCCCGCAAAAAGCATCTGTATTGATAGATGCCAGCTATGCAGGTGCTTACTGTATAACAGAACGGACTTCCAAATCCCGTATAAATTTATGGCAGCTATTTATATCCTTCCAGTTGATCCATGAATCCTATTTAGGCGGGGCTAAATCAATCGGCTATGTGACCCCATACCGTGCCCAGGCAAATATAATGGAGCTTCTATTAGATGATTTATATCAAACGGAACGGAGCTCAGCCGATATCATCGCAGCAACCGTTCATCGCTTTCAAGGGAGCGAAAGAGATGTGATGGTGTTTGATACGGTTGACAGCGGGCCGATGCAACGGGCAGGAATGCTATTAATCGGCAAAGATAGTGAACGGTTGATTAATGTAGCCATTACTAGAACAAAAGGGAAATTCATACATGTCAGTAATCAAGCGTTTATCCGCAAGCATGTTTATTCTGGTAAGACCTTAAGGCAATTGGTCGAATACCAGGTAAATCATGATCAAACGATTACCCAAAGGGAGATTGGGAAGTGGATTCAGCATCAACTTCCCAGGTTGCAGTGGGTGCATGCTTTAAAGCTGGAAAAAATTTTTAAGGATCTCGACAAGGCGAATTATTCCATTTTCATTTCGTTACCGAAACATACCGTTTTGCCTGAGCTTTGGCGGAAGAAATTAAACACCCGAAGTAAACACGTTCAATTGAAAATTTTATCTTCAAGGCGATGGACAGAGCTTTCCGCTGACGAATGGTTCATGAATGACCCGTCTTTCCCCTTCTTGATCATTGATGAAAGAATTTTATGGTTGGGAGTACCGATGGAAGCGGGAATCGACATTCGTCCACCTTTCGTTGCTGTCCGTCTCGATTCCAAAAATCTTGCGAATTATTTATTGGACCAATTTCAAGTTCAATTATAAATGTAAAATTATTTTTGTTTAGTCGTGTCTTTTATAGGAATGCTAATTTTGTTTCAATTGAATTTTTTCCAAAGGAGTTAACAGGCTGCAGTAAAACTTCAGCAAAACGAACCGTTACGGAAGCGGAATGGTAATGAAGGAAAATTAATAATGTTTTTAAAAAGTGACCTAAATAATTCTAGGCACTTTTTTACTTTCCAACAATATTCTGATACTGTCGAAACTTTTTTTAATTTATAGGGAAGATAAATTCATTAATTAGTAGTTTACTATTAATAGAAATGTGCAAAAATAAAGATTTTTTATTTCTTTAGCTTAAGTCTCCTATTAAAGAAAAAAATTTACATTCGAGTAATTTTTACAAAATTTTTAAATAGTTTATGTTAAATTGGGTAAGTATTCAAAAAAGCTAGACAAGAATTCCCCCTCACATTTTTGTTCACTTTTCATCCTGCCAGAATCAACAATATTACTATTTTCAATACGATCAGAAAATTCATTTTACATAATGGTTAATAATTAACTTACACTATTTTACAGTTTGTGTAATGCAATACTATTTTCCGGTCTGTAAAATAAGGATTAAGGTGCAGAATTTTCTGTAATGTTTTTAAAAGGAGGTTGATTTTTTCCGAAATCTATTAAAACGACAAATATAAAGCGCTTACATTTTACTAGAATCCTATTTATATAAGGAGGGTTTCTCATTGGCAAGTGAAAAGTTACAGCGTATTTCCTTAATCAATCTTGAAAAGAACTTTCAAGAGGTAGAACCGGCCCTGACGAATCGTGAGGCGGTCGAAGAGGCGAATCGATGCCTCTATTGTTATGATGCCCCGTGTATAAAGGCCTGTCCAACCGGGATTGATATCCCGACATTTATAAAAAAAATTGCCTCTGGAAATTTGCTTGGATCAGCAAAAACAATTATGTCCTCCAACCCTGTCGGCGCCAGCTGTGCAAGGGTATGTCCAACTGAAGAGCTTTGTGAGGGTGCATGCGTCCTTAACCACTCCACTAAGCCAATCATGATTGGAAACCTCCAAAGATATGCAACCGATTGGGCGATTCAAAATGAACAAACACTTTTTGAGCCTGGAGAATCTAACGGAAAAACAGTTGCCGTGATTGGCGGCGGCCCTGCAGGATTATCAGCTGCAAGAGAACTCGCCCGGTTTGGCTATGATGTAACGATTTTCGAAGCGGAAGAAAAAGCGGGCGGGTTGAACACCTTCGGGATTGTCTCCTTCCGTTTACCACAATCCATTTCCTTCTGGGAAGTCCATCAAGTTGAAAAATTAAATGTAAAAATTAAGACAAACACAATGGTGGGCAGAGACGTGTCCCCTGAATACTTAAACGAAAAATTCGATTTGATTGTTCTGGCAGCAGGGATGGCACATGTTCCGAACCTTGGGATTGAAGGGGAAGAAGTGGATGGTGTTCATGATGCAATCGAATTTGTAAAAGCAACAAAAAGCGGGCGGTTATCGAATGATTTTGTTGGAAAACGTGTGGTCGTTATTGGGGCCGGGAATACCGCCATCGATGGCGCTACTTGTTCCGTCCGTTTAGGTGCTGAAAATGTAAAAATTCTTTACCGGAGAACAGAAGAGGAAATGTCCGCTTATGACTTTGAATATGAGTTTGCCAAACAGGATGGAGTCGAGTTCCGCTGGCTGACGGCACCAAAACGAATCCTTGGAGAAAACGGCAGGGTAACCGGTATTGAGTGCATAAAAATGGAGCTTGGCGAACCGGAAAAGGACGGCCGCCGCAGTCCAATTCCAATTGAAGGCTCTGAATATGTCCTGCCGGTTGATGCGGTAGTAAAAGCCATTGGACAAACAAGGCATCTGCCTTTAATAGAAGCACTTGGATTGGAACATAAAGGCGGAGTTGTGCAGGTTAATCCGGAAACTTTCCAAACATCAAATCCGAAAATTTTTGCCTGCGGTGATATTGTGTTCGGTAAAGGAAAAGGTGATGCAATGGTGGTTACCGCGGCCCAGCAAGGAAAACGGTCTGCCTATGCCATTCATAAGCAATTGACTGCTGTCGGTACAGTTTAATCGTTTATAGATTTATATTTTGGAAAATAGAAGGGAGTAAAAAGGATGGCAGATTTACGAATTAATCTTGCGGGGATTAAGTCTCCAAATCCGTTCTGGCTTGCTTCGGCACCTCCTACAAATTCCGGCTACCAGGTACAGCGGGCATTTGAGGCCGGTTGGGGAGGAGCTGTTTGGAAAACTTTGGGTGACCCGATTTTGAACGTGTCTTCAAGATTTGCAGCTGTCAGCTTTAACGGACAAAGGGTGGCCGGGTTTAATAATATTGAATTGATTACCGACAGGCCACTGGTTGTCAATTTAAAGGAAATCTATGAAACGAAAAAACGCTTCCCGAATCATGCGATCATTGCTTCCTTAATGGTCGAGCCGAAACAGGAAAAATGGCATGAAATTGTTAAGCGTGTAGAGGATGTCGGGGTTGACGGTCTGGAATTAAACTTCGGGTGTCCGCACGGGATGGCAGAGCGCGGCATGGGTTCTGCTTCAGGGCAGGTGCCGGCCCTTGTCGAACGTCAAACCTTCTGGGTGAAAGAAGTGGCGAAAACACCGGTCATTGTTAAACTGACTCCCAATATTACGGATATTACCGCTACAGCAGAAGCGGCTGTTCAGGGTGGAGCAGATGCCATCAGTATGATCAATACTATCAATAGTTTGGCCGGGGTCGATTTGGACACGTGGAATACGATACCGCATGTTGCCGGTAAGGGTGCCCATGGAGGCTATTGCGGCCCTGCGGTTAAACCAATTGCCCTTAACATGGTAGCTGAATGTGCCCGCCGTACAAGAATAAATGTGCCTATTTCTGGAATCGGCGGAATCTCGAATTGGAAGGATGCGGTCGAATTCTTACTGATGGGTGCAACAGGTGTACAAGTATGTACCGCTGCCATGCATCACGGCTTCCGAATTGTTGAGGACATGATTGAAGGTTTAAGTAACTATTTAGACCAAAAGGGAATTGCTTCAGTCAGTGAAATTGTTGGAAAATCCGTTCCTAAATATTCGGATTGGGGTAATTTGGACCTTAACTACAATATTGTTGCCAGGATTAATTCAGATGTCTGTATCAATTGTAATAAGTGCCATATCGCCTGTGAAGATACGTCCCATCAATGCATTGATATGCTGACGGATGCAAATGGCAAAGGCTATTTGAAAGTGCGAGAAGAGGATTGTGTCGGATGTAATTTATGTTCAATTGTTTGCCCGGTTGATGGGGCAATCGACATGATTGAAGTTCCAAACGAACTGCCGTCAATGACATGGAATGAACGCCAAGCAGCACTAAATGCCGCTACGGAATGTAAAGTTGATATTAAATAGGGGGATATTCCAATGAAAAAATTAATAAAAAATGGAACAGTGGTCACCGCTTCTGATATCTTTCGAGCGGAAATTTTAATCGAAGATGGAAAGGTATCACAAATTGGTACGAATCTCCCAACACTTGGTGCTGAAGTTATTGATGCAAATGGATGTTATGTATTCCCTGGAGGAGTTGACCCGCATACCCACTTCGATATGCCTTTTGGAGGTACGGTTACAAAAGATGATTTTGAAACCGGTACAATTGGCGCGGCATTTGGCGGAACAACAACCGTGATTGATTTTTGTTTAACCGATAAAGGTGTGCCATTAAAAAATGCGATTCAAACCTGGCATGAAAAGGCAGGAGATAAGGCAGTCATTGATTATGGGTTTCACATAATGATCGGCGAAATTAATGATGATGTACTTTCCCAGCTTCCGCAAGTCATTAATGAAGAGGGAATTACCTCCTTTAAGGTATTTATGGCTTATAAAAATGTCTTGCAGGCAGATGATGAAACATTATACCGTACACTTGCCTTCGCAAAAGAGCATGGTGCTTTAGTAATGGTTCATGCCGAGAACGGCGATGTCATTGATTATTTAACGAAAAAAGCGCTCGCCGAAGGAAATACCGATCCGATTTACCATGCATTAACAAGACCGCAGGAATTGGAGGGGGAAGCAACAGGCCGTGCAGCAAAGCTTGCAGGACTGGCAAACTCGCAATTATATGTGGTACACGTGACATGTGCCGATGCAGTTGAGCAAATTGCTGAAGCACGAAAAAAAGGCTTTAATGTCTGGGGTGAGACTTGCCCACAATATTTGGTTCTTGACCAAAGCTATATAGAAAAGCCAAATTTTGAGGGCGCCAAATATGTTTGGTCACCGCCGCTCAGGGAAAAGTGGAATCAAGAAGTGCTTTGGAATGCATTGAAAAATGGAGAGCTACAGACACTTGGTTCTGATCAATGCTCGTTTGATTTTAAGGGACAAAAAGAATTGGGTCTTGGTGATTTCTCAAAAATTCCAAATGGTGGACCAATTGTTGAAGATCGACTATCCATTTTGTTCTCTGAGGGAGTTAAGAAGGGTAGAATCAGCTTAAATCAATTTGTTGAGCTCACCTCCACAAGGGCAGCAAAACTATTTGGCCTTTTCCCGAAAAAAGGGACGATTGCAGTCGGAGCAGATGCCGATATCGTCATATTTGATCCAAATGTTGAACGGGTCATTTCCGCAGAAACCCACCATTTGGCAGTTGATTATAATGCTTTTGAGGGTATGAAGGTTACAGGTGAACCTGTTTCTGTAATGGTTCGCGGAGAATTTGTCGTCCGCGATAAGCAGTTGGTTGCTAAACCAGGGTCAGGCCAATTTTTAAAAAGAGCGAAATACAATACACCTGTAAATCAAAACGAGTCTCTGCCAATTAACTAAAATAAATTTACGAATCTGTAATTGTTTGATCAAGCAATTGCAGATTCGATATTTTTTTGGAAGGAAACAATGGGCTTTTTGTAGAATGATAGAGTATAGCATTTAATCGGAGGGATATCATGTCAGAGCATCAGCAGTTTCTAGATGAACGAGATAAAATTGATTATCTTATTCAAAAAGGTTTTCGTATTCATCGAGTTAATGAACATTTAAATGGTGCATCCGTAGATTTTGTTCATCCTGAAGAAAACAAGACCGAAACACTTTTAATTGGTAATGCTAATGCGAGAAAGTATTTTTCAAGTTTGCTAATTTAACAAAATCAATGATGAAAAAAATAAATGAGGATTGGTTTTGACGCCAATCCTTTTTTATAATGAATGGCTCTGTTAAAGGTGCTTATTGAGAGTAATTCAATGGGAAATTTTAACACAGCCAATGGAATGAATACATAAAAAGGGGCCAGATACATGAAAGAAAATTTCCAGCTAAAGGTCTCAGATATTTTGCGGCGAAAACACTTCCAGAATGCTTTAGTGGTTGCAGGTGCAGAAGGGCTGCAACGAATTGTAAAATGGGTTCATGTTGTGGAAGTAAAAAGTATTCGAAACTTATTGAGCGGACAGGAACTTATATTATCAACTGGTGTTGCCTGGCAGGAAGACCACCTATTTTTCACCATGGTAGAACAATTAATTGAAAATAATGCAACTGGCCTTTGCATCGAGTTAGGAACTTATTTAACGGAAATTCCAACAAAAGTGATTGAAATCGCTAATCAGCATCATTTCCCCATCATTGCTTTTCAACAAGAAGTGCCATTTGTTGAGATTACACAGGATATCCACACCGTGATGATTAACCAACAATATCGGATGATTTCCGATTTAGAAAACTATTCACAAAGCCTGAACAAACGGCTTTTATCCATTGAAACATATGAGGATATCCTCCAATTTATTTTTTCTACCTTAGATGTTCAAATTATTTTCCGGTTAAGAAATCAGGAATATGATTTTGTTCCTGAAATCAATGGTGATGAACAAAAGACATTAATAAAAGAATTGGAAGGAGCAAAGACGCTTGCGAATCATCACTTTGCCTATGCTCCGATTCACTTATTTGGGCAGGAATATGCCGAGCTATATCTTTTTTCGCCCGAACTTCCAATCAGTGAATTCGATTTACTGATATTAGATCGTACCGCAACAGCTTTGGCACAGCATTTATTAAGGGATTTGTATGTGGAGGAGAAAAAGCGTGTCGAAGAATTTGAATGGCTCCAAGGGTGGCTGGACGGAGAACATTCAGAGGAAGGGATTAACGAATATTTACTTGAACAAAGCATAAGACCGAAAACAAGCGACGCGGTGGCTTTAATTGCAAAAGTTTCAGCCGTGAAGGAAAAATCCAGTCAAGATGTAACCTATTTAAAGCTTTTATTCCGCTCTGTTTTCGAACAAAATGGGTTTGCCGTTTTCTCTGTTGAAAAACGGAATACCTTGGTGTTTATTTTGTTAAATAATCGAACGAAAAAGAACTTAAAAGAACGAATCAAAAAGGCAATTGAGTCCATCTATGAATCGGAGTTTATGAAAAAACAGGGCAATTCCAAAATGTTCATTGGAACCGGTAAGTTTGTCGAATCTCTTAGTGAACTACATAAAAGTTATTTTACTGCAAAGGAAACAGTAAGAATTCATCAGGAAATGACCAATAAGCAACTCTACACCTTTTATGAGGATTTACATTTATATCGACTTATTTCGCAAATCAACAAACATATTGATTTACAGGAACTTGTCATAGAATATTTACAGCCCGTTATACACTATGACCAAAAATACAATGGTAAGCTGCTAGAAACTTTGAAAGCCTATTTAGAATGTAACGGGTCGAAACAGGAAACTTCAAACAAGCTTTTTATCGTAAGGCAGACCCTTTATCATCGTCTCCAAAAGCTTGAAAACTTGTTGGGTGCGGATTTCATGGATCATGAAAAACGTGTCGCGATTGAATTTATGATTCTCGTAAAAGATTATTTAGCCCCATCAGGGCAGCAAAAAGAATATAAGGCCCGTTAGACTTCTATGTTCGAATATTTTTTAGAAGAGTGTTCACAATGTTGAAAAATTAATGCTTCCAATTTTACACTTTGTCTAATGAAAGCCTTTTAATAATGAGCGATAATTAACGCATAGGGATTTTTAATATTCATAAAATTTCAATTTAAAATAAGGAGGCCAAAACATGAGCGTAACCAAAAATGATACTGAAGTATTAAAAAATTATATTAACGGTGAGTGGGTCAGCTCTAACAGCGAACAAACTCTTGATGTTCCAAATCCAGCGACTGACGAAGTGATTGCCAAAGTTCCGGTTTCTACAAAGGAAGATGTTGCAAAAGCCGTTGCTGCAGCAAAAGAGGCATTTAAAACTTGGAAAAATGTCCCTGTTCCGAAAAGAGCAAGAATCCTTTTTAAATATCATACTCTTTTAACTGATCATCATGAAGAACTTGCCAGATTAATTACTTTGGAAAACGGCAAGGCCTACAAAGAAGCATATGGTGAGGTTCAGCGCGGAATTGAATGTGTGGAATTCGCTGCAGGTGCACCAACTTTAATGATGGGTGAATCGTTATCAGGGATTGCTGAAGATATTGATTCAGAAATGTTCCGTTATCCATTAGGAGTAGTTGGAGGAATCACTCCATTTAATTTCCCAATGATGGTACCGCTTTGGATGTTCCCGCTCGCAGTTGCCTGCGGTAATACATTTGTCTTAAAACCATCAGAACGTACTCCACTATTATCGAATAAATTAGTAGCATTATTTACTCAAGCAGGCGCACCTAAAGGGGTTTTAAATGTTGTACATGGTGCACATGATGTAGTGAATGGCTTACTCGAACATAAGGACATTGCCGCGATTTCGTTTGTTGGCTCACAGCCTGTTGCTAAATATGTTTATGAGCGTGCTGCTGCAGAAGGTAAGCGTGTCCAAGCCCTTTCAGGTGCAAAGAATCACCATATCGTGATGCCTGATGCCGATATAGATAAGGCTGTTCAAAATGTCATTAGTTCCACATTCGGAAGTGCAGGCCAGCGTTGTATGGCATGTAGTGCAGTTGTTGTTGTTGGTGACAATGCACCGTTTATTGTAGCATTAAAAGAAAAAGCAGATGAATTAATCATCGGGAACGGAATGGATGATGAGGTACTATTAACTCCAGTTATCCGTAAGGAACACCGTGAAAAGGTTCTCGGCTATATTGAAAAAGCCGTCGAAGAAGGTGCAGACCTTATCAGGGACGGGCGCAGGGAAATGGGCGAATTCCCGGAAGGCAATTTCTTGGGTCCAACTATTTTTGATCATGTTACTTCTGATATGACTATTGCGAAAGAAGAAATTTTTGGTCCGGTCCTAAGTCTCCTTCGAGCTAATGATTTAGATGAAGGATTGGATTATATCCGTAAATCGAGATTTGGAAACGGTGCAAGCATTTATACGAATAATGCAAAAGCTGTACGTCAATTCCGTGAAGAGGCAGAAGCAGGTATGCTTGGCATCAACGTTGGTGTTCCAGCGACAATGGCGTTCTTCCCATTCTCAGGATGGAAGGATTCCTTCTACGGGGATATGCATGTAAACGGAAAAGACGGAGTAAACTTCTATACTCGTAAAAAGATGATTACTTCCAGATTCTAATTTGAAAACTTTTACGTAAAGATCAGGGGCATTATTCTCTATGACCCTTGGTGATGAATAATATATTGTATAGTTACAAAAAGGAGTGAGCGTAGAATGGTTCAAACAAGCGGTTCTCAAGAAACATTACTCGAGCAGGATGATCGTTATCTTTGGCATGCGATGAAGCCTTATAATCCGAAAGCAACTATCGTGGCACAAAAGTGTGAAGGTTCTTGGATTACCGATACGGAAGGAAACCGCTATTTAGATGCCATGGCAGGTTTATGGTGTGTGAATGTTGGTTACGGAAGACAGGAACTAGCTGAAGCAGCCTATGAGCAATTAAAGGAAATGGCTTATTTTCCGCTTTCACAAAGTCACGTTCCAGCTATTAAACTGGCAGAAAAGCTTAATGAAATACTTGGGGATGAGTATGTTATCTTTTTCTCCAACAGCGGTTCAGAAGCAAATGAAACCGCATTCAAGATTGTCCGTCAATATCATCAGCAAAAGGGTGATTACAACCGTTATAAGATTGTTTCCCGCTACCGCGCTTACCATGGAAACTCAGGAGCAGCTCTAGCGGCAACTGGCCAGGCACAAAGAAAATACAAATACGAACCGCTTTCCGCAGGTTTTGTTCATATCGCTCCACCGGATTCATACCGAGATAATACAAATGTGTCAGATCCGCATGAGTTGCAATCCGTAAAGGATATTGATAAGGTGATGACTTGGGAACTGAGTGAAACGATTGCAGCAATGATTATGGAACCAATCATTACTGGCGGGGGAATTCTCGTTCCACCGGATGGATATATGAAGGCGGCGAAAGAAATCTGTGAAAAGCATGGTGCCCTCCTAATCGCGGATGAAGTTATTTGCGGATTTGGCCGGACCGGTAAGCCTTTTGGATTTATGAACTACGGCGTGAAGCCTGACATCATTACGATGGCAAAAGGAATTACAAGTGCCTATCTCCCATTGTCAGCAACAGCTGTTCGTAAAGAAATTTATGAAGCATTTAAAGGCACGGAGGAATATGATTATTTCCGCCATGTCAATACATTTGGCGGTAACCCGGCAGCTTGTGCCTTGGCACTGAAAAATCTCGAAATCATGGAAAACGAAAAATTGTTTGACCGTTCCCGTGATTTGGGAGCAAATCTCTTAAATGATTTAAGGAACTTGCTGCAAAATAATCCATATGTAGGGGATGTCCGCGGTAAAGGGCTTTTAATTGGGATTGAATTAGTGAAGGATAAGGAAACAAAAGAACCGCTGGATGTTGCGCTAGTGAATCAGGTTATAGCAGGCTGTAAAGAGAAGGGACTATTAATTGGCAAAAACGGTGCAACCGTTGCTGGCTACAATAACGTTTTAACCCTTTCACCACCATTAAATATTGAAGTGGAAGATTTGGAGTTTGTTGTAAAAACATTAACGGAAGCACTTAATAAACTGGTATAAGATGAGAGTTTGCACCCGTATTCCTTGGATTACGGGTGTTTTCTGTTGGGCAGACTTTTATAGACACTTACCATGTAATTGTAGGATTTTTTTCAATATCTTTCGATAATGTCGGAATTTTCCGATAGATTCAATTGACAGTAAAAAATGGTAAGTTATAATAAAATTAACAAAAGTTCAAAAAAAATTTCACATAATTTCAAAATTCATTTGAAATGTAAACGTTTTCTTTTTGAATAAATTAAAGGAGAATCACATATGGCGGATGAAAAAATTTCGCGCTTGGTGGAAGTCGCTAAAATGTATTATCAATTAGACTACAGCCAGCAGGATATTGCAATGAGACTAGGTATATCACGTCCCACCGTTTCCAGACTGCTAGTCCAAGCAAAACAAGAGGGCATTGTCCAAATTAAAATCTATAATCCAGAAGAAGATGTGGAACAAATTGCACAGCAAGTGATGGAAAAGTTTCGGCTTAAACACTGCGTTATTACCCCCGTAGCAAGCTTTGAGGATCCGTTAATAAAGGAAAAGCTGGGAGAGGCAGCAGCCAATTACCTTTATCAGATTGTTGAAAGTGGCGATACAATCGGAATAACATGGGGGACCACTTTATATCAACTAGTAAAAAAAATGCAGCCGAAGAATGTCAAGGATGTTACCATTGTCCAACTGAACGGTGGGGTTAGTTATTCAGAGTCCAATACGTATGCAGCTGAAATTGTTAATGGCTTGGCAAATGCTTTTAATACAACCCCTCATTTTTTACCAGTACCGGCGATTGTCGATTCGATTGTTGTCAAAGAGGCGATTGTGGCTGACCGGCATGTAAAAAAAGTACTGCAGCTTGGGAAAAAGGCCAATATTGCCATTTATACAGTTGGAGAACCGGGCGAGCAATCGACATTGATGCAAGCAGGCTATTTTTTCGACAGTGATATTGAAATCTTAAGGGAAAATAAGACGGTTGGAGATATTTGTTCCCGGTTTATTGATCGGAATGGTCGAATATGTAATGACAATTTGAATGATCGTACAGTCGGAATTGAACCCATGGATTTATCCGAAAAAAAATATGGGATTCTCCTAGCTGGCGGAGCATCCAAAATTGACGGTATTTACGGCGTTTTAACAGGCAGTTATGCCAATATCCTGATTACGGATCAATATACAGCAAAGGCATTACTCGAAATGGAGAGTGCTGACCGAAATAGATAAGGAAAAAATACTAGCGATTGTTGAGGAAGCTGTAAAAGCTTCCTTACAAACATCAAAATATGTACCTATTACTGCAAAAAGCAAGGTAACCCCTGTTACCATAAACCTCACTAAAGAATTTAACATCAAAATCAATCTTTGAAAGGGGTAAAGTAATGATCATTGGGAAAGTGGTCGGAACAATTGTGTCCACCACCAAAGCAGAGAAATTAGTCGGCAAAAAGCTCCTGATTGTCACACCACTCGATATCAAAACATTCAAAGAAGATAGTAAAACGCTTGTGGCGATTGATACAGTAGGATCGGGTGAAGGCGAGGTTGTCTTGGTTGTAAGTGGTAGTTCGGCTAGACAAACAGATATCACGAATGGTGTCCCGGTTGATGCAGCAATTGTGGGGATTGTCGATCAAATTGAAATAGAAGGGTCGCTAACTTTCGTCAAAGGAGGTTGATAGTTTTGCAGATTACCGAATACGATATTAAGAAAATGGTTGAGAAGTTCTCTTGCAACTAGGCTCTAAAACTGACAATGCTGAACCTGAAGATATTTTTCCTCTCGAATCCGATGTATTCATAGCCTTAACCATCGCCAGACCAACTGTTTAGGGATTTACCTCTGCCAAAACGTTTAATCAGCGCCGCTGTGTTTTAGTAGATGGATTAATAATTATCTAGTGTGGTGAAGTTGATTGCCAGATTTACAAGATGTGGGTAAAAAGAAACGACTAAAAAGAAAAAATCAAATTCAGCGGTCCAAATAGGAGGAATAAACATGAGTCAAGAAGCATTAGGAATGATCGAAACAAAGGGATTAATCGGTGCTATTGAGGCAGCGGATGCAATGGTGAAAGCTGCAAACGTAAGGTTAGTCGGAAGAGAATTTGTCGGAGCCGGTCTTGTTACAGTTATGGTTCGCGGGGATGTCGGTGCTGTAAAAGCTGCAACCGAAGCAGGAGCCGAGGCTGCACAGCGTGTTGGAACACTTCTTTCAGTACACGTGATTCCACGTCCAAACAGTGAGGTAGACGGAATGTTACCGAAAGCTGAATAAGGTGACTCAACCTGGAAGCACCGATTGTAAGCTATATTAAAAATCTTGTTAGATATGCATTTTGAACCTTCAAGTCCCAGTCGTTTGACGGAATCATTGATGTATTTGCTAAAGGAGAACATTAGGAATGAAAAAAGTTGCAATAGGCTGTGACCATGGTGGATACGAACTAAAGGAATCATTAAAAGAATATTTAACCGATTTAGACTATGAATATCTCGATTTTGGCTGCCATGCTAAAGAATCAGTTGATTACCCTGATATTGCTTTTTTAGTTGGTGAAACCGTTGCCACGAACCCAGACTATGTGGGCATTATGATTGATGGTGTCGGGATTGGCAGCGGTATGGTTTTGAATAAAATTCCCGGAATCCGTGCTGGAGTGTGCTGGGATTTATCCTCTGTGATCAATAGCCGTGAGCATAATAATGCCAATGTTCTCTCAATTGGCGGGCAATTTATCGGTGAAGGTCTTGCCAAGCAATTAGTGAAGGCATGGCTTGAGACAGACTTCGCCGGTGGCCGTCATGATCGTCGAGTAACGAAAATCATGGAGATAGAAAGTCGCTTCTTAGGACGTTAGAAAGAGGTTTTTAATATGTTCGTAGCCAGAGTGATTGGGAATTTAATCTGCACCCATAAAAATGATAATTTAAGAGGTTTAAAACTGATGATTGTACAGCCAGTTGACGAAGGGTTGAATGATAAAGGAAAACCACTTGTGGCTATCGATACTATAGGACAGTCCGGTGTGGGAGACCTCGTTTACCTGGCAAAAAGTAAGGAGTCTTCCATCCCGCTTGGAAAAGATTTAATCCCTTCGGATGCAGGGATAATGGGAATGATTGAATTTTACAATGTGGAAAAGCGAATGGAGGAATAATAGATGAGCAACGCATTAGGTATGATTGAAACAAAAGGTTTAGTCGGGGCAATTGAGGCTGCAGACGCGATGACGAAAGCCGCAAATGTATCATTATTAGGAAAAGTGCAGGTTGGCGGCGGTTTGGTTACGGTAATGGTTCGCGGTGATGTAGGTGCCGTTAAAGCGGCAACCGAAGCCGGTGCTGATGCAGCACAACGCGTAGGCGAGTTTTTATCCGTGCATGTAATCCCACGTCCACACTCGGATATTGAAAAAATCCTTCCAGCTGCAAAATAATGAAACTGGCAAAAGTCATTGGGAATGTCGTTTCAACGATTAAAACACCCAGTCATCAAAATAAGAAGCTCATGGTCGTTATACCGGTGGATGCATATGGAAAAGAGTGCGGTGATGCAATGATTGCAATTGATCATTTTCAGGCTGGGGTTGGCGATTATGTTCTTGTCATTGAAGAAGGCGGGTCGGCACGGGAGATTTTAGGAGACCCAAAGGGAGCCTTTGATGCTGTGATCGCCGGAATCGTTGATCGATTATAATAAGATGGGGTGAGCACGATGCAAATTGAAGCATTAGTCGAACAAATTACCAATCAAATATTACAACAATTAACCAATAAGGGAGAATTAAAAGAAGCGAAACCCGTCATTTCAGGGAATGTTAGCAATAATGAAGGTTCCGCATCATCCATTATCACGGGACCTGCTGTAGCCAGGATGATTGATCATACTCTATTAAAACCGGAAAGTACGAAGGAACAAATTATTAAGCTATGTAATGAAGCAAAAGAGCATCATTTTGCTACTGTTTGTGTGAATCCGTATTGGGTATCAACGGCAGCCGCGGAATTGAAAGGATCTGGGGTTGGAGTCACTACGGTTGTCGGATTCCCGTTCGGTGCAACAAGCACGTTTGTAAAAGTCGCTGAGGCACGTGATGCGATTGCGAACGGGGCAACGGAGATTGACATGGTTATCAATATCGGAGCACTGAAATCAGGCGAGTTTGAAACCGTGAAAAAGGATATTGAAAGCGTCGTTTTAGCCGCAAAAGGCCATGCTCCGGTAAAAGTAATAATCGAAACCGGTCTTCTTGAGACGGAAGAGAAGAAAAAAGCTTGTATTCTAGCAAAAATGGCGGGGGCTGATTTTGTAAAAACTTCTACTGGTTTTGGACCGGGATGTGCAACGGCTGAAGATATTAAGCTGATGCGTGAGACGGTTGGGCCGGAAATGGGTGTGAAAGCCTCTGCCTGCGTAAGAGATTTAGATACGGCGAGAACGCTGATTCAAGCAGGTGCAACCAGAATTGGTGCAAGCTCAAGTATTGCGATTATTACGGGCGGTCAAGGTACCGGGTACTAACTTTTGAGAGTTTCTTTTAAGGGATTGCGATTGGGGATGTGTCGATTTAATAGATTTAAGTAAGAGCTCTTGGTTTTGGCCGGGGGCTTTTATTTTAAAGGCAGATTGGCAAATAAATAGGCTTAAGTGGAAAATAAAATTAACCTTTTAAAATACCACCTTGATTAAAATAAACATATAAATACCTTCTGCGGAGGTCATAAATGAACAAAGACATAAAAGCGATCATCATTGGCGGGGGAATGGCAGGTAAACTCGTTGCCGCGGCACTTGCTCCCCATTTTACAAATGTACAAATACTAGAAAAAGATGAAAAACCAAATCAGAAAAAAGAGATCCGTCCTGGTGTTTCACAAGCCCATCAAATTCATGTCTTACTTCAAGCTGGAGACCAGGCTATGGAGATTTTATTCCCCGGCTTTAAAGAGGATATGATTTCTCGTGGCTCAATTAAAATTGATTCCGTCCAGGAAATGGCTTGGTTTCATTATGGAGTTTGGAAGCAGCGTTACAGCACTGAATTAACCACATTGCTTCAAACAAGGCCATTACTGGAGTCCTATGTGGAAGAAAGAATCAATCTGCTTGAAAATGTTACCTATACATACGGAGTTAAAGTGGAAAACATTCTAATGCAAAAAAACCGAGTATGTGGTGTTTTAACGAAACAAGAAACATTTACAGCCGATATCATCATTGACACAAGTGGTGCCGGCTTATTATCGAAATCGTGTATACAAAAAATGGGTAAGAACATATCAGAGGAAAAAGTTGAAATTGGGCTTTGCTATGCAACGAGACAATTTGAATTAGCGGAAAGAGAAAGAGATTTTAAACTGAAGCTTATTTATCCTGAACCCCCAAAACAAAAATTGGGCGGTACTTTATCAATAGTCGAGAATCAAAAATATATTGTCACTTTAATAGGCTACTTGAATCAAATTGACACAAAGGAAATAAAAACCGAAGAAGGATTCTTGCAATACGCAGAAAAATTGGCTTTACCTGATTTGGCACAAGAATTAAAAGACGGTAAATCCTTAACTGAAACGAAAACCTATCAAATTCCCCATATTGTCTGGAGAAGGTTTGATCATGTAGACCTTCCGGAAGGACTGCTAGTCGCAGGTGATTCTTTTTGTCGGGTTGACCCCGTATTCGGGCAGGGGATGAGTGTCGCAGCCTTGGAAGCACTGGCAATCAGGGAGTTTTTCGAAGCATCTCCAAAACAGAAGAACCTAAATATATTACAGAAGAAATTAGCAAAAATCGTTGCTCCAGTCTGGTCCATGGTTCTTTGCGAGGATTTTCGCTATGAAAAAGTAAAGGGGAAGAAACCGTTTGGACTGAAATTTCAGCAATGGTATGTAAAAAAAATTTTTTTGCTCTCCGCAAAAAACAGAAAAATTTACGATGATTTAATAAAAGTTATGAATTTGCTTAGTCCACCAACGATTCTCTTTAAGCCATATATTTTCAAGGAAGTTTTTAAAAGAACAACAAATTAAAATTTTCAAAAAACAGTCTTGACAAATTGTGATTTCATTTGGATAATATCTAATAAATCTTGAAATCGGAAAAGTATGGGACTAGTAAATTTTTGGAACGTGTTAGAGAGTGAAACCCGATGGCTGAAAGGTTTCTCACGGAAAGATAGTTGAACCTACCCCTAAATAACTGCTTATGTAAACATAAGTCGTATCCCTCGTTACGGGCTTTGAGTTGGGTGCTTGGCACCAATAAAGGTGGTACCGCGGAAACGATTTTTCCGTCCTTTTCTAAGGGCGGAAGAATCGTTTTTTTTATTTGGCTGTGTTAAAGGACATTTTGATTTTTTAACCCTGTTGATTGGAGCGGAAATCAACAAACAAGTTTAACACAGCCTTTTATTTTAAAAAGGAGGGTCTAACAGGTATGAAAAAACAACTAGTCGTTGTGAAAATCGGAAGCAGTTCGTTAACTGATGCTTCCGGGGTCATTTCAAAAGAAAAAATGTACGATCATGTACATGCATTGGCCCTATTAAAAGAACAAGGCCATGACGTGATTCTTATATCATCGGGAGCCGTTGCGGCTGGATTTTCCTCACTCGGATATCCGGTCCGTCCGAAAAATACAGCAGGAAAACAGGCTTCTGCTGCTGTCGGGCAAGGGTTATTAATGCAGAATTATCATTTACTATTTCAAGAGTTAAAGATAATCCCAGCACAAATTCTCATCACTCGTGAAGATTTTTACAGCCAAGAACGGTTCCACAATCTTTTTTCAACCATCCATGAACTACTGCAAAGAGGTGCTGTGCCAATCATCAATGAAAATGATTCGGTTTCCATTGAGGAATTAACATTTGGTGACAATGACATGTTATCAGCGCTGGTCAGCGGATTTTTACATGCAAATGCTTTAATGATTTTAACCGATGTTGATGGTCTATATGACGGGAATCCGAAGCAATCAAAGGATGCCAAAAAATATCATTTTATTGCGGAAGTCTCAGATGAACTTCTTGGAGTGGCAGGTGATTCTGGATCATCAGTGGGAACAGGCGGAATGAAATCAAAACTGCTGGCCGCGAAAAAAGCCCTTTCCCTCGGAGTCAGTGTATTTGTAGGAACTGGCAAAGGAAAAGAGAAGCTTGTCGATATTTTAGAAGGAAAAGGCAATGGAACCTATATTGGCGGTCCTTTCCAAACGCAAATGCAAATGAGAAAGCAGTGGATTGCTTATCATTCACCTGTCAGCGGTGCGATTGAAATCGATGAAGGAGCAGAAAAAGCTATTGTACAACTTGGAAAAAGCCTTCTTCCTGTTGGTGTGACTAAGGTGATAGGTAAATTTAACCCCTTTGATGTTGTCATTGTCCGAAACGCTAAAGGGAAAACCATCGGTAAAGGGCAAATCTATTATTCTTCTGAAGTTTTACAAAAAGTAAAAGGATTATCTGGTGATTATTCGAAGAATTTTTCTATTAATCAAAGGGCGGAAGTTATCCATCGTGATAATTGGGTGGCGATTTTAAAGGAGGAAGCGGAAGTATGAGTGAACTAATTGAAAAAGCAATCAAACTAAAAAATGCAGCAAAAGTCTTAGGGGGGCTGTCGTCTGAGGATAAAAACGCTTCTTTGGGGAGAATGGCGGACTGTTTACTAAACGAAAAAGATTGGATTTTAGAAGAGAATGCAAAAGATATCGAAGCTGGTCGCAAAAAAGGTCTTTCAGAATCATTATTGGACCGCTTGCTTTTGACAAGAGATCGCATTGACGGGATTGTGGATGGGATTCGTCAGCTAATAGAGTTAGAGGATCCGATTGGAGAAACGATTGAATCATGGGAGCGCCCAAACGGCTTGCAGATTAGGACCGTTCGGGTGCCGCTTGGTGTCGTCGGTATGGTATATGAAGCAAGACCTAACGTGACGGTTGATGCTGGAAGTCTATGTTTAAAAGCAGGAAATGCCGTGTTGTTACGGGGAAGTTCTTCTGCACTGAATTCTAATAAAGCTCTAGTTGAAGTCATGCAAAGGGCACTTGCTGGTTCCAAAATTCCGTCAGATGCGGTGCAGTTGTTGGAGGACACAAGCAGAGAAATGGCTGCACAAATGTTCAAGCTAAATCAATATCTTGATGTACTGATTCCACGCGGAGGGGCTGGATTAATTCAATCGGTCATTCATAATGCAACCGTTCCTGTCCTTGAAACGGGCGTAGGCAACTGCCATGTGTTGGTTGATGAAACGGCACAAGAAAAAATGGCAGTAGAGATTGCAGTAAATGCCAAGCTGCACCGCCCATCTGTTTGCAATGCGGCAGAATCGCTGTTGATACATGAAAAATGGCCATTTGTTTCCGAGCTTTTGAACGTTTTACATGAAAAGGGTGTTGAATTACGTGGAGATGAGCGTTTATGCGGCGAATATTCGTTTGTCAAAGAGGCTGTAGATGTGGATTGGGGAACTGAATTTTTAGCGCCTGTTTTGGCCATAAAATTGGTCAAGGATGTGGCAGAAGCAATCGACCATATTGATCGGTATGGAACAAAGCATTCAGAAGCAATCATTAGCGAAAACACTGAAAATGTTGGATTATTTTTCAAACAAGTGGATGCAGCTGTTTTGTACCATAATGCTTCGACTCGTTTTACCGATGGGGAACAGTTTGGTTACGGTGCGGAAATAGGTATCAGTACACAAAAACTGCATGCTCGCGGTCCGATGGGACTGAAGGCTATAACGACAACGAAAGCGTTGGTATTGGGAACGGGCCAAGTTCGTGTTTAAAAATGAGTACTTGGAAGATAATTTTTTGATTCGCAAATAAACTGGTCCAATATGCAAATAAATTGTTGTAATTCGCAAATAAATTGGTTCTATTCGCAAATAAACTACTATACTAAGCTAGAAAATTGCATTTTTACACAAAAAATGCAGCTTCTGCCGGGATGAAACTAGTTGAACATATCAAAATTTGCTATAATCAATACAAACATACATTCCCTAATCGGTAAGCTGGTGATTTTTTGTCGTATGAAGTTCAAATTTCAGTGCGTTCCTTAGTTGAATACGTTTTTAGTAGCGGAAGTATCGATAACCGTTTTCGATCCCAAACCACTCTATTAGATGGAACAAGAGCCCATCAAAAAATCCAGAAAACCTATCAAGAGGAAGATCAAAAGGAAGTGTATCTGCGCGCGGAATACCCTTTTGAAAACCTACTATTCATCATTGATGGCAGATGTGATGGGCTTTTGTTCCGCGATGATGAAGTCATTATAGACGAAATTAAGTCTTCTAAACAGCCGTTGGTCCAAATCGCAGGGGATGGCTATCCCGTCCACTGGGCACAAGCGAAAATGTATGCTTATATCTATGCAAAAGATCGTGGCTTACAGGAAATATCCGTTCAATTAACTTATGTCCATGTTGAATCCGAAGCGAAAAGATATTTTAAAAAGAAATTAAGTTTATCTATACTTGAGACATTTGTGAGAGAGCTCGTAAAGGGCTTTGCTCCTTATGCAATACTCTGTCATGACCATTTAAACAAACGAAATCAAAGCAGCAAGGAATTACCTTTCCCATTTGAAACTTATCGCGAAGGCCAGCGGAAATTGGCCGGTGCTGTCTATAAAACAATTTCTGAGAAGAAAACTTTATTTGTAAATGCACCAACAGGAATTGGGAAAACCATTTCAACACTTTTCCCAGCCATAAAAGCAATTGGCGAAGGACATCTATCAAAGTTTTTTTATCTGACAGCTAAGACAACTACACAAACAACAGCAGAAGAAGCATTAGAGCGTATGCGAAACTGTGGTGCCTGTATCAAGTCGGTTACGATAACGGCAAAAGACAAGGTGTGTTTTAAGGATGAAACTAATTGTCAAAAGGATTATTGTGAATTTGCGGGTGGATTCTATGATCGAATTAATGATGCCGTTCTTGATATCCTAGCAAATGAGGAAAGTCTGACTCGGGAGGTCATCGAATTCTACGCCCGAAAGCATTCAGTTTGTCCATTTGAATTTTCAATTGACCTTGCCTATGCCGTTGATGTCATTATTTGCGATTACAATTATATTTTTGACCCGCGTGTCTCTCTAAAACGCCTTTTTGAAGAACAGAAAAAGGTAACGGGGTTACTAATCGATGAAGCCCATAACCTAGTAGATCGTGGCCGAGAAATGTTCTCTGCCACCATCAGTAAAGAATCCTTTCTCCAGCTGAAGAAAGAATTCAAAGGTAAAGACAAAGCGATTTATGATGCAGTAACAAAAATAAATTCAACATTTATTATTTTAAAAAAGGATTACCCTGATCAAAATGAGTTCGTCATAAAGGAATTGGATTCACAATTTATTGAACAGCTTCATCTATTTGAAAAAGCTGCCGAGCAAGCTCTTTTACTTTCCATTGGCAGCCAAACTTTATTGGAAACTTACTTTAAGATTCTTAATTTCTTAAAAATCGTTGAATTACTGGACGAACATTATTTGATTTATGGTGAAAAAAATAGAAATGATCTTTCCGTCAAATTATTTTGTATAGACCCGTCGAAGCTATTAAAACAGATGGGAAAGGGGTATCGCTCAAAAGTATTTTTCTCTGCAACGCTATTGCCAATGCCTTATTATCAGGATATCCTCGGTGGCGGGGAGGACGACTATTGCCTTTCGCTTCCATCGCCATTTTCAGAGGAACAGGTCGATGTTTTCATAAAACCTTTGTCAACCAGATATCGTGATCGCGATCAGACTAAGGAGACCATTGTAAAGATGCTTCAATCATTGCTCAATAAACGGCCGGGCAACTATCTGATTTTTTTCCCGTCCTATCAGTACATGCTTGCAGTCTATGAACGATTTAATGAAATGAACGAAGAAACAAAGACACTTCTCCAAACTACTGGAATGAATGAAGCAGAAAGAGATGCTTTCCTAGGGGCATTTCAGCCAAATCAACAGGCAACTATAATCGGCTTTGCTGTTTTAGGCGGAGTTTTTTCCGAAGGTGTCGATTTAATAGGGGACCGTTTGAATGGTGTAGTGGTGTTAGGAGTGGGGCTTCCGCAATTATGTTTTGAGAGAAATCAGATGATGGAGCATTTTTCTAATAAAAAGAAGAACGGTTATGAATACGCCTACTTGTTTCCCGGTATGAACAAGGTATTGCAGGCTGGCGGCAGGTTAATTCGTTCTGAGGAAGATCATGGAACGATTGTTCTTATCGATGACCGTTTTTTACAGCGGCAGTACCAAGTGCTTTTACCAAAAGAATGGAGGAAATTTACGGTTATTTAAGACAATGAAAACGGGCAAAACCAATAGGATTTGCCCGCTATTTTAGTTGCTTTTTATTAACTTTTTATGAGAAGATACCCTTAATTTATTTTTTCCTGTATTCCCCAAACGAATGGATACCACTATCGAAATCAATGCAAGGGCGATAATCATGGTGACTACTCCCGGCCAGCCGAAATCACTATAAAATATCCCGCTTACAGTTCCACCAATACTTGAACCGGCATAATAGAAAAATAAATATAATGATGCTGCCTGTGCTTTATCATGAGTAGCCACTTTTCCAACCCATCCGCTTGCAATTGAATGACCGGCAAAAAAGCCAAAAGTAAAAACAGCGATTCCTAAAATCTTTACCCATAAATTGGCATTTAAGGTGATACAGACCCCGATTAATAAAATAAACAGAGATAACTGTAAAATTTTTCTTTTACCATGTTGATCAGCCAGCATTCCCATCCACGTTGAACTAAAGGTTCCAACGATATATACGATAAAAATAAATCCAACCAAGGTTTGACTCAATGAATAGGGCGGTTTGATTAACTGAAAACCAATATAGTTATATAAAGAAACAAAACCTCCCATTAATAAAAATCCAATAATAAATAGATAAATGAGGCCGGGTTCTTTAAATTGGCTAAACAATGATTTAACGAGTGGTTTCATGGCAAATTTCTGCGGCTCAAAATGAGTCGATTTAGGTAAAAACAACATAAAAACAGCACTTGCCAGTAAACTAATGATTCCAATCCCTATTAAAGCAATATGCCAACTAAAATAATCTGTTAAAACTCCGCTGATAATCCTGCCTGCCATCCCGCCGATGGAGTTCCCGCTGATGTATAAACCCATCGCCATCCCTAAACTTTTTGGTTCGATTTCTTCACCCAAATATGCCATTGCCACGGCAGGTAACCCGGCAAGCGAAATTCCTTGGATGATTCTGCTTAAGAGCAATAAATGAAAATTTGGAGTAAATGCAGTTATGAGTGCAAGAATCGACGATGCAATTAAAGAGATTGTCATAACCGATTTACGGCCAAATACCTCGGATAAAGACCCGGCGATTAAGAGACTAATGGATAAAGCAATTGTTGTTGCTGACAGACTTAAACTTGAAACCGCTGGAGAAACGTGGAATTCTCTTGAAATATCCGGTAGTAATGGCTGCGTGCCCCAAAGAATGGCAAAGGTGCTAAAGCCACCAGCAAATAAGGATAAATTAACCATTTTAAATCTGCGTGTCCCACGTTGAATATAACTCATTTCTAATTGATACTCCTTTATTTTAAATAAATACTTAGCTTTGTATAAAACAGTATACTCTCTTTTTTAATTAACTTCTAATTGTTAATATGCATAAAATTCATGCATATAAGTTATTAATTATATTGAGTGCAAAAAAAAAATCTCCTATCGATGTGATAGGAGATTTTTTCCGAGCTTAATTTGATAATTCTATCAATAAATCACCAGGCTCAATGGTATCATTATTATTTATATAAATTTCTTTAAGCGTACCGCTAAATGGTGCTTGAATGGTTGTTTCCATTTTCATGGCCTCCGTAATCATGAGATGATCACCTTTTGAAACAGTTTGGCCCTTTTCAACAAGAAGTTTCAGCACCGTTCCTGGCATAGATGCACCGATCTGGCTTTGGTTACCGGGATCTGCTTTTAATCTTGCTTGCACAGTCGTTTTAATATTTTCGTCTTTAATTAGTACCTCGCGCGTTTGACCATTTAATTCAAAATAAAGCACACGTGTTCCATCCGCTCTCGCTTCGCCAATGGAAACGAGTTTGACAATAAGGGTTTTCCCTTTTTCAATTTCTACCTCGATTTGTTCTCCTAAACGCATTCCGTATAAGAATGTTGGCGTATCAAGAACGGAAATATCTCCGTATGTTTCGACCGTTTGATGGTATTCCATGAACACCTTTGGATATAGGGCATAGGCAATCACATCATGGCTTGTGACAGGGCGGTTTAATGAACGGTAAAGGGTTTCTTTAATTTCCTGAAAGTCCACAGGTTCCAGGAGTTCACCAGGGCGAACTTTTATAGATTCCTTGTCTTTTAAAATAATGCGTTGAAGTTCAAGTGGAAAACCCCCGTGTGGCTGTCCCAGATAACCTTCAAATAATTCGACAACCGAGTCCGGAAAATCAAGTGTCGCACCGCGTTCAAAAATATCTTTTTCCGACAAATTGTTTTGTACCATATAAAGAGCCATATCTCCAACAACCTTTGAAGATGGTGTTACTTTTACAATATCTCCAAACATCTGATTTACGCATGAATACATTTCTTTCACTTGTTCCCAGCGATCGCCTAAACCTACCGCTTTTGCTTGTTGTTGCAGGTTACTGTATTGACCGCCTGGCATTTCATGAACATATACTTCAGTATGTGGAGCATTCATGCCACTTTCAAAATCGGCGTAATAATGGCGGACATCTTCCCAGTATTGGGAAATTTGTTCTAAACCATGAATATCCATGAGCGGTTTCCGGTTATGCCCGTCTAAAGCATAGTAAAGGGCGCTAGCACTTGGCTGTGATGTTAATCCAGCCATTGAGCTTGCAGCTACATCAACAATATCAACACCTGCTTCGATTGCCTTTGCGTATGTGAAAATACCATTGCCGCTTGTATCATGGGTGTGTAAATGAATCGGAATTTCAACAGTTTCTTTTAAGGCAGAAATTAAGTCATATGCTGCCTGGGGTTTTAACAAACCAGCCATATCCTTAATTCCTAAAATATGCGCTCCGGACTGTTCCAGTTCTTTAGCCAGATTTTTATAGTATTGTAAATCATATTTTCTTCTTGACGGATCGAGGATATCACCTGTATAACACATAGCTGCTTCTGCGATTTTCCCATTTTCCCGTACAGAATCAATAGCAAGTTCCATACCCTTTACCCAATTAAGACTGTCAAAAATGCGGAAGACATCAATTCCTGCCTGCGCAGACTTTTTTACAAATTCCTTGATTACGTTGTCCGGATAATTTTTATAACCAACTGCGTTGGATGCACGAAGAAGCATTTGGAATAGTGTATTCGGCATTGCTTGACGCAGTTTCAATAGGCGGAACCACGGATCCTCCTTTAAAAAACGGTAGGATACATCAAATGTTGCACCACCCCACATTTCAACTGAAAATAAATTCGGAAGTAGTCGGGCAGTTGGTTCGGCAATTCGCATTAAATCGCTCGTACGCACTCGAGTAGCCAACAATGATTGATGGGCATCACGGAATGTTGTATCGGTCAATAATACTTGATTTTGTTCTTTAATCCAGTTCATAACTCCAACAGGACCTTTTTCATCAAGAATTTGTTTCGTTCCATTTGGAAACGGTTCAGATTGACTTACTTTTGGCAATCTTGGATTATCAAAAAGGGGCTTTTTCTTTTTAGCCACTCCCGGAAAACCATTTACCGTCACGTTTCCAATATAGGAAAGCATTTTTGTCCCACGGTCTTTGCGTTTTGGGAAAACAAACAGCTCCGGTATTGAATCGATAAACGATGTGTCATAGTCACCTTTGAGGAATTTCTCGTGCTGCACCACTTTTTCAAGGAATGGAATGTTGGTTTGGATTCCTCGGATCCGGAATTCTCTTAAATTTCGAACCATTTTCGCGGCAGCTTGATCAAAGGTTAATGCCCATGTTGTTACTTTTACAAGAAGGGAGTCATAATAAGGGGTAATGACCGCACCCTGAAAGGCATTACCTGCGTCCAAACGTACCCCAAACCCTCCGCCTGAACGGTAGGCCATTATCCTTCCCGTATCGGGCATAAAATTGTTCAACGGATCTTCTGTCGTTACTCGTGATTGAATCGCAAACCCATGCACTTGAATATCTTCTTGCTTTGGAATTCCCACTTCTTTACTATGTAATGAAAACCCTTCTGCAATTAATATTTGTGATTGAACAATATCAATACCAGTAATCATTTCGGTTATCGTATGTTCAACCTGTACCCGCGGATTAACTTCAATAAAATAGAATTCTTTATCTGTCACAAGAAACTCTACTGTTCCAGCGTTTAGGTAGGAAACGTTTTTCATTAAATGAACAGCTGCTTCACATATAACTTGGCGCAAGTCTTCAGGTAATGAAACGCTTGGCGCAACTTCGACCACTTTTTGGTGGCGGCGTTGTACAGAACAATCTCGTTCATATAAATGAACGATTTTTCCATCATGGTCACCTAATATCTGTACCTCAATATGTTTGGGGTTTTCCACAAATTTTTCGATATAGACTTCATCGTTTCCAAACGCTGCTTTTGCCTCGGATTTTGCCCGATCATACGATTCTTTTAAGCTGCCTTCATCTCGTACAATCCGCATTCCTCGACCCCCGCCGCCAAGAGATGCCTTAATCATGAGAGGATATCCGTGCAGATCTCCAAACACTCTAGCTTCCTCTATGCTGGAAATTGGTCCGTCACTTCCGGGAATAACCGGAATATTGGCTTGAATTGCTTGGTGGCGTGCCTTCACTTTATCGCCGAACATTTGTAAATGATCCGATTTAGGTCCAATGAAAATGATACCTTCGTCTTCACAACGTTTCGCAAATTCTACATTTTCTGACAAAAAACCATAGCCTGGGTGAATAGCGTCAACCTCATGTGTCTTGGCAATTTCGATTATTCCTTCAATATCAAGGTAGGCCTCAATTGGCTTTTTTCCTTCCCCGACTAAATAGGCTTCATCTGCTTTATACCGATGAAAAGAACCGGTATCCTCTTTTGAGTAAATTGCAACTGTTCGGATATCTAACTCAGTACAAGCCCGAAAAATCCGAATAGCAATTTCCCCACGGTTTGCTACTAAAACTTTTTTAATTTTTTTTGTTGTCAGACTCAAAGACGATCAGTCCTTTCATATTTACAAAATAATTAGAATTAATCTAATCCTATAATAAATTAATAATTCTAACATCGTATTGTACCCATTGTAGCATGCTTGAACATGGAAATTCATACATATTTTAGATTATATTAATCTTGTTATTTGATTGTTTAGTTGAAAAAGCAGGTGTTAACTCTTTATCCATTTGCTCTTTATGTGATTTTAAATAAACGAAAAACAAATTCAATAAACCGTTCGACAGCAGGTGAAGAGTACCTATCCTTTAACCAAGCAATTCCTATTTCTCTATGACATATTGGATTTTTTACACGAATAAGCTTGATCTTGCTTTTATCCAAGACTTGTATATCCGGTACTAATGAAACGCCTAATTTTGCACCTACTAAACCGGATACTGTACCAATATCCTCACCTTCAAATACAATGTTTGGAGAAAAACCGGCCTCTTGGCATAAATGATATATAATGGATTGCAGTTCATTCACATCTTTAAAGGAGACAAATGGTTCATTTTCTATCATTTTTAAATCAATTTCATGATAATCAGCAAGCGGGTGGTCAATTGAAACGATCAAAAATAGTTCCTCTGTTAAAAGTGGTGTACATAAAATCTCTTTCTCCTCATGATGCATCGAGATTAAGGCAAGATCGACTTTCCGCGATTTTAATTGTTCCACGATCTGCCGATTCGAATTTTGGTTTAGCTGAAACTTAACATTGGCACAGGTTTTTTTATACGTGCTTAAAATTTCTGGGACTACACTTATGCCAAGTGAGGGCAAGAACGATAGGGAAATAGTTCCATAATCTGGATGCACTTCATCTGATATTTCTTTTTTTCCTATCTCAATTTGCTTGATAGCTTGTTCTACACGATTTAAGAACATTTCTCCATATCTGTTTAAATAAATATTCCTGCCTTTGCGATCAAAAAGCTGCACATTTAACTCTTCTTCAAGATTCGCAATGGAACGGCTAAGAGCAGGCTGGGAAATGGATAATAGCTTAGCCGCACGTGTAATATGTTGAACCTTTGCTACAGTTTGAAAATAATTGATTTGATCCCATTCCATTTTTTATACCCCATCTTTTTTAGTATTCTTTTATCATACTTTCTTTTTCTGTAATTTCTAATTGTCAATAAGTATAAATTAATACATTTTAGTTATTATTTATCTTACAGATAAGGATTCATTTTTTGAAGAGAACATGGAAGCTAGTTTTGAAGAAATACAAAAAGTCCTTCATAACTCAACTATTCGATATAGGTTTTTTCTATCACTTAAATATTTCCCGATGATTTTCCTGGGAAAGCGCAAGAAATGACAATTTTAGTAATATAAAATACAAAATCGGACAATTTTAGCATGAAAAAACTCCTAGTTTGGAGATACTGTTGCTAGATGCAAATTGTGAAAAGAGAGGAGAAGTACAGAATGGAAAAAGTTGAAGTAGGCGAAGTATTTACGATTGGTGAAGCGAATGATGAGGGGCAAGAAGTAGAAGTACTGGCCGTTTTAACAATTGAAGGAACAGACTATGCAGCCGTTGGTTTTGTAGAAGACGTAAGGGAGGAAACCAATGAAGATATCGATATTTTCTTCCTAAAAGTGGATGAAGAAGGCGATTTATCAGCGATTGAAAGTGATGAAGAATTTACAAAAGTCTCTTATGCCTTTGAGGAAATATTGGCTGATAAAGAATAAAAAGAGAGGCGAGAGCCTCTCTTTTCGTTTCATGCTATCCAACATAGTGTAGCAGGAAATTCGTTAAAAATAAGAATGAAATAATAAAGATTGGTAATGACAATTGCTTGTGTTTATTTGTAAACAGTTTAACTAACGGATAGGCAATGAATCCAAAGGCAATTCCGTCCACGATACTATAAGTTAACGGAATCATCAGGATGATTAAAAACGCAGGAAATGCTTCCGTGAAATCCGTAAAATCGATGTTTACAATATTCGTTAACATTAATCCGCCCAAAATAATCAAAATAGGTGCGATGGCCGCATTTGGAACCAATTTAATCAAAGGCAGGAAGAAAAGGGACATTAAAATAAGGAAACCTGTTACGACAGAGGTTAGACCTGTTCTTCCACCAGCAGTAATCCCTGCAGCCGATTCAACCGTTGAAACCGGAGGGCTGGTACCTAAAAGTCCGCATAAAATCGCAGAAATGGAGACTGCACGCAATGCTTTACCGTTTTTCTCAGGCGCTTTTAGCATGCCATCCACCTGAGAATGGAGAATTCCAATGTTCTCAAACACCAATACCAGTGTTAATGAGAAGGTCGCAGTCCAAAATGGAATGGTTGCTATTTTTCCAAAATCAAAGCTCATGAAAACATTTCGATACTCGTTAATTGAAATGAACCCTTTGTCCATATGGGAAAAATTAATCACACCTAAAAAATAGGATGTCAAAGTACCCAAAATAATACTAATTAAAAAATTCCCCGGAACCTTTTTCAAAAATAAAAACAAGGTTATCACCAGGTTAATGATCGAGGCAAGCACAATTGGAGACGACAAGTCACCTAATGCTACGAAATTATTGGGATTTTCGACAATCAGGCCGCTTTTTTGCAAGCCGATAAAGGCGATAAACAAGCCAATTCCTACGGTGATAGCTTCCTTTAATGACGTTGGAATCGACCTTGAAATAATTGAAGCTAATTTGGAAAAAGCGATAATCGCAAATAACACACCTGAAACGGTTACTGCTCCTAAGGCTTCCTGATAACTCAATCCAAGTGATCCAACAAAGGTATACGTGAATAAAGCATTGATGCCCATTCCTGGAACAATCATTAATGGCGCATTAGGTACAAAGGCAGCGAGTAAGCACCCCGCAAGCGATGCAAATATGGTTGCGATAATTCCTGCTTCCAGCGGCATTCCTGAATCATGCAAAATATGTCCATTTACTGCAATAATATAGACGATGGAAAAAAATGATGTAAACCCTGCCATAACCTCCTTTTTTAAATTAGTTTTGTGTTCTTTAAGCTTGAAAACTCCTTTCATTTTTTATCACACTTTCGTATTCTCCCTCTCCCACCCGCATTTAGTATTTATATACTTATGCCGAAAAACATTATAACACAGAAACACAGAATGAAAGCTGGTAAATGAAAGGTTTTTCGAAGAAACTTATCATAATTATTTGAAAAAGATAATTTAATATTGGGAGAAAGTTATTTCTGAATATGGTAAAATTATGTATGTATAAATTTGGTCGAGGCATACTATTAGCAAATGAATTAAAGGAGTAGGAGTTATCAAATGCTAATAGAAGAAGGGACAAAATATCAAATTTCTCAAGGTATTCAAGGGAATTTCAATTCCGCGGAAACAATGACGATAACAAGTAACAACGGAATCACGGTTCAATTTTGTCTTGGAGAAAATAAAGGTAGAGGTTCCATGCCGGTCGAACATTTGTCTTACTTATTAAAAAAGGCTAATCTAACACAAATTCCTAATAAACGGTTATTAATAAATTTGGAAAATAATGAAGAACAAATCAGCTAGGGGAAAAAAAGACACTGCTTTCTTTTTTAAAGTAGTGTCTTCGTTTATGAGGGGGAGAGGTAATGGAAAAGTTAACAGAAGAGGAAATTCACGAGAGATTAGCTATTGTGCCTAGTTGGAAGTTGACAGAGACAAAATGGATCGAACGAAAGTATCGGTTTAGTGAATATTTAAATGGTGTGGAGTTTGTTCAACAAGTGGCTAATCTTTCTGAGAAGGTTAATCACCATCCGTTTATTTCAATTGACTATAAACTGGTTACCTTAAAGATTACCTCTTGGCATGCAAAAGGGCTAACTGCATTAGACTTTGATTTGGCGAAGAAATATGATGATTTATTTTTGCAAATTAAAAGGTAGACCCAGCCGATTGGCTGGGTTTACTTTATAAATCTCTTGATTTGTTTTAATGCATTTTTGCGGTTCGGATAGCGAAAGGGCAGGTCAAAGGAAGTTGTTTGTTTTAGGATGCTTTTTTCATGGGAAAAGACGTCAAAGCTGCCTTTTCCGTGGTAGGCACCAATACCGCTTTCGCCCACGCCGCCAAATGGAAGATAAGGGGAACTGAGATGATAAACGGTATCGTTAATGCAGCCACCGCCGAAGGAAATCTGGTTTAAAATCGATGCTTGAAATTCAGAGCTTTCTGAAAAAAGGTAGAGTGCAAGCGGCTTTGGACGGGCAATTATTTTTTCAACCATTTCCTCTGCATCGTCATAATCTAAGACAGGGAGGATGGGCCCAAAAATTTCTTCCTGCATGATGGAATCCTTCCACGAAATTTTATCAAGAATGGTGGGTTCAATCGTTAGAGACCCTAAATCATCATTTCCACCATAATATACATTTCCATCTGAAATAAAACCGACCAAACGGTTAAAATGCCGTTCACTAACAATTTTTGTAAATGTTCCGCTGTTAAATACATTGTCACTATATAGTTCATTAATGACGGATACGAATTCTTTTAAAAATTCATTTTTAACCCCTCTATGGACATAAAGATAATCTGGAGCAACACATGTTTGCCCAGCATTTAAAAATTTCCCCCAGGCAAGGCGTTTTGCCGCTAATTTCAAATTAGCATCCTCATGAACTATACATGGGCTTTTGCCACCCAACTCCAATGTAACAGGGGTTAAATTTTTTGCTGCTGCTTCCATGATTACTTTTCCAATCGAGACACTACCGGTAAAGAAGATATAATCAAAATTCTCTTGTAATAATGCTTGGCTTGTTTCCACGGCACCCTCGACAACCGTAATATACTCTTCAGGAAAGGTTTGAGAGATTAATACTGCCAATAGTTTGGAGGTTTCCGGTGTTAGTTCTGAAGGCTTTAACATAGCGCAATTTCCTGCTGCAACCGCACCTATTAACGGGGCAATCGCCAGTTGAAAAGGATAGTTCCATGGTGAAATAATCAATGTGACTCCGTATGGCTCAGGATAGATATAGCTTTTGGAACCTATTTGGGCAATTCCAGTTTTTACTTTTCTAGGTTTGGCCCATTTTCTAACATGCTTAAGAGTAAAACGGATCTCCTCTAATACAATTCCAATTTCTGTTATATAGGAGTCAAATTCGCTTTTATTTAAATCCTTTTTCAATGCAGACATGATTTCTTTTTCATTGGTGCGGATCAATTTCCTGAGGTCTTGTAAGGCTTGGATTCGAAAGGAAACATCCTTTGTTTTTCCGGTTTTTAAAAATTGTCGTTGTTTTGTTACTAATTCAGAATAATTTTCCATTACATCCACCGTCCGTATTTGGTAACGTTATTTTATCATAATGTTTGCGGGCATAGAAAAAGGTGTAAAAGGGCTGTGACTTTTACACCATTAAGCAAAATTAATGACTGGGAGAAATACCGAGAAAATGTCCATCCATAAAAGCAAACATTTCGACAGAACCATCTTTATTTATAAAAGGAACACCTACTAATATAATACCATTATCATTATCCTTTATAACCTCAATAGCTTTTACGCCTTTCCATGAATATCCTTCGTGGATTGAATTCAGTTTTACTTTTTTAAACTCTTCATTACTTATTAATTTTGCAACAATTTTATTTTTTTCAGCCCCTACAATGGGTGAAACATTACATCCGCAATCCGCCTTTACCGGACTGCCAGGCACAACAAACATTAATAGAATAATAAAACCAGCCATAAATAAAGATAAAAACTTCTTCATTTAATCTTCCTCCTTTTTAAATTCTAATAATATATTCCTCTAAAACTGACAAATTCCTGCAAATTATTTAGGAAAATTGTTGGGCTCATCCTATAAATCTATTGAAATGTAAATATTTTTTTAAAGAATTGTTTGACTATTCAATACTGTCACCTTATAATTTAATTAAACTAACTACCGGTAGTTAATATATGATTTCAAGGAGACTAATAATATGAAATATCCATTAACCCCTGATGTGAAACCAGAATTTTGCACAACCGGAACATTTATGCGATTACCATCATCTCAAGAGGACGCGAAACTGGCAATTGTCGGGATGCCTTTTGATACTGCGGCTTCCTTCCGTGTTGGAGCTCGTTTTGCTCCACAGGCTATCCGCCAAGCTTCGATGACGTTATTTCCTTATCATCCAATTCATAAGGTTTACCCATTTGATGATACCAATGCAATTGATATCGGTGACGTTTCCGTCATCCCACACAATATCCATCGCAGTTATAAATTAATTGAAGATGCGATGTTTGAATTAATGGATCAAAATATCATCCCAATTGGGCTTGGAGGAGATCATTCAGTTACATTGGCAAACCTCCGTGCTGCAGCAAAGAAATATGGTCCAGTGGCAATGATTCATTTTGATTCCCATACAGATACATGGGATACCTATTATGATGAAAAATACTGGCATGGTTCCCCATTCATTCGGGCGCATGAAGAAGGTTTATTGATTCCTAATAAAGTATTTCAAATCGGGATTAGGGGGACATTAAACCATCCTGGGGACTTAGAGGCAAGCTATGATTTAGGCTACAACGTCATTACCACTCCGGACATTCATGAACGAGGCTTTGCGGATATCTTACGGGAGATGAAAGAAGTAATCGGCGATACGCCATGTTTCTTAACTTTCGACATCGACTTTGTGGATCCGTCCTGTGCACCTGGGACAGGGACACTTGAAGTAGGCGGATATAATAGCCTCGAAACTTTGAAAATGGTTCGTTCTTTAACTGATTTCAATTTTATCGGTTTTGACTTAGTGGAAGTATTGCCATCGTATGACCCGACACAAATTACTTCATTGTTAGCGGCTACGCTTGTACATGAATTTGCTAGTTTAGCAACTTTGAAGATTAAAAAAGAAACGGTATAAACATAAAAAAGTTCTGTTTTCGTGTTTAAAACAGAACTTTTTTAACTGTCTCCTTTAGACTTTTGACATCATTAAGGTTTATAATTGACGAAAGATGTTATTTTTTTGGGGGACAGTTATGACAAAGGATAAGATTCTTGAAGCAGCATTAGCTCTTTTTGCAAAAAATGGATATGAGGGAACCAGTTTAGCAGAAATCGCAAAGACAGTAGGAATCCAAAAGCCATCAATTTATAACCATTTTAAAAGTAAAGAAGAGATTTTTTTAACAATTTATGAAAATATATTGTTGTTTCATGTACAAAAAATAAAAAACATAATGGATAGTATTAAGGAATTATCGGCCAAAGAGAAGTTAAATCAGATTCTTACGGTAACTTTTCAGTATTATATTGAGTTTGAGGACCAATCCTCCTTTTTAAACAGAGCAATGGTTTTCCCTCCTGAGCTATTAAAGGAGCAATTACATAACCAGTTTTTCCGTTCGGAAGAAGAAATGTCTGATATTCTTCGTTCGATTATTAAAGCAGGAATGGAAAAAGGGGAAATTCGAAAAGGAAATATCGAAGATTTTATTATGTCCTTCTATTGTTTAATTGACGGGATATTTATTGAATTATCCTTTTATGGTGTAGAAAAGATGAAACCAAGAATAGAGAATATATGGAAGAATTTTTGGTGCGGAATTAAAAATGATTAAAACAGCTGCGAAGCTTTTCGCAGCTGTTTTAATTTTTAGGCTATGTTAAAGGTCAATGTTGATTATTAACACTGTTGATTGGAGCGGAAGTCGCGAAGACTCCTGTGGGAGTACGGGTCAGGGGAGACCCCGCAGGAGCGAAGCGACGAGGAGGCTCCCCGGACCGCCCACGGAAAGCGAAGCGCCTGGAGCGGAAATCAACAACCAAATTTAACAGAGCCAATTTTTAAAATAGATCCTTCAATTCTGTATCTGAATAAATCGAAATTAATACAACTGCTATTGTGGCTCCGATATTTTTAACAAAATGAGGAACACTTGCATTCCAACTGAAGGAATCGCCTTCTTCTAAAATAACGGAATCCTCTCCCTGCTCCGCGAGAACCTTTCCTTCTAAAACTAAATGACATTCTTCTCCTTCATGTGCATTGGCTTCTCCCATGGATGCTCCTGGCGGGAACTCCACACTCATCATACGCAATCCACCCTTAGATGAGATATGTTCGATTTTTAACGTATTATACGTTGTTTGAGATCGTTCATTTTTTCTCACTACCCGCATATGCTGTTCTTTTTTTAACAATAAATAAGGCATAGGAACATCAAGAAATTCTGCAATGGTTTGCAGGGTATTAATGGATGGGGATGTGTTATTGTTTTCGACATTACTGATAAATCCCTTTGAAAGCCCCGTACCTTCACACATTTGGGCAATGGTGATTTTTTTTCTCTTTCGTATTGCCCGAATTTTTGCTCCAATATCCAGAAGTACCACCTCTTAAGTTTTCTATTATGAAACATATTTATATATTAGCAAAAAAACAATTGACAATCTATAAAGTATATTGTTATCTTATAAATAAATAATATTCATATTAAGAAACAAAATATCTCTATAAGTTTTGTAATATGAATTTATTATCACTATTTAAATACATCAGGCCGTGGATTTTAATGTTGATAAATAGCCAACTTAGTAGTAAAGCAAAAGAAAGGATGATTAAGTATGAGTTCACCGTTGATTTATGAACTAAGAAAACCAAAACATGTTGATCCAAACAAAACTTATCCAGCTTTGTTTGTAATGCATGGGATCGGCAGCAATGAACAAAATATGCTGACTTTAGTAGAGGGGCTGGATGAGCAGTTTTTCATATTTAGTGTTCGGGGACATTTAACACAACCGCCTGGCTATGCTTTTTTTACGATTGAAGGGTATGGAAAACCGCATCGAGAGGTATTTGATGAAGGGATTCGTAAGCTAACAAGTTTTATTGATTATGTAAGCGAACAGTATCCAATCGATTCAAATCATTTGTACCTTCTTGGCTTTAGTCAAGGGGCAATTGTTTCTATGACGCTCGGATTGACGTTAGGAAATCGAATTAAAGGAATTATTGCACTCAGCGGATATATTCCTGGATTTGTTAAAGAAGAATATGAAATCAAACCAGTAAATGATCTGTCCTTATTTATTTCCCATGGTGATATGGATCAGGTTCTTCCCTATGAATGGGGAGTTGCAAATCAAGAATATTTTCGCGACTTAGGGGCACAAGTAACCTTCAAAACCTACCATGAAGGCCATAGCGTTTCCTTGAGGAACCAGCAGGACTTCATGGAATGGATCGCAGACAGTTTAAAGAATTAATTTTTTTAAAAAAAGTGGAAAAATAGGGAGGAAGAAAAAATGATAAATAAATATGAGGTTGGTACGATTATATTACGTGTAATTTTAGGGATAACATTTTTCATTCATGGTTTAGCTAAGTTCCAAGGCGGGATTGAAAATATTGCCGGTTGGTTCAGCAGCATGGGATTACCTGGATTTATGGCTTATGTCGTTGCTTCATTTGAAATCCTTGGAGGTATTCTCCTTGTCATTGGTTTAGGAAGCAGAGTAGTTGCAGCCTTATTTGTTTTGTTAATGGCTGGGGCAACGTTAAAAGTAAAATTAGCTGTCGGATTTTTAGGGAATGGTCAAATGGCTGGTTATGAATTAGATCTTGCATTCCTGGCAATGGCAATCTTTATCGCAATCAATGGAAGTAAACTGTTTTCAATCGATTCACTAATTGTTAAAGGACAAAAAACGAATTCAACTTCTGTTTAATTTTAAAAGTGAGGAGAAAATAACATGATGCCATCACTATTTATCGCACACGGAGCTCCGTTGCTCGCAATTGAAAACAATGAGTATACACAGTTTATCACCCAGTTGGGACAATCGATGCCACGCCCAAAAGCGATTGTTGTGTTTTCAGCTCATTGGGAGTCTAATGTTCAAAAAGTGAGTGAGGTCGATACCTATTCCACCATTTATGATTTTGGTGGCTTCGACCCAGCTTTATATACAATTCAATATCCAGCAAAAGGCCAATTGGAAACGGCAAAAGAAATCGAAGAATTGTTCACCCAAAATGGGGTACCTTTTCAAATTGAAACAACTCGAGGTTTAGATCATGGATCTTGGGTAGTGCTTCGTTTGCTTTATCCTAATGCGGATATCCCAGTTATTGCTATGTCTGTTAATCCAAATCTTACACCAGAAGAGCAATATAAAATTGGTCAATCTTTAGCAGCTTTAAGAGAAAAGGATATTTTAATCATTGGGAGCGGTGGAACTGTTCATAACCTTAGAGCAGTGAAATGGGCGGATAATGGCCAAGTTGATTCATGGGCACTTGAATTTGATGAATGGCTAGCATTTCATTTGAAAAATTGGGATGTAGATACTCTTTTCAATTATGAGAAACTTGCTCCAAATGCTCCATATGCGGTTCCACCTTATGGAAATGAACACTTTGTTCCGCTTTTTTATGCATTGGGAGCAGCGGATGATACAAAAAAAGCAGAATTACTCCATAGAAGTTTCCGCTATGGAAATTTGAGTCATAGTGTTTGGCAATTTGGATGATTAATTTTAAAAACAGACTATTATTGGTCTGTTTTTTCTTTGTTTAAAATCAATACTAGTTTGGAATATTATGATATGAATTGTACTAATATGGAAATTGACTACATAAAAATTTTTAGTTAATAAATTAGGGGGTTTTACTAGTGAAGACAAAAATAGATTGGACAGGAAAAATGGCTTTTGCGAGTACGACACCATCCGGTCATGAAATCAAAATGGATGCTGCAGAAGAAGTAGGAGGTACGAATAGCGGAGCAAGGCCGACTGAATTATTGCTTAATGCTGTTGCAGGCTGTACAGGGATTGATATTATCTCTATATTGACAAAAATGCGGTTGAATCCTTCTAAATTTTTCATGGAAGTAGAGGGTCATCGGGCCGACGAACATCCGAAAAAATTTACAGAAATTCTTATTCATTATGCATTGGAAGGGGACCTCCCTGAAGATAAGGTCATTCGTGCCATCCAGCTTTCTATGGATAAATATTGTTCCGTATCCCATTCATTAAGTGCAGATATCCATGCTAGTTACTCAATAAATGGCGGGGAAACAAAAAGAATTTAAATGGTTTAGAAAGGAATGTGACATTAAAATGGAAGCCCAATCTATTGAATTGAAAAATGGAACAATTGCATATATCGATAAAGGAAATGGAACACCCATAATTCTCCTTCATGGTTTTTGCGGAAGCAGCCGTTATTGGGAGGAAGTTATTCCAAGCTTAACAAAAAATTACCGGATTATTGCTCCAGATCTGCCGGGTCATGGTGAAACCTCTGTATTTAAAGATAGTGAATCCATTGAACTTTTTGCAGACGTCATCAAAGAGTTTTTAGATAATCTAAAGATAGATAAGATAACGATGTTTGGCCACTCATTGGGAGGGTACATAGCACTTGCTTTTGCGGAGAAGTTTAGTGAGCGGTTAAATGGATTTTCCCTTATTCATTCAACCGCCTTCCCGGATTCTGAAGAGGCAAAAAAGGGGAGGGATGCGAATGCAGATAAGGTTAAACAGTCCGGAATTCGGGCTCTCATTGATGGGTTAGTTCCAAAGCTCTTTTCACCAGAAAATGTTGAAAAGAAAGCTGAATACGTTGAAATGGCAAAACAGATCGGGTATACCACTCCACCAGATGGAGCGATTGGAACATTAGCTGCCATGAAAAATAGGCCGGATCGAAATTCTGTGTTAGATAATACAACTCTTCCCGTTTTGTTAATTGCCGGTGAAGATGATCAAATAATACCGAAAGAAAAGACTTTTTCCGTGTCTAAACCGAATATTAAGCAAGAAGTGATAAAAGACTCAGGACATATGAGTATGTATGAAAATCCTAATGTACTCATTGCCGAAATAACTAAATTCTTAAAGGAAATATAATCAAAAAAGCAGTTATCGGCTACAAGATAACTGCTTATGTCATTACTGCTTATACGTATATTGTTTTGATTCATTCAAAGCATCAAAAATCGCACTGGTTAAACTTTCTGGACCTTTGGCATCATGGCCGGCTTCCCACATCATCATTCCGCCGAAGCCATGGTCAAGCGCCAGCTTGGTTTTTAGTTTCATTGTCGTTCCACCATTATAGTAATAGGTAGTACCGTTCATTTTCACGACATTCTTAGTGGCATTGGCCGGATCTTTATGAATAATTGCTGCATAGGAAACCTGTTTAATTTTTGGATTTACCGGCTGTGCATATGCTGGAACCCCCAACACAAGTTTTTCAGTTGATAAGTGATTTGTTTTAAAAAGGTTCGTCCAATAGTTTACAATTTTCTCCGTGTATGGATATGGTGACAAGTTAGAAGCGTGGTAACCGCCGTCCCATTGCCCGTCATACGCCATGATATTAACATGATCGGTATATTGAAACATGGAAGGCTCATACACAACAAATCCTATTACAGTGCCGGTAACTGCATGAATTTTTGAATAAACTGCCATCGATAGTTCTTTCTTTTTAGAATGTAGCTTTTCGCTGAGCTCTTTTGTAAAAATAGCTAGGTTGTGTGCATCTGCCGAGGAACGCGGGAATTCAAAATCAATATCAATTCCATCAAGTTTTTCCCGGTCTGCTAAACTTGTAAGCTCGTACACTAGTTTTGTACGGGAAACAGGATTAGAAATAGCTGCTTTAAAATATTCATAGGATTCCCCACCATTCATATGAGACCAGCCGCCAACAGCAACTATGGCTTTTACATTGTGGCTATGTGCTTTTTTAACCATTGTCCTGAGATTCATTAATGCTGTATTACCATTTAATGCAATACTTCCATCTTTCATTGGATGAGCAAAAGAAAAAATCACGTGAGTCATTTTTGCATAATCGACAACATTAGGATCACGAAAGTCCTGGACATAGCTGATTAGGACCTTTGATTTTTTCTTCTGCTGCTCCCATTTTGAAACTGGCTTTTGTCCCGGTTTTACCGCCGAACTTGGCGCTTGATCTATTTTAAGTGTTTTTGTTTGTTCTGTGTTTTTATTAGTATAGAAGATTCCTGAGAAAAATCCTCCTGTAAAGGTAATCAAGATTACCAGTGTAAGGAGGATTGTGCGTTTTTTCATGTTTCGATTCCTCCTACATGTATTTCCCTTAAAAATTGTAACAGAAAAAAAGCCAAGAAAGGGCTGGTAATAAATAGGGTAAAACAGAAGTAAAATATTTTAATTATGTCATTTATCATGTGATAATAGTAACTAAGAAAATTGTGGAAAAGGAGTCCTAATATGACAACCTATACAGATCGAAAAGAAATACCCGTACATGAAAAATGGAATTTAGCTGATTTATACGCGGACGAAAGCATTTGGGAAGAAGATTACCAGCATATTGAGAAAATGGCAGAGAAACTTAAACAATTTGACGGAAATATAACGGATGGCCACTTCTTGTATCAATATTTGAAACTGAGTGAGGAGTTATCTTTTGATTTTAACAAATTATATGCGTTTGCGATGCTACAAGTGGACGAGGATACAAGAGAAACTTCTTCTCAGGTTTACTTGGACCGGGCAAAGCAGCTAAGTGTGAAATTTAGTTCATCTACTTCCTTTTTCATGCCATTCTTATTGAGCTTGGAAGAAAAAACATTAAATGATTATATTGCATCCGAAGATGGCTTAGAATACTTTAAAGAAGATCTTCTTGAATCATTCCGCTATAAGCAGCATGTATTAAGTAAAGAGCAGGAAGAACTTCTTTCTCAATTAGGTGAAGCACTTTCCGTTCCGAGTCATACTTTTGGAATGATCAATAATGCGGATATTAAGTTTGGTGAAGTGACGAAAGAAAATGGGGAAAAGGTGGAACTCACTCGTGGGATGTATTCAAAATTAATTGAGGATGAGAACCGGGAAAAGCGAAGAGAGGCATACACGGCTTATTATCAGCCATATGTACAGTTGAAAAATTCGATTGCTTCCACACTTTCAGCCGCGATAAAAAATAATGTAAAGCTGGCAAAAATTCGTCAATACCCATCTGCGCTCGAAAAAGCGTTATTTGGTGATAAGGTTCCAAAAGAGGTTTATGAAAATCTGATCCAAACCACAAAAAACAATATTGCTCCGATGCACCGCTATACACGCATTCGCAAGGAAAAATTGGGACTTGAAGAACTTCGTCAGTATGACTTAAGTGTTCCGCTCGTAAGCGGTGTTAAGCAGGTGATTTCTTATGATGAAGCATTTGAGATTATGTGTAAAGCATTAGCTCCATTGGGTGAAAATTATATCAACATCTTAAGTGAGTTTAAGGTCGGAAGATATATTGACGTTCATGAAACACCTGGAAAGCGGTCAGGTGCCTATAATCTTGGTGTGTACGGTGTCCATCCGTTTATCTTATTGAATCATCAAGATGATTTGGACAGTTTGTTTACTTTGGCACATGAATGCGGTCATGGAGTCCACAGTAGGCTCAGTTCTAAATATCAACCACAAATTACAGCAAGATATAGTATTTTTGTAGCTGAAGTAGCTTCAACGGTGAACGAAGTATTGTTAATTAATTATTTATTAAACACTGAAAAAAATCCTGATATCAAGAGGCATTTACTTAATCATTTTATCGATCAATTTAAAGGAACTTTCTTCACTCAAGTTATGTTTGCTGAGTTTGAAATGAAAACGCATGAAATGGCTGAGCAAGGGAAACCGTTAAATGTGGAAGTGTTTAACCAATTATACGAATCCTTATTCCGTGAATATAATGGAGATGAAATTGTTTTTGATGAGGAAGTAAAGTATGGCTGGTCAAGGATTCCGCATTTTTACCGTCCGTTTTATGTTTACAAATATGCAACAGGCTTTGCATCGGCGATTCATTTGGCAACGAAGATTTTGGAAGGGGATCAGCAAACATTGGATTCCTATATTGAGTTTTTAAAAAGTGGAAGTTCCGATTACCCGCTTGAATTATTGAAGAAAACCGGAGTTGATTTGATGACGTCCTACCCAATTGAAAATTCCTTAAAACGATTTGGGGAATTGGTTGAAGAGTTTTCGAAACTATAGACAAAAACCCACCTTGCTTGAACTGCACCCCAATTGTTAGACACCATCTATC
>NZ_MLYR01000077.1 GCF_001866655.1 Bacillus sp. MUM 116 | reverse complement strand
TTTATTAAAGGCTATTTTCGCATAGATTGTTGTTTTTCGTATAAGTTCATCTACCCGTATAACAAAATGATTCGTGGCATCTTTTCGTAAGAACATTTGCGAAAATTGCCTAGAAACTTAGTAAATGAACTCTTATTAAGGTCCAAAAGCAACAAAGTTTACGAAAAGAGCCTTATTAAAATATGAGAGGTATCTCTGTATCCCAGAGAGCCTCTTTTTTTTTTTATTGAAAATATTCAAACGTAAAAATGTCCATAATATACAAATACAACAAGAAAAAGGATGATTGCCATGATTTATATTTATAATGATTATGGTGGCACACATACAACTTCAATGGCGGCGGCCTATCATTTAAAACAATTACCACAATCCGAACGAAAATTAACTAAAGAAGAAATTTTAAATGTCCAATATTTTAACAAATTAACCCATGCCGATTTTGGAAAAATCATTTTTCACGGAATCGATGAAGAGGGAAATTCTGTCTATTCAATAGGAAGAAAAAGAAATAAACTGGTAGTTCCAGCATTAAAGGAATTAACCTTATTAATGCAATCTAAGTTTGCGATCGATGAAAAAATCATCTTCTCCAATACGTCCCCAACGGTTCCATTTGTGATGACAATGGGCGGTTTTTTTTCAAGAGGACTAAAGATTGACTCCATAGGCGTCCCTCTTTTAGTGAAAGGTGCAATGAAATGCTGCGATAATATATTTCGACTTGTGGAGAATACGAAGGAAATTGGCAGAACCTCGTTTGCTGAAAAAGTGATCATATTGGAAAATGAAATGTTTAAATCATAACTGGAAAATGCCTGAATGTTTAAGCTGCTGCTAAGGATGAATGAAAATGCTGTATACTGAGCTCTTTTATCTGGGGATTACTACCCTGACCTTTATTGGTTTATTGGTTATTTTACTGACCTACCTTATTATTCGCAAATCATTTCATATAAAAAAAAGACAAACCATTGAAGCCTACAAGAAAAAATATCATACCATTATTTATAAATTACTGACAAATGGTGGATATGCAAGGGTGTTACACCCGCAAAACAACGCCCAGCTCAAAGCAATTGAGGAGATGCTTAGCAGGTATGCAAGTGTTCTAGAGGGAGAACAAGAGAAAAAAAACTTATCTGAAATAGCCAGCTTCTATTTGAAAGATTATTATCAAAAACGGCTCGATAGTAAAAGATGGAGCCGCCGAATGAATGCATTGTATCATATTGAGGATTTCCATATGATCTCTCTCTTAGAGAGTATTGATAAGATGGCAAAAAAAAGAAGACTCTCATATGAGGAAACGGTTCATGTTTTAAGAATTCTTGCTCCTTTCCAAGCCGATAAAATGTACGAGTTGTTAACAACAGACTTTTCGACTTTATCGGAGTATGAATATCGAAGTATACTAATCCGCTTGGAACAAAAACAATTTGACCAATTTGTTCTAGGTTATCATAAGCTGCAAGCCGCATTGAAACTGGCGCTTCTTGATGTCCTCTCGATAAAAAAAGATGTAAGCTACCAATTTTTTATTGAAAAAGTCTTTTTAAACTATTCAGGGGAAATCAAACTAAGAGCACTAAAGGCATTGGCAGGTATCGGATATGTAAAGAATATCGATTTATACATGTGCTTAATGTATTCGGATAAATGGCAGGAGAGAATGTTAGCCGCAAAGCTGATTGGTACATTAAAGGAGGAAAAAGGTATTCCTAGATTGAAGGAGCTTTTACATGATCAATCATGGTGGGTTCGGCATCAAGCAGGACAGTCAATTTCCCAATTTTCGAATGGAAAAGAGATATTAACAACGATTTTAGAAACAACCAAGGATCCGTTTGCAAAAGATATGGCTTGGGAGTGGATACATAAAGGAGTCTAAAGATTGCCAACTATTCAGTGGGAAGATATTGTAATAAGTTTTGGGTGGTTTATTGCTGGATACATGATAATTGTAATCGGGTTTTATTCGATTATACTAATCATCTCGATGTTACAGCTGCAAAAAGAATATCAGCTTGACAGGGATAAAGCGTATGAGGATTATATGGATGAATTTTATTCGAAACCGGTATCCATTATTGTTCCTGCATTTAATGAGGAGGCTGGGATTATCCATAGCGTTCGTTCCCTGTTAAGTGTAACTTATCCAACCTTTGAAGTCATTGTCGTAAATGATGGCTCAACAGATACGACACTGCAAAAAATGATTCAGCATTATGAGATGAAGGAAATAAAGAGAGTAGTCCGAAAACAGGTACAAACGAAGCCAATCCGAAAAATCTACCAATCAGCCATCCTTCCTAACCTTTTTCTAATTGATAAAGTCAATGGGGGGAAAGCTGATGCACTGAACGTCGGCCTGAATTTTTCCCATTATCCCTACTTTTGCTCGATCGATGGAGACTCGGTCCTTGAGCCGGATGCATTTTTAAAAGTAATGAAGCCGATTATCAATTCGAATGAAGAGGTGGTTGCCTCTGGTGGCAGTGTCCGCATTGCCAACGGATGTAAAATCCAAAATGGGCATATTTTAAAAATCAGCTTATCGAATAAACCTTTAGTGGTCATGCAAATTATTGAATATTTGCGAGCATTTTTGATGGGGCGGATTGGACTGAGCAGACATAATCTTCTTCTTATCATATCCGGGGCATTTGGCGTTTTTTCTAAGCGCTGGGTTATTGAAGCGGGGGGATATAAAACGGATACCGTTGGGGAAGATATGGAATTAGTGGTCCGGGTTCATCGATTGTTAAAGGAAAGAGGATTAAAGAAAAAAATTGTCTATGTTCCTGACCCTGTATGCTGGACAGAGGTTCCTGAAACGATTTCGATTTTGCGCAGGCAGAGACGCCGCTGGCATCGTGGTCTTTTTGAAAGCCTTTGGACACATCGGAAACTAACCTTTAATCCAAAGTACGGAATGATAGGGATGATTTCAATCCCTTATTTTTGGATTGTGGAGTTTTTTGGCCCGATTATTGAATTGTTAGGCTATATATTCATGATACTATGTTTATTTTTCGGTGGAATTTATATTGAATTTGCCATCCTATTATTTCTCCTTTCTTGTTTGTATGGTTCCATCTTTTCGATGGCCGCAGTCCTCTTGGAGGAATGGAGTTTAACCAAGTATCCAAAGGTCTTCGATATTATTAAGCTTTTTTTCTATTCATTAACTGAAACTCTCTGGTACCGCCCGATGACCGTTTTCTTTCGCTGCGAAGGAGTTTGGCAAATACTTATAGGTGATCAAAGCTGGGGAGAGATGAAGAGAAAAGGTGTTTCCGAATGAAGAAGCAGGTCCATTTATTTATCTATGTTATTGTATTTTTGTTAATCATTACAAGCCCTTATTGGCTTTGGTTTATCCAGCCCGCCAAAAAGCTAAATGTTTTAATCATGGATAAAACCGTACCCAACCCGTCCTACCGGGAGCATAAGGGGTTGGTTTGGATTCTTAACAATGAAAAATATGTAAAGAATAACGGAAAACCTTATTCGGCAAGCACGGATTATAAGGGCTATGAACCCGAGAAAGGAAGCCGTTATAGAATTATTCCTTTCCCTAAGGACTTATCCCGCTATGATGTTTTTTATTTAACGGATCAGTACGGGGTTTATCAGCAGGATTTTAACCGCCAAAACCAATATGGGGAAAAATCCGAGAAAATTTATGGGGGATTAACCTCACATGATGTCAATCAAATCGAAAAGTCTCTGATCACGACAAAAGGAAAAACGTTAATAGCCGAATTTAATACATTTGCCAGTCCTACATCCGATACGGCCCGGGCAAAAATATCAAATTTATTAAATCTGGATTGGTCCGGCTGGATTGGCAGGTATTTTGCCGATCTAAACAGCACTGAAGTTCCCCAATGGGTGAAAAAACAGTATGCGGAAAAAAATAAGAAGTGGATGTTTTCCGGACAAGGCTTTGTTTTTGTAAATAAAAATAATTATATTGTTGTCCTTGACCAAAAGGAATTAACGGATAATGGATTACTTTTTCAAGTAACAGCGGAAGGAAAAAGTAAATTTAAAGAAGATCTTTCCGGCAAGTATCAGTATTGGTTTGATATGATCCAGCCGAGAAATGAAAAAGAAGTTCTGGCCACCTATCAACTTCCGGTTACGAATAAGGCAAAGCAAAAATTGCAAGGGTATGGCATACCAACACATTTTCCTGCGGTGATTTCACATCAGAATGTGCAATATACTTCCTATTATTTTGCCGGCGATTATGCAGATGAAGCGGATGTGCCGGGAATCTATCAGACTAAAGGCTTTGATGTATGGAAACAGCATTTTGGGACGGAAGATTCATTTTACTGGGAAACCTATGTGCCCATGCTGAAAAAAATATTAAAGAATGGCCTAAATCATCCAATGAAGCAAGAATTGGTTGAATCAAATGTTGCGGATGGAATGAAGACAAACAGCAGAACAGGGGATTCCTATATTCAAATTAAGAGGAATGGAAAATGGATGAACTTCCTCATTAAGGGTGTGAACATGGGAATTGGAAAGCCGGGCCATTTTCCGGGGGAGACAGCGATTACAAAGGAGGAGTATTTGCGCTGGTTTAAAGAAATTGGTGCAATGAATGCCAATGCCATCCGCATTTATACACTCCATCCGCCGGCATTTTATGAGGCTTTTTATGAATATAATCAAATGGCGAAAACGCCTTTATTCCTATTTCATGGAACATGGGTTAATGAGGAAAACCTTATTCGCACCCAAGATGGTTTTGCAAAAGAAAATATGGATGATGCCAAAACAGAGATAAAGAATATGATTGATATCATTCATGGTCGGGCTAAGCTGGCTGCACATCCTGGACATGCATCTGGGACGTATTCCTATGACATTTCAAAATATGTATTGGGAATAATTGTCGGAACAGAATGGGATCCCGCTATGGTGGCAAACACCAATTCAAAGCATTCTAATTTAAACCAATTCACGGGAAAATATTTTAAAACGAATGGGGCATCGCCGTTTGAAAATTGGCTGGCAGGGCTAATGGAATATGCCGCTAATTATGAAGTAGACACCTATCACTGGCAACACTCCATCAGCTTTACGAATTGGGTAACCACTGATTTGCTAAAGCATCCGGCAGAGCCATTAAAAAATGAGGATATGGTTTCGGTTAATCCGAATCATATTAAGAAAACGGAAAAATTCCATGCGGGGCTGTTTGCCTCCTACCATATCTATCCGTATTATCCTGATTTTCTAAACTATGAGAAAAAATATCTTAACTATATGGATAAAAGCGGGAGAAAGAATAATTATGCCGGCTATTTACATGATCTCATGAAAGCGCATCACATGCCCGTTCTTGTAGCCGAATTCGGTGTTCCTTCCTCTAGAGGGTTAACTCATAAAAATCCCTATGGAATGAATCAAGGTTTTCATTCAGAACAGGAGCAAGGAAATATCGATCGGCACTTATTTCAATCGATTGTTGATGAAGGTTATGCTGGTGGGCTTGTCTTTTCCTGGCAGGATGAGTGGTTTAAACGAACATGGAATACAATGGATTTTGATGACCCGGATAGGAGGCCTTATTGGGATAACCAGCAAACAAACGAACAGCACTTTGGCTTATTATCGTTTGAACCGGGAAATCAGGAAACGGCTATCACGGTTGACGGCGGGCAAAAAGATTGGGACATGGCAGGCGTTCAGAGTGCTTATAAATCAAATAATGCCAAACTTCCCGTAAAAGAAGTACGTTTCACCTCTGATAGTGGATATTTATACTATATCCTATCATTCAATAAACCGGTTGATTTTAACAGTCAAAATACGTATTTACTTTTTGATACGATTGACCATCAAGGTCAAACAAAATTAATGCTAGGGGCGAAAAAAGTAAATTTAGATTATGGTGTTGACTTTCTCATGAAGTTAGCCGGACCGGAATATTCAAAAATGATGGTTGATAGTTATTATGATACCTTTTATTATCTGTATGCCAACCAATTAAAGATGATTAAACAAGTTCCGTATGCGCGTCAAAAGGATAATGGGGTATTCCATCCGATTCGCCTTGCTCTTAACAAAGGGCAGATGATTCCATCTACAAAGGAAAGGATTCCTTTTCAAGGATATGAAACAGGAGTGTTAAAGTTCGGTGATGCCAATCCATTAAGCAAGGATTTTAATTCTTTAACGGATGTCAGCATCAATAAAAATCAAAAGGTAGTGGAAGGAAGAATCCCCTGGCAGCTTCTGAATATCAAGGACCCAAGCCTAAAAGCAGCGATGGGGGATATTTGGAAAAATGGATTAACTGGAAGCGTAAAGTTAAAAGGGATTAGGATAGCTATTGTGATGAAGGAAAATGACAGGGTTGCTCAAACCTTTCCGGAAACAGTGAATGGCCGCCTCCTGAAGGGGGATACAATATTATATACTTGGAATGATTGGGAACAGCCGCCCTACTATGAGCGAATCAAAAAATCATATGATATTATGAGGGACACCTTCCGATCAACTGAAATTCCAAAATAAATAAGAAAGGCTGGCGATGCCAGCCTTTCTTATTTTAAATCGAAACATTGCCGGATTGTTCTTTTATGATCCGTTGTTTTTTCGCTTTTCTAAAGTGGAATAATTCGTAAATCACCGGAATCACCACAAGCGTTAAAAGCGTCGCAACGGCAAGACCGCCAATGACAACAATCGCCAGACTTTGTGAAACGAGATTTCCAGTTTCCTCCTTTTTGAATAAAAGCGGCAGCATTGCAGAAATGGTTGCAACTGCAGTCATTAGAATTGGTCTCATCCTAATGGAAGCTGCTTCGACAATCGCATCGCGGATGATCATCTTTTGTTCATTTTGTTTGATGCGGTCTAGCAGGACAATCGCATTGGTAACAACAATTCCAATCAGCATTAAGGCACCAAGCATTGAGGTAATGTCTACAGTAATTCTGCTAATCAATAAAGCAAGCACAGCCCCAACAGCCGCGAGCGGCAAGGAGAATAAAATCGAAATCGGAGCACGAAGCGTTTTAAAGGTAATCACCATGATTAGAAAGACGATTCCAATGGAAACTCCCATCGTTATGAATAAATCACTAAAATCATCTGCCTGTTGTGCACTTGCTCCACCTATAAAGACTTCGATACCTGAAGGAAGCTTTAATCCTTTATGGCCTTTTTGATCCCCGTTAATGATTTTGGAAATATCTGCAGATACTTCTGACAGTTTCTTTGGATTCACAGTGGCGGTAACTTGAATATATGGAGCGCCGTCCTTGTGAAATTGGTTTGTTGGTTTCTCCTCTTTCACTAATTTTGCCACAGACGAAACAGGAGATAGTCCAGATGCACTCATAACAGGAATATCTTTTAAATCTTCAGGCGATTTTGGATCGAGAATGGGATTTAGATATACTGCCGTATTTTGCCCATTTAAATCAATGGAACCAATCGGTGTTCGATTGAGCATAACGGAAAGCTGCTGAGCGACTTGAGCGGCATTTCCTTTTTCAGGATTCACCTCAAGTGAAAAAACCGTTTTTTTCGCATCTTCATTGGTGGCTAATTTTTCAATTCCATCGATATCTTTCATTTTGTCTTTAATTAAATTTGAAACGGACTCAAGCTGCGGAAGTTCATCTCCCACCACATCAATGGTAATTTGCGGATTTCCACCGCCCATTAAGGAGGATGCCGCTACAGTAAGGGTTGCTTTTGGATATTGATCTTTTTGCGCTTCTATTTTTTTGATTAATTGATCCGTATTATCTTTATCCTTTAAAACGATATTAATATTTGCCTTGGTCGGCGAGTCAATTGCCCCAAATTTTGCGGCATCCTCATTGTTTCCGAGCATCGTAAATTCATCTTTGACTTCTTTTTGGGCAAGAATAAATTTTTCAAGCTTTAACGTTCCATTTTTCACTTCACCGATTGGTGTATCATTAGGATAATTGAGGGTCGTCTGGACAAAATCGGCTGAAGAGTTGTCTACAGCACCTTTTGGCATAACGAAATAGACACCGATTGACCCAACAAATATCAAAAAGGATAGGGTAAGGATAATCCATTTATGGTTGAGTGACCATGTGACCAATCCAATAAACTTCTTGGAAGGTTTATGTTCATGAAGCTTCGCATTTTTTAAAAGCCCGGCACTCATTAAAGGGACAACCGTTAGAGCGACAATTAATGAAGCGAGTAATGAGTACGTAATCGTTAAAGCGAATGGCATTAAAAAGTCCTGTAAGCCCCCATTGACCAAACCAATTGGCAAAAATACTGCAACCGTCGTTAACGTAGAAGCCGTAATCGCTGATGAGACCTCTTTTGCTGCATCCATGACTAATTGGATGGAGAATTTTTCGTTTTGCATTTTCCTGAAGATATTTTCAATAACAACTATACTATCATCCACTAAACGTCCCACTGCCACGGCAACGCCGCCCAAGGTTAAAATATTTAAAGTAACACCGGAACGGGATAACAAGAATAAGGTAAAGGCTAATGACAATGGAATGGAGACGATTGTAATAAACGTTGACCGGATATTTCTCAGGAAAAGCATAATTACAATCGTTGCAAATAAGGCACCTAGCAGAACTTCCTTCATCATCGATGTAACTGATGTTTTCACCATATCCGCTGTCGCAACAATCACGGAAGTTTCCAAATGGTCGTATTTTTTATTCAATTTTTTGGTAGCATCTCTTAAATCTTTACTTATTGTTACTGCATTCGAATGACTATCCTTTGTTACAATCAGCAATAGGCCGTCTGCCCCGTTGATTCGGGTGATGGTATCTTGTGGTTTTGTTACTTCAATGGATGCAATATCTTTTAGATGAACACCAGGAGCAACGGATAAGTTTTCTAATGATGATAAACGGTTGATGTTACCAATCACTTTAATATTACTTGCTTTACCTTCAATCGTTTTTTCTCCAATCGCAATAGCGCTATTTTGACCTTGAAGAACATTCATGACGGATTGAATCGGTATTTTTTTCTCGGATAATAATGAGTTATTTACTTTTACGGAAATATAGGAGCTAGCCATTCCGTAAGTTTGAATCGAAGCAACTCCTTTAATATCTTTAAAAACTGGAACAATTTTTTTATCAGCAAAATTTAGATTGTCCGGGGTTAATCCTTCTTTAAAGGTAACAGCTACGTCTGCAATGGGAATCATGGAGGTATTTAATTGAACGACAGTGGGTTTTGAAACATTTTCAGGCAGGTGAACGTTTGTCAGTACCTCCTGCACCTCTTGTTTTGCTTCTTTCATATCCGTTTTTGAATCATAATTAATATCTACTTTCGAATAACCATCACCTGTTGTGGAAAAAATGTTCTTTTTCCCTTTTACACCTGAAATCGACTCTTCAATCGGATTTGTAACCTGATTCTCCATTGTTTTAGAATCAGTTCCCTGTCCCATCACAATAATCGAAATTTGCGGGTTGTCTGCAGAAGGTAAAAATTCCATCGGCAGGGTGAAATAACTTACCACTCCCATGACTAAGATTAGGCATGACATAATCCAAACGGCGGCTTTATTCCGAAAAGACCATTTTGTAAACCAAGACATATTTTATTTTCTCTCCCTTATGGTTATTTTTCCCTATGTAACCATAAGAATATTATCATAATAAATTGGAAAATTAAACTATTTATTTAATAATTTTCTAGGTGATTTTCGTTAAGTTTATGTTCGCCGCTCAAAAAAGCATGCCAAGATGTAGAGGGGGAGGCTAAAAAAATCATACATACATAGTAATAGATAGTTTTCCTGGGGAAAAGCTGTTATTAAAAAAAGGGGCCTAAGCCCCTTTTTCAATAATATTAACGAATGCCTTTCATGAAGCTCTGAATCTTTGGTGATAGGACAAAAAGCAAAATACCTAGTACGATTGAAGCTCCACCGATTACACCGAAATATGTCATTTCAGTTTCTGGTGTATAGAATTTCACAATTTGCGCATTAATTGCTTGTGCTGCAGCACTTGCTAAGAACCATAAACTCATCGTTTGTGCCGAGAAGGCAGCAGGTGCTAATTTTGTTGTCGCTGATAATCCAACAGGTGATATGAGTAGTTCACCAAATACGCAAATTAAGTAACTTAAAACAAGCCATAAAGGGTTAACTAATGAATTTGAACCGCCAAGGTAAGCTGGCAGAAGAATGACAAGGAATGATACACCAGCAAACAATAAAGATAGCGAGAATTTTTGAGGAATTGTCGGTTGACGTTTTCCTAATTTTAACCAAACCGCAGCAAATATAGGTGCAAAAATAATAATAAATAATGGGTTTAAGGATTGGAACCATGCTGGAGAGATATGAATTCCTGCAAAGTTTAACTGTGTGCGTGTATCTGCATAGCTTGCAAGGATAGTTGAGCCTTGCTCTTGAATTGACCAGAACATTACAGCTGCAATAAACAACGGAATATAAGCAATGATTCGTGAACGTTCTACCGTTGTTGTTTTAGGGCTGCGGTACATGACAATGAAATACATGGTTGGAATCAAAATACCAAGTATAGTAACTAGATTGATAAAGCTCTCAAATGTTAATTTTCCCATTGAAATTAATACAACACATAAAACAGCAATAATAACAATACCTAATCCAATAATTGTGAAAGTTTTTTTCTTTTCAGCAGGTGTCAATGGATTTTTTACGATTGTACCAGCGAGGCCAAGATTCTTTTTCTTAGTAAGCATAAATACTACTAATCCTAAGAACATACCAACTGCAGCAATACCAAAACCTAGATGGAAGCTGTAATCCATAACGGATCCAACGATTAACGGTGATATAAATGCCCCTGCGTTAATCCCCATATAGAAAATCGTAAAACCTGCATCACGGCGATTGTCTTCTTCGCTATACATTTCTCCAACAACAGTTGAAGCATTTGGCTTCAAAAGTCCTGTACCAAGTACAATCAATACCATAGACACAAAGAACATAGATACACTTCCAGGTATCGCAAGAACAATATGCCCGAACATAATTAAAATACCACCGTAAAAAACGGCTTTTGATGTACCGAAAATTCGGTCAGCTAGCCAGCCGCCAATGATTCCAGACATGTAAACTAATGATCCATAGATGGACATAATGGATAGAGCGAGAGTTTTATCCATGCCCAATCCGCCTTTGGAAACTTCGTAGTACATATAGAAAACAAGAATTGCTCTCATTCCATAATACGAGAAGCGCTCCCAAAACTCAGTAAAGAACAGTGTAAAAAGTCCTTTAGGATGTCCAAAAAAGCCCTTTTGAGGGACACTGTCCACAATTTTCTGTCTATTCAAATCTGACATCTTACTACCTCCCTTAATTACTATTTTATAATACTTTTTATGTTGAGAATCGTCAAAAACTTTTTTTGGAAATAATGATGTAAAGCGGTTACAAATGTTGATAAATCAACAATCAGGAGATAATTCATCGAGAAAAGAAAGTTTTTTTAAAATAATAATTTTATTCTGATTAATGGAAATTTCACTCAAATTTAATTAAAGTTTTAAAAAAGAAGTGTGGAATCTAGTACTTACAAACAAAAAAAAGCGCACAGAAAAGCCCTTGTTAAAAAAACTTCCAAGGGCTTTTTCTATTAAGGGTTATAAAAACTTTTTGCTAATGTATTTGGGTTCTGTTTTTTACGGTTACAGTGGTCATAAGTCCGACAAATATAATGGTTAATAGCGAATAAAAGAAATTTTCGAGTCCAACCACTTGGATTCCGCTTGTAATCACAAGCCCATCAATTAAGAAAATAATGATTCCGATATTGATTGAAGTAAATTTTGTTAATAGCTGGGCAAGCAGATCTGTACCTCCTGTGCTTGTTTCATAACGAAGCATCAGACCAATCCCAATACCGACAAGAATGCCGCCGATAATGGTACTTGGTAAAATCCCAATACTAATTTTCCCGTTCAAAAACGAAAACAAATCAATACAAAAGGAAGAAATAATGAGTCCATGCAAGCTGTAAAAAAAATAACGGCGCTCAAAAAACCATGCTAAAATATAGAGAGGCAGGCTTAAAATAATGATACATAAACCTGTCGGCCACCCATAAAAATAATGGATAATCAATCCTATCCCAATTATTCCTCCATCAAGAAGATGGTAAGGAACTAAAAATCCGTTTATTCCAAGACTTAATAACAGACTGCCAATAAGCATGGCTAATATTTTTTGCTTCATTAATATACTTCACCTCAAACTTGTCCCTTTTATAAAAAAATATGAGAATGAAGCTAAATTAGAAGTGAAAATAAACTTTCTTCTGTTATGCATTGAAGCTTTCCGGAAAGTGCTATTAAGATTAACCCTAAAACGATTGCGAATAAAAATATCAATAAAAGATAAGGTCCAAAAAAGACCAGAGATGTATTAAATCTCTGGCCCGGAATCATTAAAATATAAGATTTAGAAGGAAAAACAAAACGGCTGCTAACATAGCTGAGATTGGCAATGTAATGACCCAAGTAATGAGCATACGCTGCGCCGTACCCCATTTAACTCCTTTAATACGGTGCGCAGAACCAACACCCAAAATTCCCGATGAAATAACATGTGTTGTACTTACAGGCAAATGAATATAGGTAGCACCAAAGATAATGGCAGCACCGGTTAAGTCAGCAGCAACCCCGTTAATCGGACGGATTTTCATAATTTTTCCGCCAACCGTTTTAATAATTTTCCAACCGCCAATGGATGTCCCAAGTCCCATTGCTATCGCACAGGAAACTTGAACCCATAGGGGGACTTCCGCGTTATGCGGAAGATAATTATTGGCGATAAGAGCCATGGTGATAATCCCCATCGATTTTTGTGCATCATTTGTTCCGTGGGAATAGGATTGTAAGGCAGCTGTCCCAATTTGAATATAACGAAAGCCTCGATTGGTTTTTGTTAAATTGAAATTTTTAAATACGACTTTAAAAATGCTGTAAACAATATAACCGACAATGAAAGCTAAAATTGGAGAAAAAATCAGTGCCTCAAGTATTTTTAAAAATCCGGAATAGTTTAATGAAGCAAATCCCTCTGCTGCAATGGCTGCTCCTGCAATCGAACCAATAATGGCATGGGAGGAACTACTTGGGATTCCGAAATACCATGTGATTAAATTCCAGGTAATTGCTGAGAGAATGGCAGCCAGAATAACAACGGACCCATTATGAAGGGTGAATGGATCGACGATATCTTTTGAAATGGACTTTGCCACTCCGGTAAATGTCATTGCTCCAATAAAATTCATTACGGCTGCTAAAAGAATGGCATGCCTTGGTTTTAATGCTTTCGTCGATACAGATGTTGCAATCGCATTTGCTGTATCGTGGAATCCATTTATGAAGTCAAATGCCAAGGCGCCAATAACAATTAACATAGTCAAGATAAAAATTAAACTCATATTAATGCTCCTTACGCATTTTTCATTATGATAGTTTCAAGTGTATTGGCAACTTCCTGACAGCTGTCGGCAATATCCTCAAGTGTTTCATAAATTTCTTTGTATTGAATGATACGAATTGGATCTTTTTCAACTGCAAATAAATTTTTAATCGATTGACGTAAAATATTATCACATTTCGATTCGAAATCTTTAATTTTAATGGCATGTTCTCTTATTTGAGGAAGTTTTTTATTGGAAAGCAGTCCAACTGCTTTATCAATTTCGTGGACACTTCCTTGAATGGCTTCAACAAATTTAAGCATAAAGTCATCCGCTTGTGTAATAGAGTACATTTCGAATAATGCCGCACAACCTTCCAGTCCGTCCAGAACATCATCCATGCTCATGGCAAGGTGGAGAATGTCTTCCCGCTCAATTGGAGTAATAAAGGCGTCGTTTAATTCCTTAATGATTTCGTGAACGAATGTATCGCCCTTTGATTCATATTCTTTCATTTTTTCGGAAAAAATCTTTAAATCACTAATCGTTTTCAATTTATATTCTGTAAAGAAATTAACGCTTTCTTTTGAGTTAGCAGAAATATTATTTAACAAAACCGAAAACTTATCATTTTTTTTGAATGCCATCGTTTATTTACCCCCATAAATAAAGTCCAAAGTTTGAAGTGCCGTCCAATATTTTATATGAAAAATGTCGAAAAATGAATTAATTTCAACACAACTTTACAAAAACTTAACATTTGAATTTTCTGATAAATTATCCGTGTTGGTAAAACTCGATAGATACCTAATACTTTTTCCAAAGACAAGATTTTTATGTACGATTTAAGAGAGAAGGGAAAGTGTTGACGAATGATCCCGACAGGATTATAATTATCTTGAATTAAAGATAATTAGTTTTGAGATTTTTGTAAACTTATATGGAAATAATAAAAAAATCATATATTCAGTTTAATAAGGAGTGTATAGAATGTTTGATATTTACAAGGCAGAAGAGAGATACATCGCAGATCATGGCTGGCTTAAAAGTAACTTTAGTTTTTCTTTTGCTGAATATTATGACCCGGCGAATATGCAATTTGGTCCAATGCGCGTGCTAAATGATGATATCGTTCAGCCGTTAAGAGGGTTTGGGGCCCATCCACACCGTGAAATGGAAATTGTCTCAATCGTTTTAAAAGGACAATTAAAGCACGAGGACAGTACAGGGAAAAGCGCAGTCACCACATATGGCGGTATTCAAAGAATGTCTGCAGGAACAGGAGTAATTCATTCGGAGGTAAATCCTTCTGCTAATGAGGCTGTGAACTTTTTACAATTATGGTTCATGCCGGAGGAATACGGGCTTACTCCTTCATATGAAAGAACCGAGTTTGACCCTGCAAAAATGGAAAATGCTCTTTTACCGGTGGTTTCAAAAATTAATGGTGAAAATGTTGCTTATATCCATCAAGATCTTACTATCTATTTATCCGATTTGGAGGCGGAAAAAGAGCTTACCTTTTATCAGGAAGCAGGGCGCCGAATCTTTTTCTTTATGATTGAAGGGAAAGTAACCCTTAATCAGCAATACAAATTGGAAAAACGTGATTCTGCTCGTATAACCGAAAAACAAGAATTACAAATTAAAGCGTCAAGAAATGCAAGATTTATGTTAATTGATTTACCTTAAACCATATATTGTTGACTCTTGAAAATAAGAACCGGATTTTAAATTCGGTTCTTCATTTTTTGATTAGAAGTATAGAATTTGGGTACTTTATACATACAGGCAATTCAGTACATGGATTGAATGCTTGTATCAAATGAAATAATGAATACTAAAAAGGAGTGTTCGCAGTGAGCTTCATTTGGTCATTAATTGTAGGTGGTATTATTGGTTGGATAGCAGGACTTGTTGCTGGAAGAAACATTCCAGGAGGGGTTATTGGTAATATAATTGCTGGATTTGTCGGGGCGTGGCTTGGATCATTAATTCTTGGGAATTGGGGTCCTACTGTTGCAAACTTTGCCATTATCCCGGCGATTATCGGTGCAGTTGTTTTAGTCTTCCTGCTAAGTCTAATTATGAGGGCATTCCGAAAAACAGACCGTTAAAACAAAGAGCCTCCAATTTCGGAGGCTTTTTGTTTAAAGTAAAGAAAGTATAAAATTTTCGTCTTTGAGAATTGTCCAGCGCAAGCGTCCTGCCCCTCTAGGTCATAAGCCAATCCGTCAAGAAGGTTAAAGTGCAACCTTCTCGCCGGCTTGTCTTATGCTGTGCCTGAGGCTGAACAAGGCGCTTGCGCTTTTCTTATTTAAATATGGTTAAGGTCTATATCCTTAAAAATAGCTGGTTTATCTGTAAAGGGGGCATGACAAATAATTTTTTCTTCTGTAAAAGGGTGAATAAATTCAAGTTTCGCGGCATGAAGGGCTTGACGCTTAACGAGCGGTTTACCTCCATATAATATATCCCCAACCAGTGGATGACCGAGATGACTGAAATGGACACGAATTTGATGCGTTCTACCTGTATCTAGCCAGCATTTGATAAACGAAAGCTGTTGCTTAGGAACTTCCTTGATCACTTGATAATGGGTTATCGCTTTTTGTCCGGTGGGTGATACCCTCCTTCTGGTTGCATGGTGGCGGTCGCGTCCGATTGGTTCATTAATAGTTCCTTTCTTTTGTCTAAACAACCCGTGGACAATGGCAATATAGGTTCTTTTAATTTCCCTACTTTCTAACATTCGATCCAATATAGCTCCGGCCAATGGATGCTTGGCAAAAAGAACCGCACCAGAAGTATCTTTATCAAGTCGATGAATTTGCCGAATATTTCGCATTTCCCCTTTAGACTGCAAATAAAAGGAAGCAGCATTTACAAGCGTATTGGTATCCTTTAAGAGGTCATTTGGATGAGTGTTCAAATACGGCGGTTTATTTAACATAAGAACATGATCGTCCTCATATAAAATGGAAATCTCCATATAATGGGGAGGAATGTTGATTTCTTCCTCTTCAAATAATTTTACTTGTAATTTATAGCCGGTTTCTAATGGTTTATTCCAAGGAAACTTTTGACCATTAACTAAAACCTTCTGTTCCATGCGAAATTGATGGGTTAGTTTTTTGGGAGAATTCCATTTCTTTTGAAAGAGCTCTTCAATCGATATTCCATCCCAAATTTCCGGAATTGTTAATTCGAACCAATTACCTTTTTTGTTTGTTTTTAACATTTTATTCTCCTTAAAAAACAGGTTATGCATGGTTTTAATTACCACCGTTTTAACCCAAGAAATTATGTTATTCTAATGTTAAATATACATTAGAAAATAGCAATAGCAAAGGTGGGTTACAAGTGAAAATTGTTTTTGCCTCAACACCAAGTCAAGAGGAAGAAATTTGTGGACTTGTGAGGTATATTTATTCAACTGTTTTTCCACTCTATTTTTCGGATGATGAAATTCGTACATTTGAAAAGCTAAAGGTTTTGCACACCTCAAGTGAACAGCTTGAAGATTTTAGCACTTTAAAAGATGCATTCCAAGTCATGGCCAGCATCCAGACGATTATTTCCATCCTTGAATCTCCCACGCTTGATGATCATTATTCATCACTTTTTAATAAGAATGTTACAAATTTACAAGAATTTGGCCTATTCTTCCCATTTGAATATGATCAATTTGTGGAAGCAAAAAGTATGAAAAACAGTATATTTAGTATCTATACAAAAGCAGCAAATGAATTAATCATTTAAGCACCTGGATTCCGGGTGCTTTATTTTTATAATCCTTGTGCTTAAAACAAAGTAATTTTAAAATAGTAATGGTAAAAAATAGTTCATGGTGCGAAAAATGTCGTAATAAATCCGGCGATTTTAAAAGGAGTAACGGTCTCAAACTTCGAAAGAATATAAAGTAGAAAGAATCAGGAGGAGATAAAATGGACTGGAAAGAAAATGCAACAAGATGGATCAACTTTGATGGATTAGATGAAGAGTTAAAAAGTCAATTATTCGAACTGAAAAATGATGAGAAACAGCTGGAGGAAGCTTTTTATAAAAATTTAGAGTTTGGTACCGGCGGAATGAGAGGGGAAATTGGTGTTGGTACAAACCGGATGAACCTTTATACGGTGAGAAAAGCTTCTGCTGGATTAGCTGCATACATAGAAGAAAATGGTATTGAAGCAAAAAAACGAGGAGTCGTCATTGCTTATGATTCCCGGCATAAATCTCCCGAGTTCGCCATGGAAGCTGCCAAAACATTAGCGACTAAAGGGATTCAAACGTATGTATTTGATGAATTAAGACCAACACCTGAACTATCCTTTGCCTTAAGGTATTTAAATGCCTTTTCCGGAATCGTAGTAACGGCAAGCCATAACCCACCGGAATATAACGGCTACAAGGTGTACGGACATGATGGCGGTCAGCTACCACCTGAAAGCGCTGATCAAGTGATTGCCAGAGTAAATGAAATTGAAAATGAGCTTTTAATTGAGGTGGATTCGGAAGAGGGCCTTCGGAATGCGGGTTTAATCAAAATTATTGGGGCGGAAATTGATAACGCTTATTTAGAAAAATTGAAAACCATTTCGGAAAATCCAACTCTCGCAAATGAGACCGATATTAAAATTGTTTTTACACCATTACATGGTACTGCCAATAAACCTGTTCGGAATGCACTTTCTGCTTTTGGCTATAAAAATGTAACGGTAGTAAAAGAGCAAGAACAACCGGATTCTGAATTTTCAACGGTAAAAAGCCCGAATCCTGAGGAACATGCAGCGTTTGAATTAGCCATTCGAGAAGGTAAAAGGATTGGTGCGGACATTTTAATTGCAACCGACCCGGATGCGGATCGCTTAGGAATTGCTGTCCAAAATTATGAGGGAGAATATATAGTCCTTACAGGAAACCAGACGGGTGCATTGCTATTGGATTATTTGCTTTCGCAGAAAAAGGAAAAAGGCACAGTTCCGCAAAACGGAGTGGTGTTAAAAACGATTGTTACCTCTGAAATTGGCAGAAAGATTGCTGAATCCTATCAATTAGAAACCGTTGATGTGTTAACGGGATTCAAATTTATTGCGGAAAAAATCAATGAGTATGAAAAAACGGGTGAGCATACCTTTTTATTTGGGTATGAAGAAAGCTATGGGTATTTGATTGGCGATTTTGCCCGTGATAAAGATGCTGTTCAAGCAGCCCTTTTGGCAACAGAGGTTTGTGCATATTATAAAAAACAAGGATTAACCCTTTATGAAGGGATGATGCGGGTATTTGAAAAGTACGGTTATTATCAAGAAGGCCTGCGCTCTTTAACATTAAAAGGGAAAGACGGAGCAGAAATGATTCAGCGAATTTTGGCATCCTTCCGTTCAGTTCCATTAAATGTACTTGGATCTTTGAATACGTCCACTTCAGAGGATTATTTAACTGGAATTCGGTTAACTAATAGTGGTGAGGAAAGAATTGAACTGCCAAAATCCAATGTTTTAAAATATACGTTTGAGGATGGCTCATGGGTTTGTCTAAGACCGTCCGGAACGGAACCAAAAGTGAAGTTCTATTTTGGCGTAAATAGCCCAAGCCTCGAAGAGAGTAAACGCAAGCTTGCAACCATTGAAAAAGATTTTATGGGGCTTGTCGATGAAAAAATAAATTTGGTATCGAGATAAAGTGACAATGTTCATCAAACATGAGTCCTGAAGGTGATCCTTCCGAAATAGAGTAATTAAGAAATAATTTAAAAACGACCCTTATAGAGGGCCGTTTTTTTTTGGTGGTGGAATTCTTTAGTCCGGTTGTAAATATTTTCTCACACAATTTTGTATTCACTTGCTTTTTCAGGAAAGACTATACATCGGAATCTCATTTGGATCAGAATCCGTTACTTCGTTTGCATGGTCGATGTACCGAAGTAAGGCATATAATTTTTTTTCTAACACAGAGTAATCATGTTCAAAATGGTAGGCATGCAGGAATTGTTCTATTTTCTTTGATAAAAATTGGTCTTTAGTTCGTACCATCAAAATTAATAAATTATCCCATTCGGACCGGTGTGTATAATACAATGCTCGGTCATAATCCACTTTATTCATTTACTTTTCTCCTCCTTGTTAGGAGTTGAGTTTATTTTATGATTTTTCGGCGTAAACTTTCGCAGAAAATGTTGGACACCCTTATTTAACGCGATTTATAACTTTTACCTGTATAAATTCATTTACAAAGTGGTAAGGGGGGACACTATGCTCAGGTTCATCCTATGCTTAATGGTTTTATTTACATTTTACCCTGAAAATACTTTTGGGGAATGCCTAGTGGAGGTTGAAAAGCCTTATTCGTACGCAATATTGAAACAAGACCTTTCAAAAATTCAGAGAAAGTATAATCAAGTGGTTGGGATTCAATCGATTGGAACAACCTATTTTGGAAAAAATATTTGGGCAGTTAAGCTTGGAAAGGGTAAGAAAAATATTGCCCTCATTGGCAGCCATCATGGGCGGGAATGGTTGACGAGTACGCTGCTGATGAAAATGCTCGAAACCTATGCTGAAGCATATAATAAAGAAAAAAAGAACACTGAAATTTTAAATGAAGTTTCGATTTGGTTTATTCCAATGTTGAATCCTGATGGTGTCATGATTCAACAAAATGACTTCACGGGAATACCCCCCAAACAACTAGAGCAATTAGTAGAAATGAATGAGGGGTTACGTATTTTTAAAAGGTGGAAAGCAAATGGAATTGGTATTGATTTGAATCGCCAATACCCAGCTGACTGGGATTTGCTAAATGAGGAACCGCGGATCCCTTTTTATAAATTTTATAAAGGAAAGGCTTCATTAGAAGCAAATGAAGTAATTGCTTTAACCCGTTTTATTCATCAGATTCAGCCAAGTGCTGCGATTGCCTATCACACCGCAGGACGGGAAATTTTTTGGAAATATAAAAATGGTAAAAACTCCATGAGGGACCTTAAAATTGCCAAAAAAATATCAAAAATAACGGGATATAAATTAGGTAAACCGGATAATGAGGCCGTGGGTGGTGGTTTTACCGATTGGTTTATTACCACATACCATCGTCCTGCACTAACAATTGAAATCAGCTATCTTGTGGGGGATACTAATCCGCCATTATCCGTATTTAAAAAGGAATGGGAACGAAATAAAAATGTTGGCTTAATGCTTGCATTCGAAGCAAAAAAAATAAACGAATAAATAGCCTGCTGTCTATGTTTTTTCTATCATGTTTCATCATTCCCGCCTTTTCTTCATACATTGTGGTAAGAGGAAAAGGGGGAATGGCTCATGAACGGGGAAAATCGCAATGCACTGGAATATGCCATTAGCGAGATTACTGAAATTGCAAGTGGTTTTGGCCTTGATTTTTATCCGATGCGTTACGAAATTTGTCCAGCGGAAATTATTTATACATTTGGTGCCTATGGAATGCCAACCCGATTTTCACATTGGAGCTTTGGCAAACAATTTCACAAGATGAAGCTTCACTATGATTTAGGATTAAGTAAAATATATGAGCTTGTCATTAATTCAAACCCATGTTATGCCTTCTTATTGGACTCCAACACATTAATTCAAAATAAACTGATCGTTGCACACGTACTCGCCCATTGTGATTTCTTTAAGAATAATGTTCGTTTTCAAAATACGAAGCGCGATATGGTGGAAAGTATGGCCGCAACCGCCGAAAGAATTCGGAAATATGAAATCCAATATGGGAAAAGAGAAGTAGAGACGTTTTTAGATGCTGTGTTAGCGATTGACGAACATATAGATCCATCGTTAATGAGACCGAAATTGGCATGGTCAATGGATGATGCAGAAGAGGAAGAGAGCGGGGAACATCGAAGCAATTCACCATATGATGATTTATGGGCTTTAGATGAAAAAGAGAAAAAAGAAGAAAAGAAACATGTTAAAAAGAAATTTCCGCCAAAACCTGAAAAAGACCTGCTGTTATTTATTGAAACATACAGCAGGGAATTGGAGGATTGGCAGCGCGATATTTTAACGATGATGCGCGAAGAGATGTTATATTTCTGGCCGCAGCTGGAAACGAAAATTATGAACGAAGGCTGGGCATCTTATTGGCACCAGCGGATTTTAAGAGAAATGGACTTAACGAGTGACGAAGCGATTGAATTTGCCAAATTAAATGCCGGCGTCGTACAACCGTCAAAAACAGGCATTAACCCATACTATCTTGGCATCAAGATTTTTGAGGATATTGAGGAACGCTATAATAATCCAACCGAGGAAATGAAACTCCGTGGTGTCCAGCCAGATTCCGGACGGGAAAAAATGTTTGAAGTCCGTGAGGTGGAATCGGATATATCCTTCTTGCGTAATTACTTGAATAAGGATCTGGTTATGCGTGAGGATATGTATCTTTTCCAGAAACAAGGAAGGGATTATAAAATTGTCGACAAACAGTGGGAACAAGTTCGCGACCAGCTTGTCAACATGAGGGTTAATGGCGGGTTCCCATACATTACCGTAAATGATGGCGACTATTTGAAAAATGGGGAACTTTATTTGAGGCATTGGTATGAGGGTGTGGAGCTGGATGTAAAATACCTTGAAAAAGTATTGCCGTATATCCACCAGCTATGGGGCAGACCCGTTCATATGGAAACGACTGTTGAAGAAAGAAAAATGTTATTTACTTATGACGGAAAAGGGGTTCATCGAAAGTATATTTAGTAATAGTAAAATTAGCAAAACCAAGGTATCGTATATCAATGCCTTGGTTTTTTATGTTGCTAATGATTCTATATTCTATTAGTACGGTGTGTAATCCACGTTTTGTGTGTAATGATTGCCGGCATTCCAAAGCAAAAATTCGTTAATCCCCTGAGAATGCAGCCCTCGAATTTGATCTTCAATTTCTTTTTTGCCATACACCTTGTAATTTCCTTTTCCAAGCCATGTTGCGGTAAAATCCTGCAGCCAGGGTCTTGAAACAGGAGGGGCTGGTAATTTTTGCAACCGCTCCTTTTCAACTCTTGCGTACTCGCTTACAAGCTGATAGGGATGAAGGTCAGGTTTTTGGATTCCAAAAATTCCTGTCCAATGGCTGGGATAAATCATCGCGGAAACGACATCGACGTTGTCAGCAATTTTTGAGAAATTTTGACCAATACCTTGTGCCTCCGGTATAACGGTTGCATTGCCAAAAACATCTACGGAAACTTTAACATTATAGGGTTTTAACCTCTCCCGTGCATTTTTAACAAAACTAGTTACCGCGGCGATTCGATTTTGTCCATCTTTGGAAGGAAATGTTCCCTTTTCATAAATAAGCTGTTGTTCAAAGGTCTCAAATTTCTCTGGAAAACGCACATAGTCAAATTGAATTTCTTTAAAACCAATCTTTGCAGCTTCGATGGCCATTCCAATATTATAGTCCCAGACCTCTTTGAGAAATGGGTTTGTGAAGGAATCACCCCCAGAGTTTTTCCAAAGGCCTTTTGTTGTTTTATAAGAAAGATTTGGTGCTTTATTTGCCAATACAGAATCTTTAAATACGACAATTCTGGCAATTGGATAGATACAGTTTTCTTTTAGTGTATTTAATAATGCTGTTGGGTTTTTAATATAAGGCCGGCTGACAGCATAATACGGTGAATTTTTAGGGGGCAGAAAGGTCAAATTTCCATAATCATCTTTAATATCGATGACCATTGCGTTTAATTCGGTTTGGTTTACAAATGAAAATAATTTTTGAAACTGTGTGCCGCTTGTATTTTCAGCTTTTACATAGATTCCGCGAATCGGCTGATCATGATTGGAGGATAATTGGCCGGGGTGTTTTGCGAACGTATTGTTTCCATTGAGAGAAAATATAAAAGCTAAGAGAATGAAAATGGATACCAAAATCCTTTGCATCTAATCACTTCCTAAGTTCTTAATTGCTATTATCGTTCTCATTTACTGTTAGGTTCATTCTATAAATCTTGAACATACAAAGAAAAATCCCCACAAGAAATTCCTGTGAGGATTTAATGAAATTTATAGTTTTATTAAAGAGCAGCTAATTCTTTTTTTAATGCATCTTCAACCGTAACATAGTCATAGCCAAGATCTTTTGCAACGGCTTCGTACGTAATTTCACCGTTTGCAACGTTTACGCCAAGTTTTAAGGCATAATTTTCGGCAATAGCTTTGATAACGCCTTTGTTAGCAATTTGCACGGCATATGGAACCGTAACATTCGTAAGTGCGATGGTTGAAGTTCTAGGAACTGCACCAGGCATGTTTGCAACTGAATAATGAACTACACCATGTTTAACGAAAGTAGGATTATCATGTGTTGTTACATGGTCGCTTGTTTCTACAATACCACCTTGGTCAATGGCAACATCAACAATGACTGAACCAGGTTTCATTGTTTTAACCATTTCTTCGGTAACAAGCTTAGGAGCCTTCGCACCTGGGATTAATACTGCACCGATTAGAAGATCAGCTTCAGAGACCGCTTCAGCAATATTAAATGGATTGGACATTAATGTTTTCACTTGGTTTCCAAAAATATCGTCCAATTGACGCAGGCGATCTGCACTTAAGTCAATGATGGTTACATCTGCACCTAAACCGACAGCCATTTTGGCTGCGTTAATTCCGACAACTCCGCCGCCAATGATGGTAACTTTACCGCGATTAACTCCTGGCACTCCTGCAAGAAGGATACCTTGACCGCCGTAGAATTTTTGCAGGAATTGAGCACCGATTTGTGCAGCCATACGTCCCGCAACTTCACTCATTGGTGTAAGAAGAGGAAGAGTTCTGTTAACTTCGACTGTTTCATATGCGATCGCAATTACGCCGCTATCTTTAAGCGCTTTTGCTAATGGCGGCTCAGCAGCTAAGTGTAAATAAGTGAAAAGAATCAAGCCTTGACGGAAGTATTTATATTCACTTGCCAGCGGCTCTTTAACTTTCATGATCATTTCGGCTTTTCCCCAAACTTGATCAGCGCTTTCAATAATTTGCGCGCCGGCTTTTACATAATCCTCATTGGAGAAACCGCTTCCAATTCCAGCGTCCTTTTCAACTAAAACACTGTGTCCTGCATTTAAAAATGAAACCACTCCAGCTGGTGTAAGTGCAACTCGATTTTCATTGTTTTTAATTTCCTTAGGTACTCCAATAAACATTCTATAAATCCCCCTTAGTAACTTAGGTTATTCATTGCTCTGGTTTTAGTATAGAATGTTTGCCGCTGTTTTTCTTTGTGGAAAAAGGAGAAATATTTTTCTCCTTTTTGGTGATTTTCACAAACGATGATATTTTTCCAATTTTAAATCCAGGAATAACAGCATTTTTTGATTGGGATCTTTAAAGTTAACTTCCCCAATTTCAGAAATCCGTTTCAAGCGATAATTTAAGGTATTAGCGTGAACGTTTAATTCCTTAGCAGCATCTGGGATATTAGTGTCTTGATTAAGAAAAATCTCAAGGGTTTCCACTAAATTACTGTTATGTTTTTGGTCATATTCATGAAGTAATTTTAATGAACGGTTTTCATATTCCTCGGTTTTTCTTTTATCTAAAAGCAAATCAAAAAATTGATAGATGCCTAGCTGTTGATAATGAAAGATATTTTTGGTTTCAAATGGGAACTTTTCCTTAATCGTTAAAATCTTTAGTGTTTCTTGATAAGCTTTCCCAATTTTTCCATAATCATCATAAATACTGCTAAAAACGGGAGTAATATTCTTAACTCCATATCGTTCATTCATTTTCGACACAAATGAATGAGCAAAATGGCCAATATCTCCTCCTTGTTGATCGTTTTTTGGAGCGGATACAAGTAATATCAGCTGGTTGCAATCAATTGTATAAAGCATAATGGTTAGACGCTGGCTTGTTTTTAACAGGTAAGAAATGGATTGCTCCTCTTTCCGGGTAATGTTTTGCTGAAATTGAAAAACAAGGATAGCATAAGAAGGGGAAGGAGTAATTTTTAATGTCCCGAAATTCTGAAGGATTTCCTCATTAACGGTTAAATGACCCGTTAACAGCTTCCAAAAGAATTCTTGAAAATGTTCACCCCTTCTGTTTTTTCGTGTCTGTAATTGCAGTAATTTATTTTTTACAGCTACAGCAGCTTTTTTCAGCAGGATAAAATCTTGCTCTGTTAATGTTTTATCAATTTCAATGGCCCAAATAAACCCTAGCACCTCTTCTTGCTTCCAGATAGAAATAGCTACTCTATCACTTAGGCCGATGTCGTCCATACTTTTTACGCGAATGGGCTTATCTGTTTTTAACAGGGCGGGGATGGTTCCTTCTTTCCATAATTGATTGATCACCTTTTCAGGAACTCTTCTGCCGATAATGGTAGAAATTCTTGCCGGATCCGTTCTTTCATCATGTGTACTATAGGCAAGCAGCCGGTGGTTCGCATCTTCAATCGTAATAGGGCATTGCAGGACTTGACTAATGAGATCGGCAAACTCATCTAAACTATCAAAGTCAGCTTTAAAAGGGTCATTAAGTGAAGAATTCAAGTGTCTCCCCCCAAAAAAGTAGAAACAAAATAATAAGTGTATTTTGTTTAAATATACAAAAAGACAGTGAAAAATTCTAGTTTTTGCACAAAAGAAATAAAAAGTAAAAATGTTAAAATAATTTTAGGTATTTTCAAAAATAGAAAAAATTAGTATAATGAAAAATGAAAGCGGTAACACCAGTGGAATCTGGAGGTGGGTCTATTCATCCTAAAACATTTGTTTTCTGTTCACTATTTGCAAATGAATAATATTATTACTATATTGATAAAGTTAAAAAGCGTAAAAGAGTAACAGATCTAATCTATTAGCATTATCATTAAAAATAGAAGTTATGATATAAGAGGAGATGAATTTATGAGTAAAAACCCTCAAGAAAAAGAACTTCATCGTGGTTTGGAAGAAAGACATATTAATTTAATGTCTCTAGGGGCCGCAATCGGGGTTGGTTTATTCCTCGGTTCAGCAACAGCTATTAAAATGGCAGGCCCGGGAATTATTCTTGGCTATGGATTTAGTGGTTTGATCATGTTTTTTATCATGCGTGCCCTAGGGGAAATGGCCATTCAAAAACCTGTAGCGGGATCATTTAGTAAATATGCACGTGATTATTTAGGACCGCTTGCAGGCTATATAACCGGGTGGAATTATTGGTTCTTATGGGTTGTAACCTGTATGGCAGAAATTACTGCAGTCGGCGTTTATATGCAATATTGGTTTCCAAGTACACCTGGATGGCTTTGGGCATTGGCGGCATTGGTGATCATGGCCACTGTCAACTTCCTTGCTGTAAAAGCCTATGGTGAACTTGAATTCTGGTTTGCTCTAATTAAAATTGTAACTATTTGTTTAATGATTGTTGTTGGTCTAGGAATGATCTTCTTTGGACTTGGAAATGGAGGAATTGCGACTGGTATCCATAATTTATGGAATCATGGCGGATTTTTCCCACACGGATTTAAAGGAATTTTAATGTCCCTGCAAATGGTCATGTTTGCTTACTTAGGAATTGAAATGATTGGGGTTACAGCAGGAGAGGTTAAGAACCCTGAAAAGACTATTGCAAGAGCAATCGATTCTGTTTTCTGGCGTATTCTAATTTTCTATGTTGGTGCACTTTTTGTTATCATGTCCATTTATCCTTGGCAGGAAATTGGAACAAAGGGAAGCCCATTTGTATTAACCTTTGAACAAATTGGAATTAAAGGTGCAGCAGGAATTATTAACTTTGTTGTTCTTACTGCCGCTCTTTCTTCTTGTAATAGTGGGATTTTCAGCACAGCAAGGATGTTATTTGACCTTGCAAAGCATGGAGAAGCGCCTAAGAGATTCGGAAAAGTAACAAAGACAGGAGTTCCAGGTCTTGCAATTATTGCCTCTGCAGCCGTATTATTGGTTGGTGTAGTTTTAAACTATGTGGTACCTGCGAAAGCATTTACATGGGTAACAAGTATTGCTACTTTCTCGGCGATTTGGACATGGGCTATTATACTTTTATCCCAGCTTCGTCATCGTAAAGATATGAAGCCAGAAGAGGAGAAGCAGTTGAAATATAAACTGCCGTTATATCCGCTATCTTCTTATCTTTCACTTGCATTTCTTGTTTTTGTTGTGGTGATTATGGCGATTAATCCTGATCAAAGAATTGCCGTAATCGTTGGACCAATCTTTATTTTAGGCCTCGTTGGATATTACTATTTAAAAGGTTTTCATAAAAGAAATTCTTCTCCGTCAAAAACAAAAAATCAAGCAAGTTAAATCATATTACGAAAATGGAGCCCGGCAATCGGGCTCCATTTTTTTTACTTAAGGCTATTTTCGCATAGGTTGTTGTTTTTCGTATAAGTTCATCAACCCGTATAACTAAATGCTTCGTGGCATCTTTTCGTAAGACATTTGCGAAAATTGCCTAGAAACTTAGTGAATGCCCCTTAATAAGGTCCAAAAGCAACAAAGTTTACGAAAAAGAGCCTTACTTAAAAAAGGAATGAATCCATCCATGGATTTGTCACATACTAATTTCGACTGAATGAAGGAGGGAAAAGGGATGAAAAAATTTACAGCATTCGTTGCAACGGCAGTCTTATCCATATCGTTTTTTAGTACAAATGCCAATGCGCAAAATGTAGCGGATCCTACTGCTGCACTGCAAGACCAGAATACGATGTCTGTTCTTTGGTTTCAAAAAGCGGGCGAAGCAAAAGCATTATATTATCAAGGATACAATGTCGGGAAAATGAGGCTGAATGAGATTTTAAAGAAAAAGCCAAAGAAAAAAGCTTTAAAACCAGCTGTAGTCCTTGATATTGACGAAACGATTTTGGACAATAGTCCATATCAGGCGTGGAATGTGGTTTCAGGAAAAGCCTATCCATTAAATTGGAATGAGTGGATTAATAGTGCACAGGCGAAACCGCTTCCGGGGGCCATTGATTTCTTAAAGTATGCAAATGCAAAGGGTGTAGAAATATACTACATATCGAACCGAACTGAAGTACAAAAGGATGCAACGATTAAAAATTTAAAAAGTGTTGGTGCACCGCAAGCAGATGCTGCACATGTCTTGTTAAAACAGCCTGGAGAAAAAGGCAAAGAAATCCGCCGTCAGCAAGTCGCGAAAACACATAATATTGTCCTATTATTTGGCGATAACTTGGGAGATTTCAGCGGATTCGATGATTTATCTGTTTCCGAAAGACTCCAAGCGGTGGACAAACATCGTTATGAATTTGGTAAGAAACTGATTGTTTTTCCGAACCCAATGTATGGCGACTGGGAAGGCGCAATTTATAACTATGATTTCAGTAAATCGGATGTCGAAAAAGCCAAATTAAGAAAAGATAATCTTGTCCCATACTAGCCATAAAAGATACAGCCAACTCTTAGTTGGCTGTATCTTTTTGTAATTCCAGTTTTTTTCGTTGGACGATATTTAGTAATGAGAGTATAGTAGTTTCCATGAGTCTAGGTAGAAGTTTGGAGGTTTTCATGGATAGACTATTGCAATTAAATACGATTTTTATCAGTATTGTGATTGAAGCGATTCCTTTTATTATTATTGGGGCTTTAGTTTCTGCACTGATTGAAGTTTTCGTTTCGGAAAATACCATTATTCGAATTATGCCTAAAAATAGATTCTTATCTGTTATAACTGCCAGTTTCATTGGAGCCTTATTCCCAGGCTGTGAATGCGGGATTGTTCCGATTACAGCGCGCTTAATAAAAAAGGGGTTGGCACCGTATTCCGCGATTGCATTTATGCTTTCCGCCCCAATTATTAATCCGATCGTTCTTGTCGCTACATTTATCGCATTCGGTGATAGTTGGATGATGGTTTGGTACAGGGCAGGTTTGGCCATCGGAGTTTCTATTTTAGTCGGGATCATTCTTTCTTTTTTCTATAAGGAAACACCGTTAAAATTGAATTATATCGAACATGCACATGATCATTCGCAGCAAAATACGAAACAAAAACTAATTAGTGTCATCACCCATACAATCGATGAATTTTTAAGTGTGGGAAAATTTCTGGTCATGGGTGCATTAATTGCCTCTGCAATGCAAGTATATATTCCAACAAAGATTCTTGTTACTTTGGGAAATACAAAAATTACCGCTTCATTGATTATGATGGCTTTGGCGTTCATATTATCCATTTGTTCAGAAGCGGATGCATTCGTAGCTTCGTCTTTCCGGAACAGTTTTGCTCAAAGTTCAATCGTCGCCTTTTTAGTATTTGGGGCCATGGTAGATATTAAGAACCTGCTGATGATGTTTGGTTCCTTCAAACCGAAATTTGTGATTCTTCTCATTTCTTTAATTTCGGGATTGGTATTTGTCGGTTCACTTCTTTTGTAAAGGATGTGGGGTAATGTATCGGGTTGTAATTTTATTGCTTTTCACAAACTTATTTTTTATGTTGCATTCAACAGGAAACATCTCAAAATATATAAACCAAAAATATTCTTTCCTCTCTTATAGTATGATCTACGTTTTATTTTTCTTGACTATTGTGGAAGGAATTCGCTGGTATATTGCCAGTAAGAAGGATGAGACGGACCATCAACATAATTGTGATTGTCATCATGACCATCAACACCATCATGAACATGGAGAGGGCAAGGAGAAAAAGTTCACTAAGAAAAAATTTAAAAAAATCTTGGGATACACTTTTGTATTAATACCTGCAATATCAGGTGTTGTTTTGCCCGTTGCGACTCTTGACTCTCAGTTAGTGGATGCAAAGGGATTTTCATTCCCAACATTAGAGGACGGAAATGACAAGTACGGTACCCATCAAGTTCTAAATCCTGATATGAGTAAATTCATGAATCAAGGCGACTTTCAAGATTTAGTTCACAAGGAGTCTAAATCCTATGTCGGAAAAAATAATATTACTTTATCAGATAAAGACTTTTTAGTAGGCTTAGAAGTCATTTATAATTTTCCAGGGACTTTTGCGGGAAAAACGATTACCTTGAAAGGATTTTCGTACAATGGCCCTGGTTTACAGCCTAATCAACTTTTCTTACTGCGATTTGGGATCATTCACTGTGTAGCAGACTCTGGAGCTTTTGGAATGATGATTCAATTTCCAAATAACATACACATTCCAAATGACCAGTGGTACCAGGTAACAGGGACCATGGATACCGTTTTTTATCAACCAATGAAAATGAAAATTCCTGTTTTGAAAGTAACTAGCTACAAAATCATTCCAAAGCCAAATGATCCTTATGTTTATAGAAACAGCTTGAATTAATTGGAAAAATGCCTATTTATTATTGTTGAACTATCCTAAAAGGTAGAGGGTGCCCCTAAAAGTTATATTTTTGGGACACCCTCTTTACGTGTTGGGATTTATCGTTTTGTTTACTGCCGATTTAGTGATAAGATTTTAGGAAGTTAGGCAAAATGTTTAAAAGGGAGATTATCATGAAGAAATTTTTCATAGGATTCGTGGTATTGATAGGGCTGCTTGCGGGTTGTTCGGATCAAAGCGGGTTGAATACCAGTAACAGCAGCGGTACACCCCAAGAGGTAAAGGTAGCCATTAAATTTGTTCCGGAAACCATTCCGGCAAATCAAAATGCAAAAATAGAAGCGATTGTAACACAAGGGAAGGAAAAAGTATCAGATGCAGACGAAGTAAAATTTGAAATTTGGAAGTCCGGACAGGACAAACATGAGATGCTTAAGGCTAAAAATGAAGGGAAAGGGATTTACTCGATTACAAAAACCTTCAAGGACGAGGGGCAATATTATGTTACTGCCCATGTTACCGCAAGAGATATGCACACGATGCCAAATCAAAAATTTACGGTAGAAAAATAAAGTATCAAAAGGGCTGCGGCAAAAAATGGATTCCGCAACCCTTTCTTTTTTAAATAAATAAAATTAGTTCAAGTTTACCTTCTTACATTTTTTAAAATATTGATGGCGAAGACGATAACCCCTAAGACCATTAACGTGCCTCCGGTTGCTACTGCTGGGCTGGCTGCTGTTGTACCTGATACCAGGAAGGCAAGGCCAATCATCATAATCGGAAGGCTTATATTATGAAGCCAAAAATGAACCTTTGCCAATGTCGTTTCTGCTGCCGCCGGAAAGGCAACATAAATAAGTCCGGCGAGTGCCATTGACATCCAGCCTAATAGAATGATGTGGACGTGAACAGGTGTGAAGGTGAATTTTTCCGTCATGGACATATACATACCAATTAGGACCCCAATGACAAAATACACGACAGAGATTTTGATAAACTTAATCCCCATACTTCATCCTCCTTTTTTCACTAAAAAAATATGACTACAGTAGTAAATATGACTTAAAAATCTGAAAAAGAACTGACTTTTTTCATGGACAAAACTGATTTTTTATAGGAGAAATTCCATAAAAAAAGCTACCCTGAAAATTTTCAAGGCAGCTTTACAAATTAGAACAACATTCTTAAACTTACTAATATCAGACCAATTAAAAATCCGCAAACCGCTCCATTTACACGAATCCATTGCAGGTCATTTCCGACATTTGTTTCAATCATGCGAATGAGGGTTTTATCATCTAATTTTTCAAGGTTTTCTTTGACTAATTTTCCAATTTTTGGATGGTTATTGTCAACAAAAATCGAAATTTGTTTCTTAATCCAGCTTTCAGCCAGTTCGAGTTTTTCATCATTTGCTTTTAATTCATTTATTAAATTGGTTAAAAACGGGAAAAGATGTGTCTCGAAAAAGCCTGGGTCTTGGATAAATGTGATTGCTTTTTCTTTAAATTGTTGCAAAACCGTAATAATCTTTTCTTCCGGTTCCCATTTCGTTACGAGTTTTTCTCTTAGATTATTCAGTTCAGTTATTAAATTTTCATCACTTTTCATGTTTTGCAGCTTATCGTTGAGAGCTATCAAAAGTGTGGCCCGGTTTTGATTATGTGGATCCCGAAAACTTTCCACGCCCTTATGAATAAGATTTTGAATAATATTGCCCAGTTTTTCCTCATTCACTAAATTACTAAATGATTTTAAAGCAAATTGCATAAAACCATCTGCTTTGATATTTTCAATTGCATCAACGGCCATTCTCCCAAGCCGGTCTCTTGTCGTATCTTTTTCCGCCCATGTATCAATTTCATTTAAAATATAATCAAGGGCTTTTTCATCATAATTGCGTTTCGTTAATTCATCGATGATGACTGGGAGATACACTTTCATATCCAGACGGTTTATCAGTAATTTGACTTCTTTTTCTACAAATGGGGCTATTTTTTCTATATTCACCTTATGAATAAAATAGTGAATTCCATTGATCATATTTTTACGAGCTGAATCTGTTTCCAGTTCTCTTTCAGCGATGCTTATGAGTTTTTCCATGAATGGGATGACCGCAACCTTTTTACGAATACTTTCCTTTGTAAGCCAGTCATTTTCCAGCATCGAGATAATTCCCACGGTAATTCTTTTCCTGTTTTTAGGCAGTAAGGCAGTATGGGGGATTGGAACCCCTAATGGGTGCCGAAAAAGGGCTGTGACAGCAAACCAGTCGGCAAGACCCCCTACTAATCCCGCCTCGAAACCTCCTTGGAGGAGGGCGCCCCATATGGAAGATTGAAATGGTATGGTCAGAGCAAAACCAATAGCCATTATGAGTAGTGAAATGGTTGCTAAACGCTGTGATTTTTTCTTGCGTGAGAACATTTTATAACTCCTTCATCTTAACCTTAAATATTCTTATAAAGCTATTATCTCAATAAAGCCGTAAATTGCAATTTTCAAGACTGAACAGACCAATAAAAACTCCCCTTTTAAGAAGAGGAGCTGTCTGTTTTAGGCTTGGCATGTGTAATTAAGCCATCCAGTTTCGTTATATAAAAGGGTATTTCCGGAATCTCCTTAAGATAGTGGTGCTCGAGTAATTGATAATAATTCACCCGCCGGTCTGCATCATACTTTAGCATTGGATATTCTTTATGATCCTTCACATACAGGTCGACAGCTTTTTGAACCATATCCATGACAGGAGGAATATGTTTTTCACATTCTTCAAATAAATCATAGGTTTCCTTCGACATATAAAAATTTTTTTCGGGCATTCCTCCTAAAATCGGGGCAATATGTTTATAATCGATACTATGGTCATCGCGAACAAGAATGGTTCGATATACTCCTTTGGGCAATTGGTCGGAGAATTTTCTCACAGCATGGCGGATTTCCGCCATGGTTACATCGATAGTCGGAAATGGTGTATTTTCATTATTATCAGTACCGGATTTCATGTGGTTTATAATAATCAGCTTTCGGATAAAAAATGCAATGCCGATAACTAAAACAATTCCTACAATTATAAATAAAAATTTCATCTTATCACCCCTTTATATTATAGTATAGTTTTAGCTTTGCTATAGCCTTCAAATGAATTTTTCGGTAAATTGAAGATAAGGGATTTTTTAAGAAGGCAGGTGAGTTGCTTGAAGATTTTAGTCGTAGAAGATAACGAAAGTGTATGTAGTATGATTGAGATGTTTTTTATGAAGGAAGGATACCATGGGGAATTTGTCCATAATGGGCTTGAAGGGTATGACCGTTTTCGCTCAGGCGATTGGGATTTACTCATTCTTGATTGGATGCTTCCAGGGATGGACGGGGTCAGTCTTTGTAAGAAAATTAGAGAGGTAAGCAATGTACCGATTATCCTTTTAACGGCAAAGGACACAGAATCTGATCAAGTTTTGGGACTTGAAATGGGAGCAGATGATTATGTGACCAAGCCCTTCAGTCCGCTTACCTTAATGGCAAGAATAAAAGCAGTTTCCAGAAGGTTCAAACAAGATGTCCACATCCATGAAAGCCAGTATTTGGAGACGGAGCATTTCATAATAAGCAAAGAAACAAGGGAAGCCTTTTTAAATGGTGAAAAAATTACAAGTTTAACACCGAAAGAATTTGATCTATTATTTTTCTTCATCCAAAATCCCCGCCAGGTTTTTTCACGCGAACAATTATTGGATAAAGTCTGGGGCTATCAATATTATGGCGATGAACGCACCGTGGATGTTCATGTGAAACGTTTAAGAAAGAAAATTGGAACGGATGAACAGCCATTTATTCACACCATTTGGGGTGTTGGCTATAAATTTGATGAAAACACACACTAGATAAAATGAAAAGGTATCCGTGGAAAATTCATGGATACCTTTTCTGTTGAATTAATATTTGTTGCTGTTTCTGTAATATATTACTGGTAAAATTGATGATAAAATGGGGGTACTTAAATAAAAGGAGTTTTTGGCGATGGAACAAAAGCTTGAGAAATTAACGGAAAACATGAACGATATAAAAACATTAATTCACGCATTTAATAAAACATTGGAAAACATTGAGCAAAGGCTTTCAAGACTTGAAAAGGTAGACAGCATCGAACATCGGGTAGCGGTAAACCAAATTGATCTATCAGATATAAAAGATTCATTGCAGCGCATTGAAGATTTACAAGGTACGGTTTTAGAAAAAATGGAGAAAAAACAAGATAATACCGAAGAAATTCATTATATTAACCGGCGATTGGATTCACATCTTGTTAAAATTGCGAAAGCTGAAGAAGAAATTATCATGTTAAGAGATAAGTAAATAAGAAAAGCGCAAGCGCCTTGCTCATCCTCAGGCATAGCACAAGACAAGCCGGCCGAGAGGTTGTTTTTTAACCTTTTGGACGGATTGGCTTGTGAC
>NZ_MLYR01000076.1 GCF_001866655.1 Bacillus sp. MUM 116 | reverse complement strand
ATACGACCTAAGCTCGGCCGCACAAGCACCCGTTACTTGAAAAAGGAATTTTAAAGATAGTCAACAGATTTACCAATTTCAACATACCCATAAACCCTAATCACACCATCAAGTACCTCTCCAGGAACGTGGATACCTTTTAGGATTTCTAAAACTTCATTCCTTATTTCTTCGGTTTCTGACTTTATCTCTAACCATTCAGTACACTTATGACCGCCAATCCTAAAATGATAAAACCATTCACCATCCCAAGGGCATATGTAGCCTGTTTCAATATTTTTCGTCCTCCATGGGTGACCATTGGGGGAATCTAACATTGCTTCTCGAATTTCTTCCCACTTTGTATTATTCATAACTTCCTGATATTGATTATGTATCATTATTTATTCACCTCTAATCTTTAGAGTTTCTTTAATTATTCTATGACGGATGATGGAATCCTTCTTGCACTAACCTGCCCCGTTTGTTGAATAAGAAAAAGCCCGCCGCAGCGATCGAACAAGCGATAAAAACTATCGCTTCTTTTTCTTATTCCATCTGTATAGAAAGCGTACAACAAACACTGCCAAGATAATAAGAATAAGGATGTAACCCAATTGAAAAATCATGTCTCCGATATTAAAATGCACCATTTTTATTTCCACCTTGATCATCATTATGGTCTTTTTTGTTGTATAATTTGTTTTTCAAACAACTACAACTTTAAGGTCGATAAAGATTAAATACACCACTATACCAAATAAAGAAGTCAATGCAAATTATCATAATGCCAGCCAGTAAGAAAAAAATCTTATTATACCAATAAGGCATTCGTAAACTCAATCGTTCCTTTGACAAATCAAATTCTCGCATCTGTGATTTTCTCAATTTTTCTATGCTTTTTCTGTTTTTCTCGTGATAATCTGACGTATATCGATACGAGTAATATAGAAAGAAAATACCCAGGATTCCAATTATAATTGCAAATATAATTGTCCCAATCAACTCATTTCCCCCTTGACTTCCTCCTGCAATTCTAATCTATTTTAGAATAATTGTTGGATTTATAAATTGCATCAGGTAATTTCATCCTGAACCTTGTTCAACTAACCTGCCCCGTTACTTGAATAAGAAAAAACTTTACCCCTTATTGAAGTAAAGCACCCGTTAGCACAATGATGGTTGGGACCATATGTGATTATTTACGTAATGTCCCCCACGCTAAATATCCTTTAGTCAAAAAGTAAGCAATCAGAACAATTACCGCAAGAATTCCATCAGTAATTGCCACAGACAGAATGTCAGGAGTTTTATGCTGAATTAATAAGGGGATCGTGACCGATACAGCGGCCTTGTGGAAAAAAACGAGTTCCCATATCCCAGCATAACGACGAGGATAAATAGCTAGAAGCAAGAAGAGTCCTGTGAATATTATGAAACCGTATAGACGCCAGATCTCAACAACCTTAGTGGATGTATCTGCACTTGCTACATTTTCAATGTTTAAGAAAAACGAAACAAATGCGCCTATGGTACACAATAATAATAGAATCTTCCCTATTCGATCATTCAAAAGAGATACCTGTTTCATTCTTTCCTCCCCATTTACAACAATAATTTTTTATTCAATTATATTATTAATTTAATTCATCTATTCGTGGTGAGGTTTATTAATGAACGATGTATTCTTTTTCCTTTATCAGCTAAGCTGCCAGTTAGCACAAAAATGAAAAGCTTTCTAAATAAAATGTTTTGTTTTTTGTTCACATTTTCAAAATGGAAATCAATACAAATTGTAGTATCTTTAAGAAAAGGTTTTTATTTGGAAGTTTAGAGGTGAATATACAATGGATTTATATGAAAAGTTACCTGTTGAGTTTCTAATTCGATTCTATAACGAAGTTAAAAACAATATCGAAAGAGGAATACTTACTAAAAAGATGTACTATGAATTAGGCTTAATTATTTCTGTTGCTAATCGGAGAGGTATTACATTAGATTTTCCTTCTGCTTTCGAAGAAGAAGGAAATGAAGAAGTTTTAAAAGATTTATTACAATGGGAACAAGTAAAGGGTAGGTCACATATTGCCTAACCCTTATTTTTATGTCATCTTTTTATCCAACAAACCTGAACCCTAGTTTTAAGAGGAAAATAAGGGATTTGCCGAAACAAAGAGCAGAAAAAAGGTCCGTCTTAGACTAACGAGTTTCGTTTCCTATCACAAAACGTGAATTTACACCTAAAAATGTAAAGTAAAATGCATATCAATTCGCACCGTATTTGCGGTGCTTTTTGTTTTTGGAAAAAGTAAAATAGCCCAGCTCCGTATGGAACTAAGCTATTACCTGTATTTATTTTGAAGTTTATTTAACTAAAGCACCCAGATAGTTTACGTACGATTCTTCACAAGCTATTAGCTGGTTTAGTTCAATAAAAAAATGATTTTAGACTATTGGTATTTAAAAAATTCGGTAAAACTGTTTTTTTACTTTAACAGTGAGTAAACATCCGTATCATATGGTATATCATTTTGATACATATACTTTTTTAGCGTACCTTCCTTTGTAAAACCTAATTTTATTAATAACTGACTCGAAGCTTTATTTTCAACAAAAACAACTGCACCTATACGCTTTAATCCAAGTTCTTGAAACCCATAAGATATCACTTTATCAACAGCTTCACTAGCATATCCATTACCCCATTTTTCTGGGAAAAGTGCATAGCTTATGTTCCCTCTTTTATGTTCAAAAGACCACTCCTGTAAACCAATAGTCCCAATAATAGTACCTGTTTCTTTTAGTTCAATGCCCCATTTCACTCCATTTTTTTCTTTGAATTGTCCTGCGAAATTTTTAATGATTTGTTTTACCTGCTCTATACTTGTTAGAGGTTTCTGACCATAATAACGTAATACATCATCATTCGAAAAACACTTTAATATATCTTGAGCGTCATTTTCAACTATTTCCCTTAACACTAATCGTTTCGTTTCAAGCACAGGAAACATTCTACCACTCCTTAAATAAGCATTAAAATGTATTAATTTTATGTATATATCCTAACATAAAATTCCATATTCATCTTGGACTAACCTGCTTCTTTAGTTGAATAACGAGAATGAAAAAGGACTGCCGAAACAGTCCAATTGTTTTGAAAGTAGTCGAGTAGAAGGGAGCCTTTCTACCTTGCGGTAAATTGTACTCCACCCCCCTCACAGAACCGTGCTTGCACTATTAATGCACACGGCTCCTCCTCGTTATCCTTTACAGAATG
>NZ_MLYR01000075.1 GCF_001866655.1 Bacillus sp. MUM 116 | reverse complement strand
TTAGATTGGTGTCTAACATTTACGGGGCAGTTCAGCCCAGGCAGTGTTAATTCATTATGGTTACATTCACTTGTTTTCTTCCCCAATTAACTGCATTGGTTTTTGAAGGAACGAACACATCGATACGGTGGCCTTTTATTGCTCCACCAGTATCTCCGGCAACGGCATAACCATATCCTTCAACATAAACTTTTGAACCTAATGGAATGATTTTCGGGTCAACAGAAATTACCTTTGCTTTCGGGTTTGCTTTAAGATTAATCCCTGTCGCGGTGATACCGGAACATCCCTTACATTTTGCAGTGTAAGCAGTTGCCTTCACTTTTAGCACCCTTGATTTTTTCACTGCCCTATATTTCTTCACATGCTTCTTTTTTGAAACAGACTTTTTCTTTTTCCCGTGTTTAGAAACTTTTTTATGAGAATCAATGGTCAGTTTTTCCCCTGGACGGATTAAATCAGAAGAAAGATGATTTCTTTTTTTTATATTTCGTATTGTTGTCTTATGTACTTTTGCTATATTCCAAAGGGTATCTCCTTTTTTCACAGTAATTTCTGCAGCATCAACATTAGCACCTATTGTCCCTGAGAGTGCAGCTACTGCGAATAATGCTATTAATTTTTTAAACATTTTTTTACCTCCCATGTTCTTTCGTTCACTAACTAAACCCATGATAACATGGATTTTTCTTCCACAAAGAACAGGGGTATGTTAATTGCTTTACACAAAAACCAATTTTATTACAATACAATTTCAATGGTCAGAAAGAATATTTAAATTCGAATAATATATTTTTGATAAAAAAAACGGAAGAAATCAATCTCTTCCGTTTTTACTAGGCTGTTTTAGCCGGTAATAAAATATTAAAGGTTGTGCCTTTATTTGGTTCGCTTTCAACAAACACTTTACCATTATGGCTTTCAATGATTTTAAAGCTGACCATTAGTCCTAATCCATTACCATTTTTCTTTGTAGTAAAGAATGGTTCTCCCAGATTCTTTAATTTCTCTTTTGGAATTCCTACACCGGTATCTTGTATTGAAATTTGTACATTATTTTCATGAATTAGTGTTTTAACGTATAATTCGCCGCCATTCGGCATTGCTTCAATTCCGTTTTTAATAAAGTTTAAAAAAACTTGCTTCAAACGGTTTTCATCACATTCAATTTGAATAATTTCTTGATCACAATCAAAATGCAGGAGGACATTTTTCTTTCTTGCTTCAAATTCCAGCAAGGAAACAACATTTTTTATGACAGGTATAACATTCCTTTCTTCTAATTCAACTGCTTTTGGTTTTGCTAACACCATGAAATCCTCAACAATCGTATTAACCCGTTCAATTTCATCAAGGATGATATTTAAGAATTCTAGCCGCTCGGGATCTTTTTCATCCAACTGAAGGAATTCAGCATACCCCCGCATTGAGGTTAACGGATTTCGAATTTCATGAGCAACACCCGCTGCAAGCTGTCCAACAGCAGCCAACTTATCCTGACGATGAAGAACTTCTTCCGTACGTTTACGTTCCGTAATATCATTGCGAATCGCTAAGTATTGATATGGGTTGCCATGGTCATTTAAAAATGGAACAATCGTGGTATCTACCCAGTAATAAGTGCCATCCTTCGCTTTATTTCGTATTTCACCCTTCCAAACTTTCCCTTCTCCAATTGTTTTCCAAAGATTTTTGAAAAATTCCTTTGAATGGAAACCTGAATTTAATATATTGTGATTATATCCAATAATTTCCTCGCGACTATATTTTGAAATCTCACAGAATTTATCATTCACGCTAGTAATCTTACCTTGTGCATCGGTAAAAGCAACAATGGATGACTGATCTAAGGCAAATTTGATATCTGTGTTTTCCTTAACGGTTTCCTTTAAATTTTCTTCAGCTTTTTTTCGATTCGAAATATCAGTTCGAATCGCAACATATTGATAGGGTTTACCTTTTTCGTTTAAGAATGGAACAATGGTGGTATCCACCCAATAAAAACTTCCATCCTTTGCACGGTTGCAGATTTCACCCTTCCAAACATTCCCTTTCCCAATCGATTTCCATAAATCTTTAAAAAATTCCTTTGAGTGGTATCCCGAATTTAAAATCCGGTGATCCTGACCAATTAATTCTTCCCGTTGATACATAGAGATTTCACAAAATTTATCATTTACTGTCGTTATAGTCCCCTTCTCATCTGTTATCGCAACAATAGAGGATTGGTTGAGGGCAAATGTGATATCCTGGACTTCTTTTAGCGAATCCAACAAATCCAATTCTGCTTGCTTCCGTTTAGAAATGTCTGAACGAATAGCAATATATTGGACTGGTTTTCCCTTTTTATTTAGAAAAGGGACAATGGTAGTATCCACCCAATAAAAAGAACCATCTTTCGCCTTGTTGTGAATTTCACCTCTCCAGATTTCCCCAGAACCGATTGTCTTCCATAAATTTTCGAAAAATTCCTTTGAATGGTAACCCGAATTTAAAATCCGATGATTTTCACCAATAATTTCTTCTTTTTTATATTTAGAAATTTCCTCAAACTTATCATTTGCATACACAATGGCACCGCGCTTATCGGTTATTGCTACGATCGCTGATGCATCCAATGCCGATTTTATATCCTTTAAGTTCGTATCCGAAGCAGCTAGTTGTTTACTAATTAAAGTACTAGTGGCAATAAGTCCGCCAATTATTAAAATGGATACAAATAATACCAAATAAACAATAAAGGTATCTTCATCGCTAGCAGGCTTGATTACCTTTGCTGTTGAAACAATTGACGTTGCTCTTTTTATAAGAAAATGCCCTTCAGCTATTGCGCCAGCCATAATCAAAGCACTGACTGGTTTTAGCCATACTTTATTAGCGTGTGTATAGCTTTTTGAAGAATATAGGATCCATAATGAAAACGTAAAGGTGCAAAAGATAAGGATTCCGGAAAAAATTGATAGTAGATAATTGTATTTTAAGGTCACATTCATTGCATTAAGGCTAATGATGTGTGTAGCAAAAACGTCTATCGTTAAAAACAACGCACCAATCATTAAATGATGAAATCTAATTCTTTTACCGAAAAACGGAACAAAGGCCATACCAGTAAACGCGATTCCGATAATAATAGATAAAATGGTAAAGGGAATTTGATAACTTGCTATTCGGCTGCTATCGGCAGCAATTAACCCCATAAAATTCATTACCCATATCCCTACGCCCAGAGTAACTGATCCTCCTAGGAATAAAAGGCGTTTATTCGGTTCAGATGATTTTATTAACGTATACATATCTAATGCTGTATAGGAAGCCATTATCGTTAATCCAATGGCAATCATGGTAAAAAAAGGATGAATTGCTCCTAGAACTACATTCATTAACCCTCATCCCTCCATTCTCCAACTTTACTACTATGATTGTAATGTATAGTATTTTATTAGGGAAGTACTAAAAAGAGGAAGCAAGCAAATTTTCTTTAAAGTTTTTTTCATAAAATTCATTCTAAAAACGGGACAAAAGATCTATTTTTAAAAAAGTTAAAATTTTTTGACAAAAGGTCTACACATTTTTATTTTTTTCGTTTATACTGTACTACAACAGATTAAATATTAATAAACTGTATTAAACAAAGGAGGAGATTTAATTGTTAATGAGTCCGGTTGAGTTTTTCCGTAATTTACCTAAGAAGGAATGTCCAGAGTGTGGTCAGCATATGGAGGAGCAAGCTGAATCCTACATGATGGAATGTGATCGCTGTTTATCTAAAAAAGAGGATTATTAATTTTTCGCCCACACTGTACTATAACAAAAGATATATTGAATAAACTGTATTAAACAAAGGAGGAGATTTAATTGTTAATGAATCCGATTGAGTTTTTTCGTAATCTACCCAAGAAGGAATGTCCAGAATGTGGTCAGCATATGGAGGAACAAGCTGAATCCTACATGATGGAATGTGATCGCTGTTTATCTAAAAAAGAGGATTATTAATTTTTTTGCTCACCCTGTACTATAACAAAAGAAATATTAAATAAACTGTATTAAACAAAGGAGGAGATTTAATTGTTAATGAGTCCGGTTGAGTTTTTCCGTAATCTACCCAAGAAGGAATGTCCAGAATGTGGTCAACATATGGAGGAACAAGCTGAATCCTACATGATGGAATGTGATCGCTGTTTATCTAAAAAAGAGGAATAGCCCTAACTCTCCAGGAACTGGAGAGTTTTTTATTTATATACAATTACTACCGCCCTTGTAAAGGAATAAAGCCATTAATAATAGCAAAACATGTAACAAAGGAGTTGAATGAAGTGGCAAAAGCAAAAAAGGAAGATTATTTAACAAACGCACCAAAGGAAACACAATTTACAATTGAAAATGGATCCATTTATCCAAATATGAAAAACGTTGCAGGTGACTCCGTCGATCGCCATATGGAACTCATTGAAGCAAATATCGTGATAACCGGAGATGAAATCAAACAACAGAACGAAAATTTGTAACTACAAAAAAAGACTGCCATAGTACAGTGACAGTCTTTTCAAACATCTTATATTTTAGGGAGTTCACGAATTTCTGATATCATTTCATTTCCACACATTGGGCAAAGCAAGTCGTCGGTTACAAAGTCCTTTCGCATCCAGCCAATACAGGAGTCATCTATACATGAGTAAATTTCGGTATCTACAAGGATATTTTCAATTTCTTCTTCTTTTGCTCTTTTTCCGTAAAAAATGGGAACCGCCTCCTTTTCACTATTTTTAGTATGCACCAAAAACAATCTTTTCATTTCTAAAAATGGAATTATCTTTTTAACAAGAAAGGAGAAAAAACGGATGAACATCAATTCAAAAAAATTCACCGTTGTTGGCACGGATGTCGACGACGTAAAAAGACTTAACAGTCAATCAGGACTTAGTTATAACGAAGTAAAAAGAATGCTGGCAGAGCGTTATCTGAAAAATAATAAAAGAGGCTGACCCCAGCCTCCCTTTATTTTAGTAAATACTTCTCATTTAATCAATATTCCCCCTTATTCAAGTACGGCTGAATTTTGCTTTAGCAAAAAAATCATAATGAACCATAATTTCCATTGCAGAGCGGATTTAAGGTTCTTTTTCTTCCACCAAACCTGTTAAATATACCAGGACTTTTTGTTCTTCCATCCCGCCCTTTTACCCATTGCCGTTCAAAAATCGAATACTCCAGTTTATATTATTTTCTCCAATAGTTTGTTATAATAAAGTGTTTTTAACATTATTAAGGGGGAACAATATTTTTATGTCAGTTGAAGTAGGCAGCAAGTTGCAAGGTAAAGTAACAGGCATCACTAATTTTGGAGCATTCGTAGACTTACCGGATGGTTCAACAGGTCTTGTGCATATCAGTGAAGTATCGGATAGCTATGTTAAAGATGTGAATGACCATCTCAAAGTGGGCGACCAGGTTGAAGTAAAAGTGATTAGTATGAAAGACGGAAAAACTTCTTTGTCTATCAAAAAGGCGATTGATAGACCTGAAGGACAAACCTCTTCTTATTCACAACGCCCACCACGCTCAGGAAAATTTGATAACCGTTCCAAGGACTTTCGCTCAAAAGGAAATTTCAAACCAAAGGAAAGTTTTGAAGATAAAATGGCTCGTTTTTTAAAGACAAGTGAAGAGAATTTATCTACCCTTAAACGAAACACTGGAGCAAAACAGGGCGGTAGAGGCGGAAGACGCGGATAACTTGTTATGGTTTAAATACTTCATTATATAGATAAAGGCAAGCCTGTAATTGGCTTGCCATCTTTAATGTAACTTAAACCAATTTAGCACAAAGCGTTCAAAGTTATCAGTTGGTTATTGTTGTAACTTAAAAACAAATGTCCTTCTGAAAAATTGACTAAAGTTAATGTAGACCGTAATTGGTTGTTAAGAAAGCTGCTAGTTTTTTGCTCTTTTGTTTTCTTTCTTTACGTTCCCTAGCTCGCTCTTGTGCGGTTTCATGCAATTTTTTCTCTTCTTCTGTTTCTGGAATGACATTTGGAACATGTGCTGGACGTTTCTCTTGATCAAGTGCGACAAATGTTAACAGTGCAGTTGCTGCGATCCTACGTTCACCACTTTTTAAATCTTCAGCAATAATCTTCACAAAAACTTCCATGGATGATCTACCTGTCCATGTCACATACGATTCAAAACAAACCGAATCCGATGTGCGAATAGGATATAAGAAATCAACTGAATCGGTTGAAGCAGTTACACATTCTCTGCGACTATGACGGGCGGCAGAAATAGAGGCTACCTGGTCTACATCACTCATTAATTTCCCCCCAAATAATGTATTGTGATTATTTACATCATTTGGAAATATACGACTTGTTCTTATAACTCGAGATTCTCTACAATATTTTGGTTCCACACTTATTCCCCTTATTTTTAATTATCTAAACTGCTGTCCTATCGCGCTACGCCCGGCGAATTTATATAGCTCATTGTAATACAGATTCCGTATCTCCAACTAACTCTTGACTGATTTGTGGGGCTTTTTGAAAAAGCGTTGACATTAGTTTGAGGTAGTAATTATTAATTGCTTACAAATAAGGATAATAGAATATTCAAAATAAATGAAATTCTCAAAAGTTATATCCCCATATAAAAAAATTTTATATGGTCAATTTTGGATTAAAAATGTATTATCTCGAATATGAAATGCCGAAGTTCCCTTTGCTCCTTAATTTGTTGAAATTCCAACGCTTTGTAAGTAAATTGATTCAATTGATAATCCCTTTAAAAATAGCCGCAATGAACAATGTCATTGCGGCCAGTGATAAAATGAGTTATTTTCCTCATTTTTCATACACAATTTCTCTACAATAAAAACTGTCTACACAAGTGTACACAGCATCATGGAAAAAGAATGTATGCTTATGTTCGCTCATTGTTCTTAACTTCATTCCATAACAAAATAAACCCTCTTTCACTCGATTTTTAAAAATGAATGAGGTTAATGGAATGATGTATCCAGTTGATGGATTAGTTAAGAACGACACCTAACATAAAACATACTCCCTTACGAATTACTTTTATCAAATATAGATTATTCAATTTGGTACGGATTATCAATAATGGAAGAGACCTCAGACCAATTTCTTTAAAGAAATATAGGTATGATATACGGTAAAATACAGGATGTTAGAATCGCTGCGATCCCCATCGCAGCTCCGGAGACTGCTCCTTGGATTTCCCCCTCCTTAACTGCTTCAGCTGTACCAATCCCGTGGGCAATTGCCCCAATTGACAATCCTCTGGCATACGGATGGTCAATCTTAAATAAGCTCAATAATTTAGGTCCAAACATCGCACCAATCATTCCGGTAATAATGACAAAGGCAACAATTAACGGCTGATTGCCTTTTAAAATTTTCCCAATTTCTGTTGCAACCGGTACAGTTACAGATTTTATACTTAAAGCGAGAAGAACGGTTTTTGAAAAATGAATGCCTTTTGCTAAAAGAAGTGCAGTTGCGATTGTCAAAATGGTACCTGCGATTAGCCCCATCAATGCTGCACCAAAATACTTAGAAAGAAGATCCCGATTTTTATAAATTGGCACTGCCAAGGCTACTGTAGCCGGGCCAAGTAAAAAGGTCATGATTTCTTTTGCAGGAGTATACTCCTCATAAGATATATGGAATCCCAGTAAAATAGCAATAACCAAAATGGTACTTAAAAATACCGGACTTGTTAATGGAGTGGGAAATCTACCTGCTAAAAACAGCGTCATCCTATAGACAATAAGCGTTAACAGGATACTAAATAGCGTGATCATGATAATCTGCTGCCTTTTCTTTTTTCTTAATGACAGCCTGAGTGGTTTTCCCAGCCGTTAATAAACCTATGAATGCACTGATGACCAGAATAAGGAGAAAATACAAGCCTTTATGAAGCAAATTGGAACCAAGCGTCATTAAACCAACAGAAATCGGAATGAAAAAGAATCCCAGATGTTTCAATAGAAAGCCTGCAACAAGTTCGATTTGGTCAATTTTAATAATTTTAAGCCAAAGCAAAACTAATAGAATCATCAGCCCCAGTACATTCCCGGGGATTTTCAAATGTGAGACATGGACAATCCAATTCCCTAATTGATAAATCAAGACTAAAATCAACAATTGTAAGATAATTTTCCAAATCTGTTTCATCCGCTTATCCCCCACCCCGTTTTTAATTAGTATAATAAATTCTTCTTTTAAGTTCACAACTTTTGTTCACAAATTATCCATATCATTTTTATTAAAACTTCTTTATCTTATTGATAGGAGGGATACCAAGATGAAAAAAATCTACCTTATTTCCACTCTGGCTGTATTTTTGTGTATAGCAGCCGGAATTGCTTTTTTTCTTATCCGTGATGCAAATGCTAATATACCATCAAATATTACTTTGATTAATCAAAATGGTGATTCCTACAATTTTGGAACAAGTGATCCTAAACTAAAGCTAGTAGAGTTTATCTATACCCATTGCCCGGATATTTGCCCGACAACAACACAAAAAATGAATGTGTTAAAACAAGAATTAGAGAAAAGCGGGGTTTTTGGAAAGGATATCGAATTTCTTACAATTACCATTGATCCATACCGCGATACTCCTGAAGTATTAAAAGGGTATATGAAAGGATTCGGAATCAGCAATGATAAAAATTGGCTGTTTTTAACAGGGGATAAACAAAACATCAAGAGAGACCAAAAGAGTATTCGAGATATCGCCACTTCGTTACAATTTCAATATAAGGATCCAGGCAACGGACAGTTTATCCATACAACTTTCACCTATTTAGTCGATAAAAATAATAAATTTATTGCCAAATTCCCAATGGGGGAAAATTTCAACAAAAACGAAGTGTATAAGAAAATCTTAGAAAAAATTAATTAGGTTGATTATTTCATTAAAAAAAGCGGTTAGTCCATGGGATTAAACCGCTTTTTTCAACCTATTTAATTCACCGATGAAGGATATCTTTTAATTTGCTGCAAGGATAAAAGGTAATTAGACTTTGGTTTTGTAAGACTCACTTTAATACCAGCTTTTTTTAATTTATTCACAAATTCTGTAAGCTGTTTTTTTGCCATACTTTTCACCTTCTTTAAATGCATCATACGTTCATTCTACAACAAAAATATGAATAAAGTGTTAAAACCCGAAAAAAACCTTAGAAAATTTTTCATGTCTTGTTAAACCTTTCTCCTACAATGATAAAGGATGTTATTTACGAATAGTTTCGTTCTTTGAGTTATTAATGGTATAATAAGTAGATATTTTGTTTTGGAGGATATTTAACTATGATTACCGTTAGTAATGTAGGCTTAAGATACGGAGACCGCAAACTTTTTGAAGATGTCAATATCAAATTTACACCTGGAAACTGCTATGGTTTAATTGGAGCAAACGGGGCTGGAAAATCAACCTTTTTAAAAATACTTTCCGGTGAAATCGAAGCACAAACCGGAAACGTTTCACTTGGACCAAATGAGCGAATGGCAGTATTAAAACAGAACCATTTTGAATATGAAGAATACGAAGTTTTAAAGACTGTCATTATGGGGCATGCAAGACTTTACCAAGTGATGCAGGAAAAAGACGCCATTTACATGAAAGAAAATTTCACAGACGAAGATGGCATGAAAGCTGCTGAGCTTGAAGGGGAATTTGCGGAATTAAACGGCTGGGAAGCAGAGCCAGAGGCAGCAATTCTCTTAAAAGGTCTTGGGATTGAAGAAGACCTTCATTACAAAAAAATGGCTGAATTGACAGGATCAGAAAAGGTAAAAGTCCTTCTAGCACAGGCATTGTTTGGCCGCCCTGATGTACTGCTATTGGACGAGCCGACGAACCACTTGGATATTAAAGCGATACAATGGCTTGAAGATTTCTTAATTAATTTTGAGAATACAGTTATTGTCGTTTCCCATGACCGTCATTTCTTAAATAAGGTTTGTACCCATATTGCTGACTTAGATTTCAGTAAGATTCAAATCTATGTCGGGAACTATGATTTCTGGTATGAATCAAGCCAATTAGCGTCGAGGATGGCTTCTGACGCCAACAAGAAGAAGGAAGAAAAAATTAAGGAGCTGCAAAGCTTCATTGCCCGCTTTAGTGCAAATGCTTCAAAATCAAAGCAGGCAACATCCCGTAAAAAAAGCTTAGAAAAAATTACGTTAGATGATATTAAGCCATCATCACGCCGCTATCCATTTGTGGGTTTTACACCGGAACGGGAAATTGGGAATGACTTATTAAGAGTAGAAGGTTTAACCAAAACGATTGATGGTGTGAAAGTTCTTGACAATATTAGCTTCTTTATGAATAAAGGGGACAAAATTGCACTTGTTGGAACTAACGAGATTGCAAAAACTACTTTGTTTAAAATTTTAATGGGTGAAATGGAGCCCGACAGCGGTTCATTTAAATGGGGAATTACGACTAGCCAGGCTTATTTTCCAAAGGATAACTCTGAGTTCTTTGAAAACAGTGAATTTAATCTAGTGGAATGGCTCCGCCAGTTTTCACCAAAGGATGAAAGTGAAAGCTTTTTACGCGGCTTTTTAGGAAGAATGCTTTTCTCGGGTGAAGAAGTATTGAAAAAAGCAAGTGTGCTTTCTGGAGGAGAGAAAGTTCGCTGTATGCTTTCGAAAATGATGCTAAATGGTGCAAATGTATTGCTGCTGGATGAACCAACCAACCATCTTGATTTGGAATCCATCACTGCATTAAATAATGGATTAATTAATTTTAAGGGATCTCTTCTGTTTTCTTCCCATGACCATCAGTTTATTCAAACGATTGCCAATCGAATTTTTGAATTGACACCAAAAGGTTTAGTAGATAAGCAAATGACCTATGACGAGTATCTTGAAAATGGCGATATTCAAAAACAAGTTGCTGAAATGTACAAATAAGTAAAAAAGCGGGCACAAATCGTGCCCGCTTTTTACTTATTTAGGGGCTCTTTTTCCTACGACGGGATGATGGTTCTGCTCTTGTACCCGTTTCCGTAGTCGTTGTTCCTTGTCCCTCTACCTGTGAAGAATTAAGCCCGATTGTCGAAGCATCTTTTTTCCGCTTTCCCATATATACACCTCCCATTATAGTTTTGGAAAATCATCGGTATTTATGCGGAATAATTTAGGAGAATTTAGGCAAGATAATTTATTAAGGAGGTGTTTTGTATGGCAAAGATTGGTGTAGAACAATCTCTTACAAATATTCAACAGGCATTAAGGGAAAAAGGTTATGATGTTGTAGAATTGAAGCAGGAATCCGATGCGCAAAATTGTGATTGCTGTGTGGTTACAGGTTTAGATTCTAACGTTATGGGAATGCAGGATACCTATACAAAAGGATCGGTCATTGATGCAAATGGCATGTCCGCTGATGAAGTATGCCAACAGGTGGAAAGCAGACTTCAATAATTTTAAGAAAAGCGGAAGCGCCTTGATCAGCCCCGACACCTAGAGGGGTAGGACGCTTGCGCTAGACAAATCTAAAGACTAAAGGGATATCTTTAGTCTTTTTTCATATCTTCTTCTCGTTTTGAGTTAATATTTACTTTTGGACCATTTACATTATCCTGCTTTTTTGTTTTCTTTTTTCTGATTGGATGCGTTTCTTCTTCTTCTTCTTCTTCTTCATATAAATTCGGTGTATATTCACTTCCATACGTTGCACCAATATTTAATTTCCCCTTAAGTTCTTTAATTCCTAACTGTCCAAAATTATTATTCAGCTCATATTTATCTAAAATAATTTTTTCAATATTAATCTTTTCAATGATGATTGGCGGCTCCATATGATTTACGCTTTTTTCATGGGCATCTTCCGGTTCTTGTTCTTGTATCTCCAATAATGTATTTTTTAATTGTTCTATCTCAATTTCTAAGGAAGACAATTTCTTTTTTAGTTTTTTGTCATAATCATGATTACTGAAAATGAGAAATAAATCTTTTAGTGACATGTTTACGGACGCTCCCTTATTTTTCCCTTATTTATATATATGGTCGGATTCATTTAAACATGTCCAAATAAGGTAATGGAGACCTACTGGATTCGTTTCTAATCAATTGGGATTATTTCTCCTTTATCAATTTTTCGATGATAACTGACAAACAAAATCCCGTTCCAAAACTTTGCACTTAATTCACTGGGGCTAATTTGGTCCGGAAGTTTAATCTGCCTCTGAAAATCACCATAAAACCTTTCCGTGTAGCTTATTTTCAAATTTGGATGGATTGGCAATGCTGTCCCTTTAATCGTTAGAATATCTCCGTTAAGGCCTAATTCAATATTTTCTTTCCTTACACCAGGGAGTTCAATCAGGACCATTACATCCTCCTCCCCTTCCAAAATATCTATCGATGGAAATGTTCGGGATTTTTTTTCCTCACGCATATTTTTTTCTCCATTGCCGTAAAGGGGGGATTTAAAGGAGGGATCATTCATAAATTGTTTTGCAAAATCCTGTTCAAATATATTTTTCCAGAAATCCCCGCCATGCATATTTTGAGCGATTTCCAGCCATTGTTTTAATTTATCCATATCCATCGATTACACGTCTCCTTCATCTCTTGCCCCGTAGAAGCGGGATAATCCTCAGGAACAATGCATATATTTAACCACAAGCATAAGGAGGAGATAACATGCCGGCTCCGGTTCCGTATATTAATATAAATATATTTATGATTAAAATTAATTCCTTTGAAAATGCATCCGCCGTAAATATTGGTCAAAACCTTTTGGCTGAATGGCATAATTCAGACAAAAAAAATCAAGGTTACGGCCAAAATTTTGGCGATAAAAGTGACTTTTTTGGGAATAGAAGTTTCGTAGACGATCGTGATCAAATTGATACTCCAAGTTCATTTGAAACCATTGCAAGTCCCTTTCAATGCCGGGAGAAATAAATATTATACTGACAAATGACGCTTTTTCTTTGAGGATTTTCTCCAATTCGATATAATAAATTCAATAACAGCTTTCTCTACTATGAGTATTTTCAAAATAGGACAACGAGAACTGTAATTGAAAAATAAGGCTTTGTATTGGATTGATGAACTTGTTTCCATATGAATTCTGGTCCCCGATTACCTTATCATTAAAAATTGCATCGATATCCGTAGTGATCGTTTTTATTTTCGGGATTCTTTTCGCAAGATTTTTTCACTGCGGGCTTTCAATTCTTGAAACCATCCTGATTTACCTGGCTGCTCGTCTTATCGATTGTGATCATATCATTTTTAATGCTTTTCGTAACCAATTTCTCTACAAAACAAAAGCCATGAACAAGTACTGCTGTTCATGGCTTTTCTATACTCTTTTTTTGGAAATTAATAAGGTTATTTGCGCCATGGTAAATGGCAGCGAGGATTTTCTCCGATAAGCAAGGTATTTAGGCTCCCAAATATTTGTATATTTCTCTTTAAATTTTCGCAACCCCTGGAAGTGATAAATAAAATGGCCGTGAAAGAAAATTTGGGAGGCAATTTTTTCACTTAAAGACGCAAATCTCGACATTCCTACATTTGCAAGCGGCGCCATTCCCATATTAAATCGATCATACCCCAGTTCTTTCGCCCAATCAATTAAGGAAAGAATTAGAAAATCGAATAACCCTTCCGGTGAATTTGGTTTCAACCTCATTAAATCAATGGAAACCGTATTTTGGTTATCGTGCACCTGCATAATTGTGATAAAGCCCAGAATTTGATTATTTTCGTCCTTCGCTAGTGCAACAGGTCCTTTATTTAAATAATCTCGATCAAAAAATCCAACTGAGAAACCTTTTTCTGTTCTGCCTTGAAGCCAGTCGTTTGAAATGTCATTTAGTTCATTCAATACCCCCTCTGAATAAGGTGGAATTACGATGTCAACCTGGTAATCTTCGCGGACAAATTTATTTCGCAATGAGCGTAAATCTTTCATATTATTTTCCGAAAGTGAAAAGGTTTTTAGATTGACATATGCCTCTTCTCCTAATTTAAAAAAGGCATAACCGCTGCCGTAAAGCAATGGCAGAATATCATCGCTTACCTGATAAAAAACAGGAGTGAAACCATGTAAATCTGAAATTCCCTGAAATTCCTCAATCGCATTCGCCAACTCTCTTTTTTCTCCGATTGGATCGCCTAGAATGACCAGCTTATCAGCATATTGCTGAAACGAAATCAAAACATTTCTTTTACTATTCCAAAAGATATACTTATCATGCAGAAAAATTAAGTGAGACAAAACCTTCGCCTTATATTTCGTTAAATGCGTCAAGATTTCTTTTTCCTGATTAATTGATTTTTCAAATTTCCAATTTTTCGGCTTACTGCTTAAATACCCAAACACTAGGATTAGAAAGGCGATAATAAGCCCGATGATGGCACTATTGAATAAATCCTGATAATCGACAATGATATAAGGCAAAAGAGTCCTTGGCATAGGTAACTTGGCAGATGGTAAATTTAAATAACCAATTAATATGTACATAGAGGTAATAATCAAGATTAGCGTGACGTCAAATAAGGTTTTCCCCCATGTAAGAACATAGCTTTCGCGATAAAATTGACCTTTTGCCATTCTTAAAAGAAGCGCAACAATGATTAAAAAAATCGCTTCTTCATAATCAATGCCTTTAAAAATAGAAAATAGAGCAGCAAGAATGAGCACAAACATTGTTAACTCATACGTCCTTTTTACTCTATACTCTATCCCTCTTGATAACCCCAACAATAGAAAGCCCGCAGCAACAGATAGCTGATGCGAGACGTTGATTATTGGAAATGACAGGAGCTCCTGCGCAATTCTCAGCCTTGACATAATCCCTGGAACACTTGCTGATAAAAGTAGAATCAATCCTGATAAAAATACCATCAAGGTTAAAACAATATGACTAAATCCCTGGACGATCAATTTTGGCAAATTGCTCCAGGTTCTGTTCCACTTTTCCCAATACATTTTGACAAAGAGAACAATACTGACCAAAAAAGGCAAAATATAATAACCAAATCGGTAAAATAATAGAAGAACAATCACTTTTTCCTGTGGAATATGTAAATCCTGCATCCCCCAAATAAAAACTAAATCGAATGAGCCCAGTCCACCGGGAATCATACTGATAATTCCAGCACAAGCTGCAATGATATATACTGGGAAAAGCTGTTCAAATGTAAGTGCAATCCCCAAAATGTGACTTAATATCCAGATCGCCATAAAAACGGCAAACCATTCAATTACAGAAACAATAATTAGTTTTACCGCAGAGTTTGTTGTTACTAAGGAGGGACGATCCTTTTTATTTTTTATAATATGTATGAAAAGGAAAACAGGTAGGTACAGGCCAACGCCAAGGACTGCAAAAAACAGCCATTTAACATCCTCGAATAATGGAAAGTGATGATAGAACAACATAACAAACCATGAAAGTACTGAAATTCCTGTTAAATAAAAAAGGGAAACGGTTGCAATTGCCCCCAGAAGCTTTCGCTTATCCTGTTCGAGACTATGAAAAAAGTAGGTTCTTAACATCGCACCGATAATACCGCCAAACCCAATTAGGTTGGAAAAAGCATTTGCGATGAAGGACTGCTCCAAGAGTTCCTTCTTCGGGACTTTTAATCCAAGAATTCGGACCAATATCACATCATAAAGCAGCATTGGCAGCACGGCTACGAATGTAATAGCCAGAATAAGAACGAGTATACTAAAATGTAATTGTTTTAATTCATCTTCAAGTAATTGTCCATTTATATTTCCTGTGAATTTCTTTATTTCGACAATGGCAAAAATCAATAAAAACAGTGGAAAGATAAATTTTAGTGATTTTAATAATTTTTCTTTTTTAATCCCCAATAAGATAACCACCTATTTTTTTCTCTACTGATTTTAATATAAACTTTTCAATAGAAAAAAGGAAATACTTTATTTTTGACGTAAATCGGTTATTTCTATTTTAGACAGTTTCTTAAATCCCCAACCGTTAAGCATGTTCCGGGTTAAAAAGTTATAAAAAAGAGACAAGTTTTCATGCCCTGCCCCATAAACATTAACTAGGACAATCTGTAGGGGGAGTTAGAATCATGAGATTTTTAGTATTTAAGAAAGAAACCTTGTTATTCTTTTTAGCAATTGGCTTCGTCCTCGTAACAATTTCTGCATGGATTATGTTAAGGGCTGGAGATACCGCCGTAATTAACCAAAATTCAGAAATACGCGAGATTCATATGGTGACAGTCGAGTATAAAACACAAACAAGAGATGGAAAAGAATTAGAAGCATACCGCTGGGATCCCGGTACTATTATTTTGCAAAAAGGTGAAAAGACTAAGTTATATATAAATGGAATTAATGGAGAAGAGCATCCTTTTTACATTGAGGGTACCAGCATTAAAGGCACAGTTAAAAAAGGAGAAGAAACAGTAGTTCCGCTTCAATTTGATAAGGAAGGAACTTACCGCTTAATTTGTGAAGTCCATTCCGACAAAGCACATAATGGACCAATGATTGCAGATATTGTTGTTGATTAAGAAAAGCGGAAGCACCTTGAATAGCCCCAGACATAGCACAAGACAAGCCGGCCGAAATGTTGTTCTTTAACCTTTTGGACGGATTGGCTTGTGACCTCGAGGAGCAGGACGCTTGCGCTGGACAATTTTCAAAGTCAAAACTTCTTATCAATTGGCTCTGTTAAATTTGGTTGATGATTTCCGCTTCAAGCGCGAGCGGTTCGTGGGCGGTCCGGGGAGCCTCCTCGTCGCTTCGCTCCTGAGGGGTCTCCCCTGCCCCGTACTCCCACAAGAGTCTTCGCGCCTTCCGCTCCAATCAACAGTGTTAAAAATCAACATTAACCTTTAACATAGCCTATCACTTAAGAAAGGCAGGAGATTCTCCTGCTTTTTATGTGGAGCCATCTCTTTTATATAACAGATTTTTATTCTGTTCGTTTTTTTCTAATACACCCTATTTACAAATAGTTTCAAAAATAGATCTACACTTTAACTAACCCCTTATTCACAATATCTTAACAATTCACCCCTTTATTTGTGATGCATTTCACAAACCAACTGTTATACTCAATGTAAGATATAAATATCAAATCAGTAATATGCTTTTTAAAACGAAGAGGTGAAAAATCATGGAACAATGGCAAGGATTTAAGAAAGGTGTATGGATGAAAGAAGTAAATGTCAGCGATTTTATTTTGAAAAATTTTACTACTTATGAGGGGGATGACACATTTTTAGCAGGAGCTACGGAAGGAACCAATAAACTTTGGGGGCAGGTAATGAACCTTACCAAGCACGAACGTGAAAACGGCGGTGTTCTTGAAATGGATACAGAAACCGTTTCTTCCATTACCTCTCATGCTCCAGGCTATTTGGATGAAGAATTGGAAAAAGTAGTTGGTATTCAAACAGATAAACCATTTAATCGCTCCTTGCAGCCTTTTGGCGGGCTTCACATGGCGAAACAAGCATGTGAAGCCTATGGTTATCAATTAAATCCGGAAATTGAAAGAATTTTTACTGATTATCGTAAAACTCATAACCAAGGTGTCTTTGATGCATATACGCCTGAAATGCTCCGCGCACGTAAAGCAGGGATCATCACCGGCCTTCCAGATGCATACGGCCGCGGAAGAATTATTGGCGATTATCGCCGAGTCGCTCTATATGGTGTCGATTTCTTAATGAAAGAAAAACAAAAAGATTTTAATAACACTAGCAATGTGATGACGGAAGAAACGATTCGTTTACGTGAAGAGCTTTCAGAGCAATATCGTGCCTTAAAAGAATTAAATGAACTTGCTGCGAGCTACGGATTTGACCTAAGCCAACCAGCCAAAAATGCCCCAGAAGCATTCCAATGGTTGTATTTTGGTTATTTAGCAGCGATTAAAGAGCAAAATGGTGCAGCGATGAGCCTTGGCCGTGTTTCCACTTTCCTTGATATTTACATTGAAAAAGATTTAAAGAATGGCAGTTTATCAGAAACTGAGGCACAGGAATTAGTAGACCATTTTGTCATGAAACTCCGCCTCGTAAAATTTGCCCGCACACCGGATTATAATGAATTATTCAGCGGCGACCCAACATGGGTAACGGAATCAATCGGCGGTATGGCGCTCGACGGGCGTCCTTTGGTCACAAAAAACTCCTTCCGCTTCCTGCATACCCTGGATAATTTGGGACCTGCACCGGAGCCAAATTTAACCGTGCTTTGGTCAACACAGCTTCCGGATAACTTTAAAAAATATTGTGCGAAAATGTCGATTAAAACAAGCTCCATTCAATATGAAAACGACGACATCATGCGTCCTGAATATGGCGATGACTACGGAATTGCCTGCTGTGTATCAGCAATGGAAATTGGTAGGCAAATGCAGTTCTTCGGAGCACGTGCAAACCTTGCCAAAGCCCTTCTTTATGCCATTAATGGAGGTGTCGACGAAAAATTAAAAATTCAGGTCGGCCCTGCTTATCAGCCTATTAAAGATGATGTATTGAATTATGAAGAGGTCATGCAAAAATTTGATCAAATGATGGAATGGCTTGCAGGTCTTTACATTAATACATTAAACATCATCCATTACATGCATGATAAATACAGCTATGAAAGAATTGAAATGGCCTTACATGATACAAAGATTTTGCGGACAATGGCCACTGGAATTGCCGGATTAAGTGTGGTGGCTGACTCGCTTAGCGCAATTAAATACGGAGAAGTAAAAATCATCCGTGATGAAAACGGCATTGCGATTGATTTTGAAACTAGCGGAGACTTCCCAAAATACGGAAACAATGATGACCGTGTGGACAGCATTGCCGTCGCTATTGTTGAAGGATTTATGAAAAAGCTGCGAAAGCATCAAACCTATCGTGATTCCGTTCATTCTTTGTCCATTTTAACGATTACTTCGAATGTTGTTTACGGCAAGAAAACCGGGAATACACCAGATGGACGCAGGGCAGGTGAACCATTTGCTCCTGGTGCGAACCCAATGCATGGTCGTGATACAAAAGGAACATTGGCATCCCTTTCTTCTGTTGCAAAACTGCCTTATACCTATGCAATGGACGGTATTTCAAATACCTTCTCTATCGTTCCGAAGGCATTAGGAAAAGAGGAAGATACAAGAGTACGCAACTTAGTATCCATCCTGGATGGGTATGCCATTAAATCAGGACATCATCTAAACGTTAACGTCTTTAATCGAGAAACACTATTAGATGCAATGGAACATCCGGAGCAGTATCCACAATTAACAATCCGTGTTTCAGGATATGCGGTGAACTTTATTAAATTATCGAAAGAGCAACAGCTTGACGTAATTAATCGGACTTTCCATGAGTCACTTTAATTATTAGCAGAGCCCCCCTTTTAGGGCAGGGGCTTCTGCCCAAAGGGGATTAAGTTTATGAACGGAAACATTCATTCAATTGAAACGTTAGGGACCGTCGACGGCCCAGGAATACGATATGTTATTTTTACTCAAGGGTGCCTGCTGCGCTGTCAGTTTTGCCATAATGCAGATACTTGGGAAATAGGCACAGGCAAGCAAATTACCGTTTCTGAAGTGATGGATGATCTCATGAGTTACCTTCCTTTCATTCAAGCATCCGGTGGCGGCATTACCGTAAGCGGCGGAGAACCATTGCTGCAAATACCGTTTTTAATTGAATTATTTAAAGCATGTAAAAAGAAAGGAATTCATACGACCATAGATTCTTCGGGAGGGTGTTTTTCTCATTCTAAGCTTTTTATAGAGCAACTTGAGGAATTATTACAATATACAGATTTAATTTTACTTGATTTAAAACAGATCAATCGAAAAAAACATATTCAATTAACCGGGATGGCGAATGACCATATCCTCGAATTTGCAAGGTTTTTATCAGACCGTAAAATACCAATCTGGGTCCGGCATGTTCTTGTCCCAACGGTAACTGACGACCCGAAGGACCTGCAAAAGCTGGGAGAATTCATAGGCACTCTAGAATATGTAAAGAAAGTCGAAATTCTCCCTTATCATAAGCTGGGGGTCTACAAATGGGAGGCATTGGGACACGAGTACCGCTTGAAAGGAATAGAGCCCCCTGAAGAAGAAAAAGTAGATTTAGCATATAATTTGCTTACATCTCATTGGAAAGCTTGAACTCTTAATAAATGCGGACCTCTCCGCATTTTTTTCATTTTATTCTGCTTTTAGGACACCTAAAAATTTAATCAACGGTTTTACGGTTAATCCTTGAACTACTAAGGAAAATAAAACAACGAAAAAGGTTAACACCAATAATTCGTCTCTTTCTTTAAAACTATATGGGAGGTTTAATACAAGTGCAATTGAAAGTGAACCCTTCAGCCCTCCCCAATTAATAATATGCTTCCATGACCACGGAAAATCTTTATCTAAGATAAAACTTAAATAGACCGCTATGCTGCGAGCGATTAAAACGATCAGGATAGCTCCAAAAATAATTCCCCATTTATTGCTTAAACCAATACGTGTAATTTCCAACCCCACCATTAAAAACACCACTGAGTTTGCCAACAATACGGCTACATCCCAAAAAATTGAAATATTTAACCTCGTCGTTGGAGACATTCCAATCCTTGAGCCATAATTCCCCAAAATTAAAGCAGCAACAACTGAAGCAATCACACCTGATCCATGCACACTTTCCGCTAATAAATAAGAGCCGTAGAACAAAATGATACTGAAGATAATTTCAAGCGGGTAATCATCATAAAACTTCGTCAAAATCGAAAAACCGTACCCTAGCGCTGCTCCAACAATAATCCCAAGAAATATGACTTTAATAAACATCCAGACTCCCAGTCCAAAGCCTTCCCATCCCAAATCCATATAAGTCAATAAATAAAATGCGGAAATCTGATAGAGAACAACTGACATACCATCATTAAATAAGCTTTCTCCTTCCACAATAATCGCCAATTTTTTATTAACCCCGACACTTTTAAATATGGATAGCACACTTACCGGATCAGTGGCACTCATCAATGCAGCAAACACAAATGCAGCTTGTATCGACAAGTTCAATATAAAATGCGAAGAAAATCCCACAACCAAATAGGAAATTAAGGTTGCTCCAAGGGCTAGCGCCAAAATCGAAAGCTTATTATTTTTTAAAAGAGGAAATGGGAGTTTTAACGATGCCTCCCCTAAAAGTGCCGGAAGAAAAAGGGTAACAATAACAAAATGAAATACTTCACCCTGTGTAATAAAACTTTTTAATGATGATAAAGTGGAAAAATCAGAAATGCCTATTAAAGCACCTACTAAAACTAATGCTATCGGGTAAGGCTGTTTTAATTTTTTGGCGATGGCTGTTACACCCGCTGCAAGCATAATGAGCACCAACCCAATAACAAAAATGGAATGCACATCTAATTCCTTCAAAAATAAAACTCCTTTTGTGCGATTTATACCATTATCCATTACCTTTCTCATTTTTATTAAAAAATAATCGCTCACTTGATGAAAGTGAATCTTTTAAACTATTATTCCTTCCACAATTCAGCATTTGATTATTTACTAAAACTCCTTTATACTCTTATCATTGGCTTTAAAAGCGAGGTGATAATTTTTGTTCCAGCTTCTAATTGATCATTCTGATATAAATACACTAACTGCTCTCTATGTCAGCCTTTATTTAGGGATTTCGTTAAAATTTCTGCTTGCTTGGAACGTGAAATATTCATTTATGGACTCCTTGTCCAATCCTGCGGATACAAAAATTATTAACCCTATATATTTTTATAAAGAAAAAAGCCGTTTCAATGGAAATTTTATTCTAATAAGAATTGTCAAATATATTCGTAGAAAAAAATGTTCACAGGATGACCCAGAAGGTCCTGTTTCCTCTCTTTATATTTAGACTATGACCACATTTTAGGAGGAAATATGAAAAATAAACGATCTTCACTATTACTGATAGTTCTTTTATCATTAACGACTTTATTACTTTCAGCTTGTTCAAGCCAGACTAAAAGCGGAAACAACACAGGGTTTTTCCACACTTACTTTGTTGATCCGTTTGTCGTTGTAATTCATTCAGTCGCCGACTTTTTCAATGGTAATTATGGTTTGGCGATCATCTTGGTCACCCTTGTCATCAGACTTGTGCTAATGCCATTAATGTTACGGCAATATAAAAATCAAATGGTTATGAAAGAAAAAATGGACGTCCTTAAGCCGGAGATGGATGCAATTCAAAAGAAAATGAAAGCCGAATCGGATCCGAAAAAGAAACAGGAACTACAGGCAGAAATGATGGCTCTATACAAAAAACATGGGGTCAATCCGCTAAATATGGGTTGCTTGCCAATCCTTATTCAAATGCCGATTTTGACAGGATTTTATTATGCGATACGTGGTTCACAGGAAATAGCTCACCATAAGTTTCTATGGTTTAGCCTTGGACATCCTGATATTGCGATCACTATCATTGCCGGTTTAATTTACTACTTTCAATTTAAAGTATCCCAATCCAATATGCCTACTCAACAACAGCAGCAAATGAAGTATATGGGATTACTTTCGCCGTTAATGATTGTGATGTTTTCTTTTCAAGCTCCTGCTGCTCTGCCGCTTTATTGGGTTGTCGGCGGAACATTCTTGATCATTCAAACATTAATCAGCCGCAAGCTATATCAAAACCATAAAAAGGAAGAAACAGTTCCTGTTAAGCAATAATAATATTATGAAAAACGTGCCGGAGCTAGACCATTCTCAAAGCAATATATAAATTCTTATACTATGAAAAAGGAAGCATCGCTATATCGACGCTTCCTTTTAAATTTGCTTTCCTATAAAAATCCCCAAAAAGGTCAGGAATACTCCGACTGAATAACTAATGACTAAATACGAAAAAAAATGGGGATTTTTTTTGCTATTTTTAAGACCGGTAAGTTCGAGCTTAAATGTTGAAAAAGTAGTAAATGCTCCCATAAAACCGACACCAAGTAAACTATAAAGATGCCCTTTGATTGGAATTCCTACGATAAATCCTAATAAGAAGGCACCGATCAAATTTACTGTTAAGGTTCCAATTGGAAAACCAGATTGGCTCCGTTTTTGAAAGGATTTACTAATAATAAAACGGCCGATGGCACCAAAAAACCCGCCCAGTGAGACAAAAAGTAGTTCGGTCATTTTGTGCTCCCCGTTTCCTTCCCAAAATTCTGCCCTAATTTTACAAATAAAAGGCCTCCTAATAAACTAAGCAATATATAGATCATTCCTTTAAAATAATCTTCAGCCTCTAATAAACGAACCGTTTCTAAACAAAAAGTTGAAAAGGTCGTATAGGAACCAATCACTCCTGTTGAAAAGGCAGTAATAAGATAGGGGTGAAGCCTTTTGGAATCACCAAACCTTGTTGTAAACCACCCAAGAAGGAAAGCTCCTGTCAAATTAATCAGAAGGGTTCCAATTGGAAAACGATCCCCCCAAATATTTTCGGCCAAAAGGGATAAAACATATCGTAATAAACTCCCAATGATTCCACCCATTCCGACAAACAAATAGATCAAATTCAAACACCTCGATAAACCGAATAAAAATCTATTTTATTTTAACATATCCAAGGTTTTCTCTCGGCATAACCTGTTGAATATTTTTTTTTATAATTGGAATGCTATCCTTGTACAAATTAGAAAAGGAGTGCTGAACAGCATGAAAAAGTCTGTTTTTTTAATCGGAGCCCTTGTTTTTAGCCTATATTTAACAGGGTGTGCAAGAAATAATGTAAACAATAATGATATTGCGACGCGAAATAGAAATGTTAATGAACCCACAAGAGTAAATTATAATCCTAATGGTGGACCAGCAGTAACTGGTGTGGATAATTCCAGATTGAATCGGAATGACGTAACAGATGTCCGTAACGACAATCGGAACCGGATGAGAGTGGCCGATGAGGCTGCAAAACGGGTTGCAAATCTTCCTGAAGTCGATACCGCAAATGTCATTGCTTCAGATAATAATGCATTTGTAGCGGTTAAATTGTCTGGCTCTACTCAATTAACCAATAATCTTGAACATAAAATTTCTGACAAGGTTAAATCCGTGGATCGTGATATCGATAATGTTTATGTTTCCGCTAATCCTGATTTTTATGGTCAAATGAATCAATGGTCCGGTGATATTCGCAATGGCAGACCAGTAACCGGATTCTTTAAAGAATTTTCCGACGCAGTTCGCCGGGTTTTTCCTGACCTTAAACGCTAATAAAAACTAGCTGCCAAATGCCTGGCATATGCCAGGCATTTCTTTTTTGAAGGAGATTATTTCTATATAGGACATGTTTCCCTTCAAAAAAAGACCACAGGCATTGCCTGTCAGTCCTTTTGGATTTATACTTCTTTAAAATATTCTTTGTAAAACCCGCCAACTTTACCGGTATTATCAACAATGTAATAAAATTCTTCTGTCTCATTTTTCACATCATAAACTTTACCGGCAGTTAAAGCACGATTCACAATATATTTTTTGGCATCCGTATGTACACATTTTACCTTTTTAAGTGTTTCACGTTCACGCCATGTTAAATGAATCATTGCGGCCACCCTTTCAGTTGTTGTCCATCTATTAGTATAATCAATCACAGCGGGCAAGCGCAACCAGCAAACGATTTATTTTCAGGATATCATCCTTTTACTTCTTCTTATGCTCTATCGCGAAGAATATAATGGCTGTGTTAAACTTGTCTGTATTGATTTCCGCTCCAATCAACAGGGTTAAAAATCAACAATGTCCTTTAACACAGCCATAATGATAAAAGTCGCATATCTGCCTAGATCACCTAAATTCTTACTTATAACAATCGCTTAAAACAGTAATTGGACTGCTTGAAATTGGTGGATCAATTTCAATCAGAAAAGGTCGATCTCCCTTTAAATTGTGGATTTGCATCAGATCATTATTCGCATTCTTATCATAAAAAATAATATCACTTCTGCCGACGTTTATTTTAATTTGAGAATCTACCGATACTCCAAACAATCGGGCCCAGTCAGCAGCAACATCTCCTGCATTGGATACCACGAAGGAAATGGATTCAATCACCCGCTCTTCCTGTTTCTCAGGCAATAACCTGTTTTGTTTTAAGTCCTCCAATCTTTCAAGATCACCTTGACTCCATTGGATAAAAAACGGATATGGAAGCGGTCCATCAGATTGAATAAATAACATCTTCCATGAAATCAATACGCCATCATCCCGCAGTCTTTTTCCATCAAAAATTTCTGTAGGATGATATCCTTTCTTCTGTAAATCTTCCTTTAATTTCAAAATATTATCCGTTCGAAAACAAATTTGTCCAAATCCCTCAAATTGTTTGCTGTCCCTTAAAAGCTGGGAAATTAAAGGATTTTCTGATTTACTTGCCACTGCCATATTTTCAACTGCTAAATACTCAATATAAGATAATCCAAAATACAATAAGCTATTATAGGTACCCCATTTTGTATGGCTTCCTCCAAGAATGGCTTTTAGCCCATATTTTTCCCACTCGTATACAGCTTGGGCAGGGTCACGATTGATAAAATGGACTATATGATCCAATTCTAACAAGTTGATCCTCTCCTTCCTTTACGTTGTCTTTATTTTACAGTGTATTGCATATTTGTCCTATTGAAATGCTTTTTAATTTTTTTCTGCATATTTTTACAAATAAGGGGTTTTCTTTTTATCTGAAAACCTTTACAATAATAAAAACTGAATATTCAATCCATTTTCCGAGGAGGCATTTAAGGTGAAAATTATGAGTAACGAGCAGTTAGTTGTGTCATATCGGGATGCATTAAAGTCTGGTAAGGAAAAGGAATGGATCAAAATTTTGAAGGATGAAATTCAACGTCGTGGATTAAGACCTTTTAAGAAAAGCTGATTTCCTATTTAAAATGAAACAAACCGCCGAGAGCTCTCGGCGGTTTTCTAATAAAAAGAATTAACCTTCCAGAAGTAGTGATTCCGGATCTTCAATCATTTCCTTCACTTTGGCAAGGAAGCTTACAGCCTCTTTTCCATCTACAATCCGATGATCATAGGATAGCGCAAGATACATCATCGGGCGGTTTTCCATTTTATCTTTATCAATGGCAACCGGGCGAAGCTTGATACTATGCATTCCTAAAATCCCTACTTGCGGGCCGTTTAAAATCGGAGTGGACATTAAAGAACCAAATACCCCGCCGTTTGTAATCGTAAATGTACCGCCCTGCAAATCACTTAATCCTAATTTATTATCTCTTGCTTTTTTCGCTAACTCTCCAATGTTTCCTTCGATTTCAGCAAAGGATTTACGATCAGCATCACGAACAACAGGAACAACAAGTCCATCTTCAGTAGAAACAGCGACCCCGATATCATAAAACTGTTTAATTAAGAGTTCATTTCCTTGAATTTCCGCATTTAAAAGCGGGAATTGCTTCAAAGCTCCTACTACTGCTTTTGTAAAGAAAGACATGAATCCAAGACGTACATCGTGCTCTTCAAAGAACCTGTCTTTTCTTCGCTTTCTCAAGTCCATGACAGCAGTCATATCAATTTCGTTAAAAGTTGTAAGCATTGCAGTTGTTTGACTAACTTCCAACAAGCGCTTAGCAATTGTCTGTCTGCGTCTTGACATTTTTTCACGCAAAACTGGTTTTGCCGGATCTTGAGCAACAGTCGGTGCAGCAGGTGCCGCTTTAGCAGCCGGTTGTGCTGCATTTGGTTGATAGGATGATACATCCTGCTTACGAACCCGTCCAAGTGGGTCGACTGTTGGAACACTCTGTAAATCGATTCCTTTTTCGCGTGCAAGTTTTCTTGCTGCTGGAGATGCAATTGGACGCTGCCCGTTTGCTTCTGTTTTTTCAGCAACAGGTGCAGGATTTGCATTAACAGATTGTGAAGATTCCATCACAGGTTGTTCTGGTTTCGCTTGAGCAGCTTGCTCTTGTTTTGGTTCAGAAGGTGCAGCTGGTTGGGCGCCTGCACCGTCCTCACTTACAGTTGCGATGACATCACCAACGTTAACAGTATCTCCTTCTTCAAATTTTTGCTCTGTTAAAACACCTGCATAGTCAGAAATAATTTCTACATTTACTTTATCTGTTTCCAGTTCTACCAGGTATTCACCCTTGTCAACAAATTCACCAACATTTTTTAGCCATTTAGCAATTGTACCTTCACTAATGGATTCCGCTAATTCCGGAACTTTTATTTCAGCCATTGTTATTCCCTCCATCTTCTGCCTTCGTCAATGCTGCATTCATAATTTTGGTCTGATAAAGCTTATGAACATTTGGATCTCCCTCTGCAGGGCTCGATCTCCTTCTACGGCCAATATAATTTACATGAATACCATTTGGGGCAATTTCATTTAAGCGCGGTTCTACAAAATACCATGCCCCCATATTTTTCGGCTCCTCTTGTATCCAGAAGATTTCTTTCACATTTTTATACTTGGCAAAAATCCCTTGTAAAATTTCTATTGGGAATGGATAAATTTCCTCCAAGCGTAAAATTTGCAGCCAATCGTATTCATTATTATTTTTCACTTGCTCAGCAAGATCAATGGCAATTTTACCTGTACACAATACTATTCGCTGAACTTTTTCTTCCTGGCCGTCATGTGTAAATTGTTCGATGACCGGTCTGAATTCCCCTGTACTTAATTCTTCTGTAGGAGAAGAAACAAGCGGATTTCTTAATAAACTTTTTGGCGACATTAAAACGAGCGGACGAATCTCTCTTTTTGTGAGAAGTGCTGCCTGTCTGCGCAATAAATGAAAATATTGTGATGCACTTGTAAGATTTGCAACAGTCCAGTTTTTCTCTGCTGCTAATTGCAAAAATCTTTCTACTCTGCCGCTTGAGTGCTCTGGACCTTGGCCTTCATAACCATGAGGCAACAATAATACGAGCCCGGATTTTTCTCCCCATTTTGCCCTTCCAGCAGCAATAAATTGATCAAACATTACTTGGGCTGCATTTGCAAAATCGCCATATTGTGCTTCCCAAATCACGAGTGTTTCCGGAGCAAAAATATTATAGCCATATTCGAAACCTACCACTGCCGCTTCCGTTAAAGGACTGTTATGGATGGCAAACGATGCTTTTGATTCTGAAACTTGATGTAGAGGAGAAAATGTCTTTCCTGTTTCAGTATCATGCAGGACTATATTCCTGTGAGCAAATGTTCCCCGTTCTGAATCTTGACCTGTCATCCGAATAGGAGTACCCTCCCGTAAAATGGTCGCAAAGGCTAAAGTCTCAGCCAATGCCCAATCAACCTTACCATCTTCTTTAAAGGCATCTACTCGGCGGTTGAGGATTTTCTCCAATTTATTGAATACCTTGACATCCTTTGGCCATTGAAGCAGTTCTTGATTAATTTGTTTTAACTGTTCCTGAGGTACACCCGTTGCAATTGTTGGCTCCTCTTCAAGATATAGAGGCAGTTCTGGTTCCTCTGTTTCAATTTCATCTTTATGATTTGAAACCTTTTCATAAGCTGTTTTGAGTTTTTCTTGAATTTCGGTCTCCATCTTTTTAAATTCGTCATCTGTAAGGACACTAGCTGCTTTAAGTTTGTCAGCGTATAGATCCTTAATAACCGGAAGTTTACGAATTAATGTGTACATTTGTGGACTTGTCGTCATTGGCTCGTCCATTTCGTTGTGACCGTATCGGCGATAACCTACCAAATCGATTAGGAAATCCTTTTGAAATACAGAACGGTATTCCGATGCTAAGGCTGCTGCAGCAATAACTGCATCCGGGTCGTCACCATTCACATGCAAAATCGGAACTTCAAACCCCTTTGCCAAATCACTGGCATAGCGTGTCGAACGGGAATCCCTAGACTCTGTTGTAAACCCAATCGTATTATTAGAGATAATATGAATCGTTCCACCGGTGCGATAACCATTTAGCCGGCTAAGGTTTAATGTTTCGGCGACAATTCCTTCTCCCGGGAATGCTGCATCCCCATGAATTAAAATGGCAAGTGCAGACTTCAGGTTTTCAGCTGGATAGCCCGGATTTTTCCGATTATCCTGTGCTGCCCGGGTAAAGCCCTCGACAACAGCTCCTACATATTCAAGATGGCTCGGATTATTGGCAAGTGTCACTTTTGCTTTTTTGGAATTTTCACCGGTAATCTGCCGGTTTAAACCAAGGTGATATTTAACGTCACCTGTCCAGCCAAAATTGATTCCAATCGAACCCTCAGAAGGTACAAGCTCTTTATTAGGAGAATGTTGAAATTCAGCAAAAATCATTTCATACGGTTTTCCTAGTACATGCGCAAGAACATTCAATCTGCCTCGATGGGCCATACCAATATTTATCGTTTCTGCCCCATCTACCACAGCTTCTGCAATAATTTCATCAATCAGTGGGACCATTGTGTCTAATCCCTCAATTGAAAATCTTTTTTGCCCCACGAATGTTTTATGGAGAAATTTTTCAAAAGCATCCACTTCAATTAAGCGTTTGATGATTTTTAATTTTTTCTCATTGGTTAAATTACTGTGAAGATTTCCTTTTTCGATTTTGTCCCTCAGCCAATTTTCTTCCTCGACGTTATGTACATGATCATACTCATATGCAATCGACTTTGTATAAATTTCCTTTAGCCAAAGGTATCCATCATATGCCGTTTTAATGGCTACTGGTGGATTGGTTAACATAATGTTAGCTGACATTGCTTTTAAATCTTCCACACTAAGCCCGTAATAAGCGGGATCAATTAATTCGACTTCCTCCCTCTTATTTCCTAACGGATAAATAGTAGCAGCAAGATGACCATATGCACGGATATTCTCCGCAAGCTTAACTGCTGCCAATATTTTTTCTGTTTGAACCGACCTTGTTTCATGAACAACCTGAACATTATCCTGCAAAAGTGAAAAATCAGACTCACTCATTTGCTCAAATAGCAATTTCATTTCCGGATCAATAGTTTCCGGATTTTGTTGATATTTTTCAAATTGCTCAATGACATATCCAAGATTGGGGCCAAAAAAACTCTCCAAATAAGCTTTTTTGTTGTCTAAATTTGGTCTGCTCATTCTAAAATCCCCTCCAATCAAAACCTTAAAATCATAGTCCTTATTACTATTACCCATTCATGAAAAAAACCAACGTTAAACAAATAAATCATTATTTTTAATTCACAGTGGAAATAGTAAAAAATTTAACCTTCCATATTATATACCTGTCTCGTCACCTATTCAAAGGAAAAGGACCAAAAAATTCGGTCCATGATAAAAAAATTTTAAAAGGCAGCTGGAAGAAGGATATTTACTTTCGTACCGATCCCCTCTTCACTTTCAATTGAAATAGCCCCATTATATTTTTCAATCAGCTGTTTTGCAATTGATAACCCCAATCCAGTTCCCCCATTTTCGCGACTGCGTGCTTTATCAATTCGGTAAAAACGATTAAACACCTCTGATACATGTTCAGATGGTATCCCAATACCGTTGTCGATTACCGATAATAAAACATTTTTATCGATTCGAGTACAGGAAACCTGAATTAATCGATTGTTCCTTGAATACTTTATCGAATTATCTAGCAATATGATTAACAATTGCTGTAGATGCTGTTCTGAAATCAGCACGTAAGGGAGTCTCTGTTCAAGTTCCATTTTAAATTGAAAATCCGGATGCACTACCTCCAGATTTTTTACTACTCTTTGTAAAACAGCCGGAATATTGGCCTTTTCACCGCTTAAACTCCGCTGGCTTCCCGCCCTTGTTAATTCAAGTAGATCAACAACAAGCTTTTTTAAACGGGCCAACTCCTGCAGAGATGCCTGCAATGACTCATCAAGAATGGCAGGATCTTTTTTCCCCCAGCGATTTAACAAGGATAAGTGTCCCTCCAATATCGAAACAGGAGTTCTTAACTCATGAGATGCATCCTCAACAAATTGTTTTTGCTGCAAGAAAGTGGTTTCAATTTCATCCATCATTTCATTAAAAACATTTGTAAGTTCTGTTAATTCATCTTTTTGCTTATATACTTCCATACGCCCTTGGAAGCCGGTTTCTTTAATCCTTTTCATTGCATTTGTTAAATCCCTGACCGGGGTCAAGAGCTGTCTTGCAAGGAAAAATCCGCTGATGGCACTAAATAGAATGGCTGCCATCCCAAAAACCGTCATCACCCAGAAAAAATGATCCATCATTTTTTGATAGTTGTTTAATTGGCGGACAATTTCAATAGTTCCTTCAAAATTCGTACCTTTAATCGGTGACCTTGCAACAATGGCTTCTTTTCCCTCTGCCGAAATTTTTTCAATTAATTGCGATTTTATCGGAGTCGGCTCCAATACGGTAAAATTACCATTCTTATCAGAAACGACCACTTCTCCTTTTTGGTCATAGACCCGGATTAATTGGTCCTTATCATTTATCTTTCGTAAAAAATCTCTACTATTTTTTATTTCTTCGCGTGTTAACGAGTCTGCTTTATCCTTGTAATACGTTTTCAAATCAGTGATGGTCCGATTTACGACAATTTCTTCGCGGTTCATCATCCATTTTGAAACCGTATGATATTCCAAAAAACTAAATATAAAGAAAGTAAAAAAAATGGCTGTGGATCCGCTAAGTACGAGCTTGTTTTGCCATGGTAGCCTGTTTAAATAAAATTTCAGTTTGTTAATCATCTCATAACATATCCAGTGCCGCGGACTGTTTGAATATAGCTTCCCTCATGATCATCATCAATTTTTGTACGTAAATACCGGACATAAACATCAACGACATTTGTCTCGACTCCGGTATTATAGCCCCAAACTTTATTTAATAAAACTTCCCTTGTCAGGACTATATTGATATTGCTCATGAAAATCACAAGCAAATCATATTCACGTTTTGTCAAATTAATAACCTTATCACTTTTACGAACAACACAGGATTCAATTTCAACTGTGAGGTCTTTGAAGGTTAGGGTAGTTAAACCACCGGAAGCGAGTGCCTCTGTTCTTCTTAGTATAGACCTTAGTCGAGCCAGCAGCTCTTCAATCGCAAATGGTTTGATTAAATAATCATCTGCACCGCTGTCCAGGCCGGAAACACGGTCAAGAACACTGTCTCTGGCGGTAATCATAATGATTGGCAGTGTTTTATTTGACTGCCTTATTCTGCGGCATACTTCCATACCATTTAATTCAGGCAGCATTAAATCAAGCAAAATGGCATCCCAATTTTCAGACAATGCTGCCTGCAAACCGCTCCGTCCGTCAGAACAAACCATGGTTTCATAACCTTCATACTTTAATTCAAGCTCGATAAACCTTGATAAATTTTTTTCATCTTCAATGATTAAAATTTTTGGCATCTATTCCACGCTCACATTTAAATTTGACGTAATACTATTATTTTATCTGATTTTTATCTTGAAGAAAATTTATGACAGCATGCACAATCTCAATCGATTGGAAAGACACGAGGGAAAGTGCACTTAAAGAAAAAAAGCCAACAATTAATAGTCGTACCCACATGTTACACTCCTCCTTTTTAATCGAATTAACAAATCAATAATCACTGGCAGGAATGGTCAATGGTCAATGGTCAACACACTAATTAAATGAGCATCTATAAATATAATACCGTTAAAACTTTAAACCTTTATGAAAAGTAAATGAGAATTCACTAATAAATAATGAAATAACAGAAAAACACATGCCTTTAAAGCATGTGCATTAGTGGGAACTCTCATTTTGGTAAAGCAGCTATTTAGCAGCATAAATAACCGCTTAAGCAAGAATGAAATAGTTTGTACCGTTCAGAAATATTAAGTCCCCAATTCTTATCCATACAAGTACATCTTAAAGCAGGAAATAGAAGGTTTGATGAAAAAAACATTAAAATTAGATTAGAAAAGAGGCATCTCTTTCTTCTCTTTTAAGGTAAGAGCATCTAAGTGAGAGATAATCATTTCCGCTGCCTCATCTGGGTTTTCAGCAGGAATATCGATAAAATCGCCTTCATATTCATAACGCTTATGGTCATACCTTGGATCATAATAGTGTTCCAATAAAAGTTCTATTAATTCCGGGTATTTCCGGTTCTTTAAAGCTTCTATAAGTTCATTTTTAATATCTGCATTCTTTACACGCCTTAGCACTTTTTCAAGGCTTTCCTGAATCTTTTCATCGTACCATGGTTCATCTTTATATGGAGTAACATACTCGTCAATAAGAAGTTTTATTCTTTGTTCGATTGGAGAATGGATATAAAAATTGATTCCTTGGCGTTTTTTCTCCATTAATTCTTCGGGTTGTACCGCTTTTCCAATTCGTTTGCTTTCCGCTTCAATTAAGAAATAGGAAGACCCTTGTATTTCCTTTAAACCTTTAAAAAGCAAGGAATCAAATGTTTTTTGATTATGACCATCCCCAAGGCCAATCGTTCCGAAAATGGAACCGCGATGACCCGCCATTTCTTCAAGGTCTAGTACAGGATAGCCGTTACTCATTAATCTTTTAAGAATGACGGTTTTACCAACCCCGGTCAACCCATGGAAAACCACTGCCTTTTCGGGAAACATTGTTGGGAGCTGACTAAGAATGTATTGCCGATATGCCCGATAGCCGCCGACGAATCGCCAAGAATAAATTCCTGAAAATTCCAAAAAGGTGACAACAGCATTACTGCGCATTCCGCCGCGCCAGCAGTTAATGATTAATTCATCACCGGACGAAGCTAAATCCTTTATTCTGTGGAGCATATCTGGTATTTTCGGTGAAACAAATTCCATTGCTCTCCATTTTGCCGCTGCCTGTCCTTCTTGCTTATAAACGGTCCCTATAACTACTCTCTCTTCATTAGTAAATAGCGGGACATTAATCGCTCCTGGTATAGCACCATCTTTAAATTCAATTGGAGAGCGGACATCAATGATGACTGGATTTTTTAATTTAGAAAAGTCTTCAGCATGGATTTCCTTCATTTATTTCCACTCCTTTATTCTTAATTCCTATTCGAAAATTTACAGTAAATAAAAAAAGCGCAAGCGCCTTGATCAGCCCCGACAAGGCTTTAGGTCCTGGCGGTGAAGTCGTTCTTTGACTTCATCGCCAGGACCTAAGCAACCTAGGAAAAAAGCAGTTCATTTTTTCCCTCGAGGGGCAAGGCACTGGAGCTGGACAATTCTCAAGGACGAAAATTT
>NZ_MLYR01000074.1 GCF_001866655.1 Bacillus sp. MUM 116 | reverse complement strand
AAAAGGTTAAAGAACAACCTTTCGGCCGGCTTGTCTTGTGCTATGCCTGAGGCTGAACAAGGCGCTTGCGCTTTTCTTTTTTGAATGTAAATTTACCAAATCAAGGTTGTTTAGTCATTGATTGGATTGGATTTCGGTTATAATGAATCCATCTAGGAATAATCAATTAAAATACTATTATATTGATGGAAAGTGGGAGGAGTATTGAATAAAGAAGATTTCATTTTTTGGCGTTTAGCCAATTTCTTTATTACGGAACAGGGATACCGCATCATTCAATTATTTGAAAATCAAAAGGAGCTTTGGCTCGAAAAACTGGAAAATAAAAACGTACCGATTGTTCGATTATTCATTAATGAGTTAAACTGGAGCAACGCCCTGCATAGGGATATCGAATTTACAGCAACGAATGGGGAGAATATTCGTAAACAACTTCATCGTGGAGATTTGACTTTGGCAAACATTTATATCAGCCCCTATCCACCTGTCGATGATTATGAATATCGTCTGGAAAAACCTTATATTTATCCAGAAGGAAATAAAACCTCGATTATCTCCATTTTACTTGCTGATGGGAAGTATGATTCAGGCTTTGAAACTCTTTCCCGTCTTCTTGAGAGGCAAATAGTTTTCGAAATTAACGAGGAATATTCAGAAGAAACGATCCATGCCTTAAAAAAATTAACACTGGAGACTGCCGTTAAACAGGCAGAATCAGAAAAAGCTGTTTTTGAAAACGGAAGACCACTTTTTACTTATTTCTTTATCATCGTTCAAATTCTTGTATTTTTCTGGCTTGAAATGCATGGAGGGAGTACCAACAATGCCACATTAATCAAATATGGGGCAAAATTTAATCCCCTTATCTATGAAGGGGAATGGTGGCGTTTTATTACTCCAATTTTCCTGCATATTGGGTTTTTACATTTAGCGATGAATACTTTAGCGTTATATTATTTAGGGGTTGCTGTTGAAAGATTATACGGTAATATCCGTTTTCTTTTTATATACTTGTTCGCCGGAATAGCAGGGGTTATTGCCAGTTTCATTTTCAGTTCAAATATTTCGGCAGGAGCGAGCGGCGCCATATATGGATGTTTTGGGGCATTGCTTTATTTTGGAATGATTCAGCCTAAGCTTTTTTTTAGAACAATGGGCCTTAATTTAATTGTTGTATTGGGAATCAATCTTGTTTTTAGTTTTTATGCTTCGGGTATCGACAGTGCCGGTCATTTAGGTGGCTTAGCCGGTGGATTTCTTACGGCAGGAATTGTGTACCTGCCAAAGCAGAAAAGGATATTCCTCCAAGCAATATTTTTTCTCTTATCTGCTGCTATTATTTGGGGTGCTTTAACCTATGGGTTTAGCACGAACGCAAGAACGAGAGATGAAGGGTCAAGCTTGGCCCTCGCCCAGGATTATATTAAACAAGATCAATTTGACCAGGCATATCAAGTATTAAAGGATACAGAGAAAAAGCTAAAAAGTCCTACAGCAAACCTCTATTTTCTTTTATCCTATACCGAAATTAAAAAGGGTATGTTTCCTGTGGCCAAAACTCATTTAGAAAAAGCCATTGAATTAACCCCTAATTTTGATGAAGCCTATTATAATCTGGCATTTATTAATATTGAAGAAAAGGATTTCAAACAGGCAAAGATTAATGCGGAAAAAGCATTAAAATTAAATCCGGATCGAAAAGAATACTCGGATTTAGTCAAAAAAATTAACGAGCATCTATCCACTAAAGGAGCAGAATAGGTTCAAATAATATTTCCTTGAGGCAGTAAATAGCATAAGGTATACTTTTTTTATACTATTCATTGTAATCTCTGAATTTTGAATTTTAAGGGGCGGAAAATGAAAACAGTTTATGAGATTCAGCAATTTTTAAAACAATTTGGAACGATTATATATATTGGCGACCGAGTCGCTGATTTGGAATTGATGGAAACCGAATTAAAAGAACTCTTTCAATCCCAATTAATCGAAGCGAGAGAATACCAAACAGCATTATTAATCCTTAGACAAGAAATACAATTTTTGAAAGAAAAAAGGCAAAGATAGGTGAATACATTGCAAGATAAATGGATTGTAGCGGTTGATCTTGGAGGGACAACAACGAAATTAGCATTCCTGAATACTGAAGGCGAAATCCTTCATAAGTGGGAAATCCCGACGGATAATTCTGATGAAGGAAGAAATATCACCGGTAATATTTCCAAGGCGATTAATGAAAAATTAGCGAGTCTCGGTAAAACTAAAAATAAATTAATCGGAGTAGGAATGGGGGCTCCAGGTCCGGTCGACTATGAAACAGGTGTGATTTTGAATGTTGTTAACCTTGGCTGGAAGGAGAACTACCCACTAAAAGAACGGCTTGAAGCAGCTACGAATCTTCCGGCTGCCATTGAAAATGATGCCAACTGTGCAGCTCTCGGTGAAATGTGGAAAGGTGCAGGTGATGGTGCAAAAGATTTAGTTTGTGTTACGCTTGGTACCGGTGTTGGGGGCGGTGTTATTACTGGCGGAAACATTGTCCAGGGAGCATACGGTGCTGCTGGTGAAATCGGCCATATTACGGCTATTCCAAAAGGCGGGGCACCATGTAATTGCGGAAAAAAAGGCTGTCTTGAAACGGTTGCTTCAGCCACAGGAATTGTACGGTTAGCAACCGAGGAACTTTCAAAAAGTGATAAAAAGGGTGAATTAGCAGAAATACAGGCTGCAAACGGCAAAATCACGGCTAAGGATGTATTTGACGCTGCAAGAAATGGTGACCAAATTGCTATCAATGTATTGGATGTGATTTCCTTCCATTTGGGTCTTGCTTTAGCGAATATCGGTAATACTCTAAATCCGCAAAAAATTGTTTTAGGCGGTGGTGTATCAAAAGCCGGAGAATTTTTATTAAACTCTGTGAAACAACAATTTAATCAATTTGCCTTTTCCCCTGTAAAGGACTCAACAGAGCTTGCTTTAGCTACATTGGGGAATGACGCCGGTGTCATTGGCGCAGCCTGGCTGATTAAAAATAAATTAAATATATAAAATCACGAAGAAAACCTGCCAGCGCAGGTTTTTTGTGTTATTAAATTCATCTTTTTCTTTTCCTTTCATATGATTTTTATGGGAGGAGGTAAAGATGGAGGTCCTATTTCGATCGAAAGATTCATTATGGTATTACAGCAGGCTGTTCATGGTACCACTGAGTGTAATTGAGGACTCTAACCCTGATATAGATTCGGAAAATGTAAAAACTTCAAAGAAAATACTCATTCCTGGGTATGATTCTGTCCCCTATAACCTAAAAAAGGGGGATACCTTAGCCGAACTTGCTGCATCTAAGAATCTTCCGCTGGATGCATTATTTTTACTTAATCAAACTAAGAAACCAGATCAATTTCTTCCCAATGATACATTGCTTATACCTGAAAGAGTAACAAAGCCTTTTTTAAGTACCAATAAGCCCTGTTGCTCTAATACCCTTAATGAAGCCATTTCCTATCTGAAAAGAGTGTATCCCTTTATCCAAGTATCTTTCATTGGTAAAAGTGTTTTGGGAAACCCAATCCATGAAATTAGGATCGGAAAAGGTTCGAAAAAAGTTCATATGAATGCTTCCTTTCATGCAAATGAATGGATCACTACCTTGACACTGATGGATTTGTTAAATCATTATTTACTTGCCATTACAAATGGAATGTCGATGAGAGGTATTACGCCATTACAATTATATCAGGATATAGAGTTGTCCATTGTGCCAATGGTTAATCCGGATGGGGTTGATCTTGTTATCCATGGGCCGCCTGATTCGATTCGCAATGATGTTTTGAAAATCAATAATGGCAGTGATGATTTTGTTCATTGGAAGGCCAATATTCACGGTGTGGATTTGAACAATCAGTATCCGGCAAAATGGGAGATTGAAAAAGGGAGGAAGCTGCCAAAATCACCGGCTCCAAGAGACTACCCCGGAAAGAATCCGTTGACTGAACCTGAGGCCATAGCCATGGCAGAGTTAGCAAAGAGCACACCTTTCGACTGTGTGATTGCCTTTCATACTCAGGGAGAGGAATTTTATTGGGGATATGAAGGTTATGAACCTCCTAAGGCTGAGAAGATTGCCCAAGAAATGGAAAGGTTAAGCGGGTATAAGGCCATTCAGTATGTCGATAGTCATGCCGGATATAAGGATTGGTATATACAGGAATTTAAACGCCCTGGCTTTACAATTGAGCTTGGAAGGGGAATAAACCCGCTGCCTCTTTCAAAATATAAAGAAATTTACTCACGTGCTGAGGCGATTTTTTTAGCTTCCCTGCTTCATTCATAAAAAACTTTCTTGAAATTGTCCTTAAATAAAAAAGACTGCCTCATAGGCAGTCTTTTTTATGAATATTAGTGTGATCCAGTAGGAACTCCATGATGAATGATGGTCATAACAACAAACCAGCCAAATACCAAGAATGAAGCAGCTCCCCAAAATGCAGCTAATAAATTCTTATTTTTTAGTGCACGAAATGCTGAAAATAAAGCAAGGATGGTTACTAAAGCAAAGATAATAACTAAACCCATGAACAAGTCCCCCTTTACTGGTTATTTACCAGGCATATGCCTAACATTTAAAATAGTTATGTAAGAATATTATATACATTCATTTCCTATTTTATAGGTTTTTCTTTCGTTTGTCGAGCGCAAAAAAAGGACAACTTTATGTTCTGCTTCAAAAACAAAATCCCTTATTTCTAAAATTTGTTCTTTCTTTAAATCCACTTTAAGAATAGTGTAAAATGTTATTATTGTTATTTTTAAAATTGGAGGAATAATCGATGAAATGGTCGCAAATCCCTTTAGGGGTTTTACAAACAAATTGTTATATTGTTGAAAATACGGATCAAACATGTTTAATTTTTGATCCGGGCAGCGAAGGAAAAAAGCTGATTAATTGGCTGACCAAACGGAATTTAAAACCGGCAGCCATTTTTTTAACGCATGCCCATTTTGACCATATTGGAGCCGTTGATGTAGTAAGAGATTATTTTAATATTCCTGTTTATGTTCATGAGGAGGAAGAAGAGTGGTTAAGTGATCCTAAATTAAACGGTTCACAATTTTTTATGATAAAGGAAAGTATTAATGCGAGACCTGCTGATTTTATTTTGAAAAAAGAAGAGGATATTAAGATTGCCGGTTTTGAGTTTAAGCTTTTTGAAACTCCGGGGCATTCGCCTGGCAGTGTTTCTTATTATTTTGCCGATGAAGGATTCGTCGTTTCCGGTGATGCCTTATTTAAGGGAAGTATTGGCCGGACTGATTTGCCAAAAGGAAATCACGCTCAACTTTTAAAAAGTATCCATGATAAGTTGTTATTTTTACCGGAGGAAACAGTCGTCTTATCTGGGCATGGTCCTGAGACTACTATTATTGAAGAAATGGATAGCAATCCTTTTTTAAACGGATTCTGATTTGCTCGAATAGAAAAGCCCTTCTCAAAAGGAGAAGGGCTTTTCGGGGGATGTTCTATTCATATAATGGGAGGGGATATAGTTAAGCTACTAATTTAACAATAATATATAGTAACCACTATGTCAATAGTGGAAAAACGAAAAGGAGCAAAAGATGATCACCCATTTAAAAAAAATCATTTCGGAATCGCCTAATCGGTATATTTCCTATGCAGACTTCATTGCTGCCGCACTTTATCATCCCGACTTTGGCTACTACATGAAAGAAAAAGTGAAAATTGGGCGTAATGGCGATTTTATTACCACCAGCAATATTTCAGATGTTTATGGCAGACTTATTGCAAAATGGTTTTCAAAAATATGCCGGGAATTTGAATTACCCCCGGTATTTTGTGAAATAGGTGCAGGTAATGGACGCTTCGCATATGCTTTTCTAAAGGAGTGGTATGAATCGGTTCAAATCCCGATTGAGTATATTATAGTCGAGAGCAGTCCTTTTCATAGGAAATTACAAATTGAGCTGATTGGGTCCGTTTATCCAGTTATCCAGTTGGAATCGCTTGATGAAATCAATGGCCTTGAGGGAATGATTTTTTCCAATGAGCTTTTTGATGCACTGCCAGTCCATGTCATCGAAAAACAGAATGGAAAGATTTTTGAAGTGATGATTGGAATCGAAAGTAATGAGTTGTTTGAGAAGCTGGTACCGTTAGCAAATTCGGAAATTATTCAATTTTTATCAGAGCATAATCTGGGATTAAAGGAGAACCAGCGGATGGAAGTCCCGCTCACGATGGGAAAAATGCTTCAAGATATTTCGATATCGATTACAAAGGGTTTTGTGGTAAGTGCTGATTATGGGTATACGGATGAGGAATGGATGCAGCCTCAAAGATTGAAGGGAAGTTTACGGGGATATTATCAGCATCGAATGATAGATAATATTTTACAGCATCCAGGCGAGGTCGATATTACGACACATATCCATTTTGATCAGCTCATTCATCAGGGGGAACAAGTTGGGCTAAATTTCGTATTGAAGCTAAGGCAGGATGAATTTTTGCTAAAAGCAGGCATCCTTGAAGAATTAGAAAACCATTTTGATCCGAACCCGTTTTCAGAGCAGAGTAAACGCAATCGAGCGATAAGAAGTTTAATTATGCCCTCCGGAATAAGTTCCTATTTTCATATTATCATTCAGGAAAAAGGTCTAAACGCGGATGCAGCAAATGTATTTTAAAATAAGGCTGTGTTAAACTTGCCTGTTGATTTCCGCTCCAGGCACTTCGAGTACCCTAGGGCGGTCCGGGGAGCCTCCTCGTCGCTTTCTATCCTGCAGGGTCTCCCCTGCCCCGTACTCCCGTAGGAGTCTTCGGGCCTTCCGCTCCAATAAACAGGGTTGAAAAATCAACAATGTCCTTTAACACAGCCTAAAATAAAAAACACTGGAACGCTAGGCACCAGTGTTTTTTTTCTTATTCTGCTGCACCTAGAGGCATCATGAATGTTGTCCAATAAGTGAAACCGGCAAAGAAAATAGTTAAATATGCTCCGAAAACATACATATACATACGTTCGGATAGTTTTAGATAGCTGAGCAGAACGAAGAATCCAGTTTGGGCCAAGAATAACAATGCAGTTTTATCCATACCACCGAGATAAAACATAACTGTAAAAATACCCGTCCAGAACCCTAATACTCTGAACATGCGATCCATATGTATCCCTCCTTTTACCCTACGAATACCATCATTACAATATTATAAGGTAAAAGTTAGGGTAATGTAAATAATGGTTTCGTATTAGTTTGTTATGAATGCTTGATAGGAACATGTTTCACAGCCATTTAACATATTCTCTTTTTCAACCAACTCAACGGTAGAGAATAAGACCTCAAACATACCCTTTAGAAATTCATGGTGCATACTGCAAACGGTTTCGTGTTCTTCTGCTACTTCCTTAAATGGACAATTATAAATCTGAAAATAGATTTTTGATTGATCCCCGTTTGCTTCAAATTCTGGATAAAAACCTGCAAGTGTTGAAGCGCTTTTTAATATATTTAGCTTTTCTTCAAAATCTAATTCATCCCCGAGAGATCTTTTTGCCATTTCTTGTTCGATTATTTCAGTACCAAACCGTTTTCCTGTTAAATATAGGGCTTTTTTTCCTTCCTCTCCAAGTGTAAGCATTGTTTGAACCGCCACTTTGGATAATAACATATAGTCTCGGAATGGAAAGTGAAGCTGTATTAGGTCATCAGATAGACTATACAAACGGCTTGGGCGGCCGCCTTTACCTGTTTTCTTTGATTCGGAAATTAACATGTTGACATCCTCAAGTTTTGAGAGATGCAATCTTGCCACATTGGGATGGATATTAAAATTTTCGGCAACCTCTTGTACAGTCACCTCTTGATGCCTTTTAATAATGTATTGATAAATATAATAACGCGTTGGATCTGATAAAACATTTGTTATTTTTAATGTTTGTTCCATCTGGTTTCACCTCGAACCCCAAAAATTTACACTCATTATAATACAGTCAATCTAACACGGGAATAAGGTAAACAACATTAACACTATATGTTTAGAAAATGTTCACATTTTTCGTCAATAATTTGTCAAATTTAAATGAAAATTCATATACCTGTAAGACGACATTTGGGTTATTCTATTAATGGTCAACCAATTAAAAAGAAGGGGGAATAACATAGAAATCTGTAATATTATAGACAAAATGTAAAGGAGGTAATTCTCATTGAAAGTGCAATTGAAATATTAGCGAATCGGATTATTAAAGACGCCGTGAGAAATCAAGCAACAGATATTCATATCATTCCGCGAAAGAATGATACACTTGTTCAAATCCGCTTAACGAACAAACTAATTCCTCGATTATCCCTTCCAAAAGAAGAGTGCGACAAATTAATTTCACATTTTAAATTTACCGCAAATATGGATATTGGGGAAAGAAGACGTCCGCAAAGTGGTTCAATTTTTTGCGATGTCGATGGTCAATTGATGGGACTAAGATTATCCACCCTGCCTTCAAACAATCGAGAAAGCCTTGTCATCCGGCTTTTGCCTCAACAAGAACAGATTCCATTTCACCAGCTTTCCTTATTCCCTTCAATGACGAGAAAATTACTTGCCCTTCTTAAACACGCTCACGGATTAATAATTTTTACCGGGCCAACTGGATCTGGAAAGACTACAACCCTTTACTCGCTTCTTAATGAAACTGCACATTTATTTCACCGCAATGTTATTACATTGGAAGACCCGATCGAAAAAAATTATGATTCCGTTTTGCAGGTCCAAGTAAATGAAAAAGCGGGGGTCACCTATGCTACCGGATTAAAGGCTATTTTGCGGCATGACCCGGATATCATTATGGTTGGAGAGATAAGAGATAGTGAAACTGCGAAAATTGCTGTTCGGGCTGCACTTACTGGACACTTAGTACTTTCCACAATGCATACAAGAGATGCGAAGGGAGCAGTTTACAGACTTCATGAATTCGGTGTAAATTGGCTGGAGGTAGAGCAAACCTTAATTGCTGTAACGGCACAACGCCTTGTTGAATTGACCTGTCCATTTTGCAAGGGAGACTGTTCCCCTTTTTGCCATTCATACGGAAGGTGGAAAAGAGCAAGTGTGTTTGAACTATTATCAGGAAGAAATTTAAATACAGTCATGCGGGCTGCAAAGGGGGAAAACATTGATACACGTTATAGGACAATCAATCAAGTAATTAATAAAGGTATTGCCCTGGGGTATATAAAAGAGTCTGAATACGAACGCTTGGTATACAATTATGAAACGTCGTAAATGGACGGTAAATGAACAAGCAACCCTTTTAAAAAGAACGGGTGAATTATTGGCAAGAGGATACCCGATTTCCGAGGCACTTGAGTCCATTTCCTTACACCTCAGTGAAAATCGGAAGGAGGAATTAAGTGAATGTTTAATCGGTTTAAAAAATGGCTTACCATTTCACGAGGTATTAGACAAACTTGGTTTTCACAAAGATTTAATTGGCTTTGTTTATTTTGCTGAACAACACGGCAACTTTGCTGAAGCGCTTTTAGAAGGAAGCAGAATGGCATTGGTAAAGGATAAAGATGTGCAGAAGATGTTAAAAATGCTGCAGTATCCGATGCTGCTAATATTTATTACCGGAATCTTGTTTGTCTTTGTTGAGAATACACTGTTGCCAAGGTTTACGACCCTCTTTAAATCAATGGGGCTTCAGGCTAATTTTTTCACAAAAGTAATTTATGTATTTGACCAATATTTCCCCAAGATCATCATCGGCATACTCTTCATTTTTCTGCTCACAGCAATGTATTACTACTTTATTTTTAGAAAAATGTCCATTCTTTTGCAGCGTTCTCATATCGTTCGTATTCCATTCGCAGGAAGAATTCTAAGATTGTTATTTACCCACTATTTTTCGATTCAGCTTAGCTTTTTACTGGCAGGTGGAATTTCGGTCTCCGAAGCTTTGCTGCTTTTTGAAAGGAACCTCAGGCAGCCGTTTTACAGTCAGCTCGGAAAGGAAATTAAACAAAAGCTGGTAACCGGTGAAAAATTCGATTCTATTTTAGCCTCTTTTTCCTTCTTTGAAAAAGAATTTCCGATGATCGTTAAACATGGACAAGAAAATGGGAAACTTGAACAAGAGCTGCAATTTTTCAGCCGGCATTGTGTTACCGCGATGGAAGAATTAATCGAGAAAAGCTTCAAAATGATTCAGCCGATTTTATATCTTTTTATCGGATTTCTTGTTGTTTCAATGTATTTAGCAATACTATTGCCAATGTTTCATTTAATGGACGGAATATAAAAATGGAGGATGAGAACTGTTGAAAAAACTGAAAATTCAAAAGGGTTTTACACTCATTGAAATGATGATTGTTATGTTAATTATTTCTGTTTTATTAATTATTACAATACCAAACATTACAAAACATAATTCCAATATCAATGATAAGGGGTGTCAAGCGTTTGTAAAAATGGTACAGGCTCAAGTTCAAGCCTATGAAATGGAAAAGAAAAAACTGCCTTCATCTGTTGATGAGTTAGTTTCAGCCGGGTATATAAGAAGTGATGCAAAAGGCTGTCCAAATGGCACAACACAGGTAAAAATAGAATCCGACGGAACCGTTGTAGAAGTTGCCAGCACCTCTCAATGAAAAGGAGTCAAGCAGGATTTACCTTAATTGAATCATTACTTGTCCTCACCATCTTTTTAATTATTTCCTCGATTACAGTCTTTTCCATAAAACCACAATCGAATCGGATTGAGGACGAAGTCTTTATATCCCAGCTTAAAGCCGACTTAATTTATGCACAACAATATGCCATTTCTCATCAACATGAGGTCACGGTGAGCTTTATGGAAAACGAATATAACTATTATATTTTTGAAAGTAATGATATCCCAAGGTTGGTTGAACGATATTATTCAAGAGACATTCACGTAAATCCAGGAACACTTCCATTATATTTTCGATTTCTGCCTGATGGAAACGTCAGTAAATTCGGTTCGTTCACTGTTGTAACGAAGGACAAGCAATTTCGTATTACCTTTTTGCTTGGAAAGGGAAGGTTTTATGTTAAAGAAGAATAATGGCTATAATGGCTTCTTTTTACTAGAACTGTTGCTTTCGCTCTCGGCCTGGTTCATGATGTGTCTCTTTTTTATCCCAATTATCGTTGATTTAAACAGCCAATCGAAAAAACTTGAAATAGATAAAATGGCTAAACAGCTGCTGTTTCAAGAACTTGAAGCTAAAATAATCGAGGGAAAATTAGAAAATAATTATTCAGTGGTTCAGGCTGGAATAAAATACAAAATTAGTTGGAGAGATTCTGCAATTTCTGGAGTTAAAGAGGTGTGTGTAAATGTTGAGGAAAACGCCTTTGTTTCCAAAACAGAAATTTGCGGTATGCAAGAATGAGCAGGCTTTTACATTGATTGAAGCCCTTTTTGCCTTGGCTATTTTTTCAATGCTGGTCTTTTTCATGGTGCCGCTAATGCAAATAATCTTGAATGATAAAGCCACACAAGGGGAGCATCAGCCATTGGAGTGGGAGGTTTTTTGTAGTCAATTAAAAAAAGAAATTCGGATGTACAATCATGCGGAGGTCGTTTCAGGAAAGTTGATTTTAACAAATGACACAGAAACGGTTTTATATGAGCGATTTGGTAATAACCTTCGCAGAAGGGTGAATAATTCCGGGAATGAAATTGTATTACAAAATGTTTCTGATGCTGCTTTTGTTCTCTTAAACAATGCCGTAAAGGTTAATGTTATGGATATTTGGGGCAAAGAATATTCTATTTTTATATACTCCTTTATTAATTGGAATGCAAGCCCATGAGAAAAAATCAGAATGGATTTACGTATCCCCTTACCCTATGTGTTTTACTTGTATTTTTATTGTTTTTTTCCATCCGTGTGGAGCAGCTATTGACAGGGAGAAAGGTTGCAAATCAAACCGCCATACTTTTACAAGAAGAGTATTATTTCCTTAGTTCCATCAAAAAGGTCGAAAGTATGTATAAATCCAATGGGACCATTCGGACAAAAGGATCCTTTAAGTATGTAAATGGGACAATGGATTATCAGGCTGAGGTACCAATAAATAGTGTTCAAAAAGTTAATTTCACACTCCGGTTCGATTCAGGAATAACGGTTATCGGAAGTGGATACTTTGATACAAAATTAAAAAGGATTGTAAAATGGATGGGAAAATCATGAGGAATAAAGCTGTTTGATTTTAAAAAATATGGACATACTTGAAATGAAGGATTAAGGCAGGTGTGTCGATGAAAACAAATGATTATGTAAAATATATGACGCAAACCATTGTAAAATATGCGGATCAGCCAAAGGATGAACGAAAAAGGATTCGAACCGAACGAAAAGCAGCACAAGCCTCTTTTTGGTTCCGTTGGTTCGGAATTCTGCCTTATATTTTTTATTCAGAAATGAAACGAAGAAGAAAAAGGTAAAGAAGCAGTGCTTCTTTACCTTTTTAGATGGCCTTTTCGGTTAAATAAAACAGTCCGCCATTGATAAATGAGATATTAATTTTCGGCTCGTATTGTTCTTGCAGTGCTTTATTTTCTGTTTCATAGCTCTCGTTTTCTTCTTCAATATCCTCATAAAAGTGGTCTAATAGATTTCTGTCCTTTTCCCAGCGTTTTAGGGCCTCTTCTGCCCATGAATGATCGTCTTCTTCAATGATTTTTCGCAGGTAATTTTCAATTCTGGTCATGCCGCTTTTCGGTTTTACTAATGGCGATAAAGTATAAGAGTAATCCGGGATTTTAGGTGTAAGTCGCATTTGTGACAACCGTCCATGGAAATCTTCGACCATTTGCCCATTTATAAGCTGTAAACCAATCGATTTAAAAATATCCCGCTTTCGATCACACTGGTACGAAATTTTCACATTCATACACAACCAGGGTAGTAACGGCGTTTGTCTGTTGTGCAAGCTATGATTTTCATAAAGTCGAATATAACCGGCAAGGTTCTTCGTGGAATTAAATATTTGGTGCAATCTGGGTGATCCAAAGTAAATCGCTTCACCATTAACATTGTCAGGCGCCAGTTGTTGGTTTGTAATAAACGTAAGCTTCATCGGATTTGGAATTCCGCCTGTTTTCTCGAGATAATGCCAATAAAAGGGCCGATTCATTAATTCTTTATCTAACTCAATGGTTAATTGTACAGTTAAAAATCCAGGTTGGTTTTCGATAATTTCACATTCATTGGCTTGAAAATACTTTATTAAAAAGTTATGAATTTCCTGCTGCTGCATGTGAATCTCCTTCCTTTATGTTCCGTGCTAGCTCAATCATGGATGAAAGATTTTCCATTTTTATTCTCATTTCCCCTTCGGAACAAGATTGCCCAAATATATCGATTAAATGGTCCTCAATATTGCCAAATTCAAGTTTTGTTAAAATATCATCCAATTCGCCAATAACTTTCTCAAATAATTCAATTTTTTCATATAATAGCTTTAAAATATGTTCTTCAACCGTATTTTTGATGGCAAAATTATAAATCATGACGTCTTTTTCTTGACCGAGACGATGGATCCTCCCAATGCGTTGTTCAAGTCTCATTGGATTCCATGGTAAATCAAAATTTATAATATGGTTACAAAATTGCAGGTTAATCCCTTCTCCACCTGCTTCAGTTGCAATTAAGACCTGTACATGTTTTTGGAAAAGCTCCCGCATCCAGTCTTTTTTACCGCGCTTAAAACCTCCCCTGAAGGGTACGGAAGAAATTCCATGCTGCTTTAAATACCACTGTAAATATAGTTGTGTAGCACGATATTCGGTAAAAATAATCACCTTATCATTTACTTTTTGAATTAACCCCAGCGCTTTTTCTGCTTTTGAGTTCTGCTGAACTGATTCGACCTTTTTTATCAAATAATTAATCTGTTCCTCAAAGGCAGGTGATGGGTTTTCCTTTTTTTGCAGCATGTTTTTAAGGGTATAAAAAACTGCTTCGCGGCTGCTGCATGCTTCTCTTTGTAAGGTCATGACCGAAAAGGCACTGGTTTGAACCCAGTCTCCTTCACTCCTTAAATCGGTAATGGCTTCATAAAGTGCTTTTTCTGATGGTGAAAATTCAATTGGAATGGTTTCAACATGTCTTTTTGTCCATTCAATTCCTGTGTCACTCCGCCGGTTTCGAATCATTACTTTATTAACTAATTCTTTTAAGTGTTCATCATCATTTAGAGAACGGGAATCCCGTTTATACTTTTCATAAAAAGCTGTTTCACTTCCCAGATGCCCCGGTTTTAAAAGGGATACAAGGTTGAAGATCTCTTCAATTCTGTTTTGAATCGGAGTAGCGGTTAACAATAAACAAAATTTCTTTTTTAAATTTTGAACAAACTCGTAGTTTTTTGTTTTATTATTTTTTAACTTATGGGCTTCATCAATGATAATAAGGTCATAGTTTTGATTGTAAATGATATCGCGATGCGGATTTCGTTTTGCTGTATCAATGGAAGATACAATTACATCACATTGTTCCCAGGCATAGCTTTTTCTTTGAGAAACCGCTGGAATAAAAAATTTGCTGTTTAGTTCTGATGCCCATTGGGTAACAAGGGATGCAGGAACTAGGATCAATACTTTTTTTACCAAACCGCGAATCATGTACTCTTTTAAAATAAGACCCGCTTCAATGGTTTTACCAAGTCCAACTTCATCGGCAAGTATTGCTTTTCCATTCATGTTTTCAATAACTTGTTTAGCTGTTTCGAGCTGATGGGGAAGCGGAGTTAAGTGCGGCAGGTGGCTTGGCGCCTGCAGTCCCTCAAATTCTGGAATTACGAGATGCCTTTCAACCTCTACGGCGAGTTTAAAAAGGTCCCAGTTTCCCCATGGACCATCATGTTCAATCCTATGTAAAAAATCATCCTGCCAGGAGGAATCGAATTCTACTTGAACAGACATGGTTTTCAGCCCCTTTTCTTAATTATCTAACCCTGCGACCCTGAACTATGCGCTTACACTTTTCTTTAATAACCTATTGCTCAAAATAACATTTTAGGGTAGGATGTTAGTAGCTTAGAAAGTTTTAAATTTTTGTAATAAAGTGATTTTGAATTTGTATTAACTTTAGTATTACCTATATGGAAAATATTATAAATGCGGATGATAACAAGGGGAGAGACTACCCATTGTAGCGCCGAAGGAGCAAACAGAAATGTGAATCTCTCAGGCAAAAGAACACTTGTTGGACGCAGCTCTGGAGAGTGCTTCAGGTAAATGAAGCCACCAAAGGGGAAAGCCATTACCGGTAAACTTTCAGGTGCAAGGACAGAGACCTTCTTTCATTTAAAAAGGGGGGACTCTGTCTTTTTTTCTTGGGAAAAATAGTGTAGTAAAAAGTTAAGCTTTTTGTTTACGCACCGCCTTGTTATTTTTCTAATAAAATTTTTCTGAAAAAGGGGAATTCAATATGGCTGAATTAAAACGCACTCCGTTATTTGAAACCTACAAGCAGTACGGAGGCAAGACAATCGATTTCGGCGGCTGGGAACTGCCAGTCCAATTTTCCAGCATTAAGGAAGAACATGAAGCCGTACGTACTAAAGCAGGTTTATTTGATGTATCCCATATGGGTGAAATTGAAGTTAAAGGACCTGATAGCTTATCCTATTTGCAAAAAATGATGACTAATGACGTTTCCAAAGTGAAAGACGGCGGTGCTCAATACACGGCAATGTGTTACGAAAACGGCGGTACAGTGGATGATTTGCTTGTTTATAAAATTGAAGACCATCATTTTCTATTAGTGGTAAATGCATCCAATATCAAAAAAGATTATAAGTGGCTCGAGGATCATCTTGAAGGTGATGTTGCCATTAAAAACTTGTCTGAACAAACAGCACAATTAGCCATACAAGGACCAATTGCTGAAAAGGTGTTGCAAAAGTTAGTTAATGAAACTGACCTCAGTCAAATTGGCTTTTTCAAATTTCAGCAGGAAGTAATAATAACTGACAAAAAGGCCCTTGTCTCCAGAACTGGTTACACTGGTGAAGATGGTTTTGAAATTTATTGTAAATCCGAAGACGCAGTTGATCTATGGAATGCTATCCTGGAAGCAGGTAAAGAAGAAGGCGTTCTTCCTTGTGGATTGGGTGCCCGCGATACCTTACGCTTTGAGTCCGTTTTACCACTTTATGGTCAAGAACTTTCTCCTGAAATTTCACCACTTGAAGCAGGAATTGGGTTCGCTGTTAAATTAAATAAGGAAGCAGATTTTATCGGCAAAGAGGCATTAAAAGCGCAAAAAGAGAATGGGCTTCCAAGAAAAACAGTTGGAATCGACATGATTGACCGTGGAATTCCACGCCATGGTTATCCAGTTTATAAAGGGGAAGAGCTAATCGGTGAGGTTACAACGGGTACGCAGTCTCCAACCTTAAAGAAAAATATCGGACTTGTGCTAATCCCAACTCAATATGCCGAATTAGACACTGAAGTTGAGGTTGAAATTCGCGGCAAACGTTTAAAAGCAAAAGTAATTCCAACACCTTTTTATAAAAGAGAAAAGAAATAACGGAAGGGAGTCAGGTTTATGAAACATCGTTATTTACCTATGACTGAAGAAGATAAGAGAGTAATGCTTGAAACGATCGGCGTTTCCTCCGTTGATGAACTGTTTAGCGATATCCCGGAGCAAGTTCGATTTAAGGGTGAATACAACATTAAAGCAGCAAAATCAGAGCCAGCTTTAATGAAAGAATTATTAAAGCTGGCTGACCGTAATGCAGACTTAAAAAGAAATGTTTCCTTTTTAGGCGCAGGAGTGTATGACCATTATATGCCTGTCATTGTAGACCATGTCATTTCCCGTTCAGAGTTCTATACAGCTTATACACCATACCAGCCGGAAATTTCTCAAGGGGAGCTTCAAGCAATTTTTGAATTTCAAACGATGATTTGCGAATTGACTGGAATGGACGTTGCCAACTCTTCGATGTATGACGGAGGAACAGCCCTTGCTGAAGCTGCAATGCTTAGCGCCGGTCATACGAAGAGGAAAGTAATCCTGGTTTCAAATGCTGTTCATCCAGAATATCGTGAAGTTCTAAAAACTTATGCAAAGGGTCAGAACTTAAATGTGGTGGAAGTTCCAGTTAAAGATGGCTTAACAGATGTAGATCAATTAAAAGGTTTAGTAAATGCGGAAGTTGCAGCGGTTATCGTCCAATATCCAAACTTCTTTGGCAGAATTGAACCATTAAAGGAATTAGAAGAAGTAATTCACGCCAATAAATCATTGTTTGTCGTATCAAGTAATCCATTATCCCTTGGTGTATTAACACCTCCTGGGAAATTTGGGGCCGATATTGTCATTGGGGATGCACAACCTTTTGGTATTCCTTCAGCATTTGGCGGCCCACACTGCGGATATTTTGCTGTTACTGAAAAGTTAATGAGAAAAGTTCCGGGCCGTCTTGTCGGTCAGACATCGGATGACGAAGATCGCCGTGGGTTTGTTTTAACATTGCAGGCTCGTGAACAGCATATCCGTCGTGAAAAAGCGACTTCTAATATTTGTTCCAACCAAGCATTGAATGCACTTGCTGCATCAGTTGCCATGACTGCACTTGGGAAAAAAGGTGTCCGCGAAATGGCAGCAGCCAATTTACAAAAAACTCATTATGCCAAGAATGCCTTTAAGGCAGCAGGCTTCGAAATTGTAAATGATGGTTTTTCATTTAATGAATTCGTTATTAAATTAAACCAACATGTAAAAGAAATGAATAAACAGCTTCTGCAAAAAGGAATCATTGGCGGTTATGATTTGGGCCGTGACTACCCAGAGCTTGCTAATCATATGCTGATTGCTGTAACGGAACAAAGAACGAAGGAAGAAATTGATACTTTTGTGAAAGAATTGGGGGATTTGCATGCTTAATCAAGATCAGGCGCTCATTTTTGAACTTAGTACACCTGGCCGTGTCGGATACAGCCTCCCAGAGATGGATGTTACGGAATTAGATTTAAATGACCTTCTTCCTGAAGGATATTTACGCGCAGATGAGCCTGAGCTTCCTGAAGTTTCTGAGCTTGATATCATGCGCCATTATACAGCACTTTCGAAAAGAAACCATGGACTTGATTCAGGATTTTATCCGCTTGGATCATGTACGATGAAATACAATCCAAAAATCAATGAAAATGTTGCCCGCTATAATGGTTTTGCTCATATTCATCCGCTTCAGGATGAAAGCTCTGTGCAAGGTGCATTGGAATTAATGTACGACTTGCAGCAGCATTTAATTGAAATCACAGGAATGGACGAAGTGACCCTGCAATCTGCTGCAGGAGCTCACGGAGAATGGACCGGTTTAATGCTAATCCGTGCTTATCATGAAGCAAATGGTGATTTTAAACGGACAAAGGTGATTGTTCCGGATTCAGCCCATGGAACAAACCCTGCTTCTGCCACGATTGCAGGCTTTGAAACAGTAACGGTTAAATCTAACGAAAATGGTCTTGTTGACCTTGAAGATTTAAAAAGAGTGGTTGGCGAAGATACAGCGGCATTAATGTTGACAAATCCAAATACACTTGGACTTTTTGAAGAAAATATTGTGGAATTGGCCGAAATTGTCCATGAAGCGGGCGGTAAGCTTTATTATGATGGTGCAAACCTTAATGCCGTACTTTCAAAAGCAAGACCAGGGGACATGGGATTTGACGTTGTTCACTTAAATCTTCATAAAACATTTACTGGTCCTCACGGAGGCGGTGGCCCTGGTTCAGGTCCTGTCGGTGTAAAATCTGACCTTATTCCATTCCTTCCAAAACCAGTAGTCGCAAAAAGCGGTGAAGAATATGTGCTAGATTATGAACGTCCATTGTCAATTGGACGCGTGAAGCCATTCTACGGAAACTTTGGGATAAATGTTCGTGCTTACACTTACATCCGTTCTATGGGTCCTGACGGCTTAAAAGCTGTTACTGAAAATGCTGTGTTGAATGCAAATTATATGATGAGAAGACTTGCAGCTTATTACGATCTTCCTTTTGATAAACATTGTAAGCATGAATTTGTCTTAAGCGGCAGACACCAGAAAAAATTGGGTGTCCGTACATTGGATATCGCAAAACGTCTGCTTGATTTCGGCTATCATCCACCAACCATTTACTTCCCGTTGATTGTGGAAGAATGTTTGATGATTGAGCCAACTGAAACGGAAGCAAAAGAAACACTCGATGCTTTCTGTGACGTGATGATTCAAATTGCCAAGGAAGCAGAGGAGAATCCGGAAATCGTTCAAGAAGCACCACATACAACTATTGTTGGTCGTATGGACGAAACGAAAGCGGCACGTAAACCTGTTTTAAGATTTAAAAAGGATTAATTCATTTTGGAGGTGGATTCTAGTGAAAAGAATCCACCTTCCTCTTTTTAAGGTATTCAAAATCAGGTGATGACTGGACTATATAATGAAAAAGACCACTGCTTTTGCAAACAATGGTCTCTGGGGATTTCGTATTATTTTGCTTTTACTTTACCTGTCCATTTTTTAAAGCCGCCTTGTAGTTGGGTAAGGTCTTTGTACCCTTTACGATACAAAAACTGTGCCGCACGGCCGCTGCGCATTCCGCTTTGGCAATATAGATACACAGGCATATCTGGGCGGATTTCTTTCATACGCATTCTCATTTGAGACATTGGAATATTGCGTGCACCTAAAATATGGCCGGCATCGAATTCATTTGGTTCGCGCACATCAATCAATTGTGCTTTACGATAGCCCGCACGAAATTCTTCTTCAGAAACGGTTTTGGCAATCTTCTTTTGATAAAAATAGGTAAATACAGCGTAGATTGCAACCGCGACGATAATGATTAGTAGAGAAATAAGTGAATTCAATTGAAAAGCTCCTTTCAAGCTTGCTGCACTAACTTTTATTATATAAGTCAACCCTTGCAACAGTAAAGATGCATGAGTGAAAATCTTTAATTTGTCTGCAAAAAATATTATAGCAGAAATATTTCATTTTGAATTCATATCAGATTTTGGTAGACTAGGAATCGCCGAAGTAAATTATTTTACATATAAAAGAGGTCTTGAAAATGGAAAAAGAAGTATGGCGTTTTATTGATTCCGGGAATGGTTCGCCATCATTCAATATGGCACTTGATGAAGCCTTGCTTGATTGGCATAGTGAAGGAAAAATTCCGCCTGTTATTCGGTTTTATGGCTGGAATCCCGCAACCTTATCCATTGGTTACTTTCAAAAAGTAGAAAAAGAAATTGATATGGAGGAAGTTAAAAAACATCAACTTGGTTTTGTCAGAAGACCTACTGGCGGACGCGGTGTTCTTCACGAGCATGAACTTACCTATAGTGTTATTGTTTCTGAAAACCATCCTGAAATGCCACAATCCGTTACAGAAGCTTATCGGGTTATCTCCGAGGGTATTTTGAAGGGATTTCATCATTTAGGATTAGAAGCCTATTTTGCTGTTCCAAAAACGGCAGAGGAACGGGAGGCATTAAAAAATCCACGTTCAGCAGTTTGTTTTGATGCCCCTAGTTGGTATGAACTTGTTGTTGAAGGCCGTAAGGTGGCTGGGAGTGCACAGACCAGACAAAAGGGCGTTATTTTACAGCATGGATCGATTTTATTGGATTTAGAGGAAGATAAATTATTTAGCTTATTTAAATATCCAAGTGAAAGATTAAAAGAGCGGATGCAAAAAGCATTCAAGAATAAAGCCGTTGCCATCAATGAAATTAGTCCGAGAAGAATTACGTTGGAGGAAGCAAAAGAGGCATTTTATAAAGGCTTTGCTGAAGGCCTGAATATTGAACTTGAACCATACCAATTAACTGAAGAAGAGCTTGCATATGTTCATAAATTGGCAAAAGAACGGTATGAAAGTGACGAATGGAACTTTAAGAGATAAACCGGTTAAAAGGCGGCGATACGTCGCTTTTTCTTTTTTGCGAAAAATAATGTCGGTAATTTCAGGGCAACCTGCAAATTTTGTTAAAATATATCGTTTTATGCCGAATTCTAAATAAAAACTTTTATTTTCTTCTAATTCTAGTTGATTTTAAGTTTGACAAAATAAATATTTTTTGCGTCTTTTTCAATATGTAGTAGTGTCGAAAATATTACGAACACTATATGTTGATTTTTTGTGTGTCGATATGGTACCTTAAATGTATTAAAAACAACTAGGTCTAGCAGAAACTACTAGAACTAGCACAATAGATTGTTTTATTATTTGAAGGAGTTGTTCTCATGTCGGTTGTGTTTAGACAAAAAATGAATATTGATTTCGAAAGGTTGAATGAGGAGATCCGCTTATTCCCCCAGGTACACCCGGTTACCCCTGATATGAAAATTACTCACAAGGGTGTTTCACGCTTGGTCATGTTGGACCGTTACACCTTTAAAGACACTGAAAAAATTACCCTAAAAAATGGTGACTTTGTCGTTCTTACAATTAAAGAGGATCCAAAATTTCCGGCACGCGGACTTGGATACATCCAGGAAATAAACTGGGAGAACAAAAGGGCAAAGGTTTTAGTAGAAGAGGAATTCAGAGGAGTTTTAGATGATCCGGAAGAGGCGAGCACGGGTATCATTAACCGCTCACTTGATGTAATTGAGAAGCCTTTGGAAATTTTTTATGAGCAAATTGCGAAACGTAATGCAACAGGACTTGCTGCCGTTGAAACCACAGAGGAAAAAAAGAGAGAGTGGTTTGAGCGGTTTTATAATGAGCTCGTAAACATGAATTTTGTTCCTGCTGGACGTGTTCTTTACGGTGCAGGGGCAAATACGGATGTAACGTTTTTTAACTGCTACGTAATGCCTTTCGTTGCCGATTCTCGTGAAGGAATTTCGGATCACCGAAAGCAGGTAATGGAAATCATGAGCCGCGGTGGCGGTGTCGGTACAAATGGTTCAACTCTAAGACCGCGAAATACCTTGGCTAGAGGCGTAAATGGTAAATCATCAGGATCAGTATCATGGTTGGATGATATAGCGAAATTGACTCATTTAGTGGAACAAGGCGGGTCGCGCAGGGGTGCCCAAATGATCATGTTAGCCGACTGGCATCCAGACATCATTGAATTTATTATTTCAAAAATGCAAAATCCAAGAATTCTACGATTCTTAATTGAAAATACAAATGATGAAACCATCAAAAAACATGCCAAAGATAAATTGAAGTTTATTCCGTTAACACTACAAGAAACTGCAATGTATCAAGGAATCGTAAATTATAAAAACATCCCTGGAATGGGCGGATTCAGCGAAGCTATCTTTGCTGATGCGGAAGAAAAATTACAAGTTGGCGGTACTTTTGCTGTTCATAATCCCGAGTTTTTAACTGGTGCAAATATTTCTGTATGTTTAACGAAGGAATTCATGGAAGCAGTTGAAAATGATGGAGACTATGAACTTCGTTTCCCATATGTTGAACACTATGATCTAGAAGAAATGAAAGTTTACAACGAGGAATGGCATAAAGTTGGAGACGTTCGTGAATGGGAAAAACTTGGACATAAAATACGGACCTACAAGAAGATTAAGGCAAAAGAACTATGGAACTTAATCAACATCTGTGCAACCTATTCAGCAGAGCCAGGAATTTTCTTTATTGATAATGCCAACGACATGACAAATGCAAAAGCATATGGTCAGAGTGTTGTAGCAACAAATCCGTGTGGGGAACAACCCCTCGCACCGTTTTCAGTTTGTAACCTTGCTGCTGTGAACCTTGCGGAAATGGCTAACAAGGAAACAAAAACGGTTGATTTTGAAAAACTTAAGAAAACAGTCGCAGTCGGAGTAAGAATGCAAGACAACGTAATTAACGCTACTCCTTACTTCCTGGAAGAAAATAAAACACAAGCGCTAGGTGAACGCCGCGTTGGTTTAGGTGTAATGGGCTTGCATGATTTACTCATCTATTGTGAAACTGAGTATGGTTCCGAAAAAGGGAATCAGCTTGTTGATCAAGTTTTTGAAATGATTGCTACTACAGCTTACAGAACATCTGTTGAACTGGCAAAAGAAAAAGGAAGTTTCCCATTCTTAACTGGTGAAACATCTGAAGAAACAAATCGTTTAAGACAGTCATTTATCGAAACAGGGTACATGAAAAAAATGCCTGAAGATATAAGACAATCCATTTTAGAAAATGGAATTAGAAATTCACATTTACTAACTGTTGCTCCTACTGGGTCCACTGGGACCATGATTGGGGTTTCTACAGGACTCGAGCCTTACTTCTCATTCTCATACTTCAGAAGTGGACGCCTTGGTAAATTTATTGAAGTAAATGCGGATATCGTTCAAGAATACCTTGAGCAGCATCCGGAAGCAGATGCAAACAATCTACCGAACTGGTTTGTTACTGCAATGGAACTTGCGCCGGAAGCACATGCAGATGTTCAGTGTGTCATCCAACGCTGGATCGATAGCTCTATCAGTAAAACGGTAAATGCACCTAAAGGTTACAGTGTTGAGCAGGTTGAAAAAGTTTATGAGCGCTTATACCGCGGTGGTGCCAAAGGTGGTACCGTCTACGTCGATGGTTCCCGTGATTCTCAAGTGCTAACATTAAAAGCAGAAGAAAACACAGATGAACAATTATCAATGTTTGATGAAAAACCAAAGCAGCATGTTGTCTTAGTAGACACTATCAGTGACCTACGTTCAACGGATGTAACAATTGGTTCAGAAGTAGGAAACACCTGTCCAGTTTGCCGTAAAGGAAAAGTAAAAGAAATTGGCGGCTGTAACACCTGCACAAATTGTGGTGCACAATTAAAATGCGGTTTATAGAATCATACAAAGGGATGTCTCTAATTGAGGCATCCCTTTCCTTTTATTTAGTCGAAAATTCCTATATATCAATAAAAAATGACAAAACTCCCTACTTTTTAACAAACCAGACATCCTTTTCTGTGACATTTTTACAGGTAAGGTCGAAATTTGTAATATAACTGTAATCTACCTGTGATGTAACCGTTATCTCTTTCTTATATAGTAAAAGTAACAAATTACCTCACAGGGGGATCGAATAATATGATGAAAAAACTTGTCGCAGTTCTCGTTATGGCTATTACAATAAGTTCATTGTTTACACCTATGGGGGATAGAGCGGAAGCAGCATACTATCATACGAAAGCAATCTCAGTAGCGAAAGCAAATCTTGGAGTTCCATATCAATGGGGTGGTATGACCCCAAGAGGGTTCGATTGCTCTGGACTTGTAAGTTATTCGTATCGTGTAGCAGGAAAGAGTTTACCACATTCAGCTGCTCAAATGTTTTACACAAAAGGAACACAAGTAAAATCAGCTTTAAAAGTTGGCGATTTGATGTTCTTTGCTCCAAATAAAGCAAGCCGGCCAACACATGTGGCAATCTACATTGGCAATGGAAAAATGATTCAATCTGTCACATCAAGTGGTGTTTCAATTACTTATACAAGCAATCGATATTGGAAGCCAAAATACATAGGAGCAAAACGTATATAATTAAAAAGAAGGAACATCGGGGACGCCACGATGTTCCTTCTTGCGTAAAGAAAGTTGCTTTACAAAAGTGGATAATGTCCCGAGGTAAAAGCACAGCCAATTTACTCTGTAAATTTTCTCCCTGTCCACCGTACTATTTTTTCAACCTCACGCTTAAAGATGTAACAATGAGTATATCAACTTTAGGAGTGGCTGCCATGAAAATAGACGGCGTTTTTTCTGGAGGGGGTATTAAAGGCTTTGCTTTAATAGGAGCATGTCAAGAAATTGAGAATCAAGGCTTTGAATTTGAAAGAGTCGCAGGCACGAGTGCAGGCTCAATTGTAGCAGCCCTAATTGCGGCAGGGTATACAAGTAAGGAAGTTTATCAACTCCTTGAAGAACTGGATATTACCACGATGCTGGATCCACGAAAAACCTTCATTCCTTTTTCCTTTGCAAAATGGCTGCTGGTTTATTTCAAACTTGGGCTTTATAAAGGAAATGCATTTGAAAAATGGATGACTGAAAAACTGGAGGCAAAAGGAATCAAAACATTCTCCGATTTACCACAAAAAAAACTCAGAGTTGTTGCCTCAGATCTTTCAAACGGTCAGTTAATTGTCCTTCCGGATGACTTAGAGAAATACGGTATCACCCCTGATTCCTTTCCCATTGCAAAAGCGATTCGAATGAGTTGCAGCATTCCCTATTTTTTTGAACCGGTTAAATTACGGTCTATCGAGGGGATAAACGTCATTGTTGATGGCGGCGTACTCAGCAATTTTCCAATGTGGCTGTTTGATACAGATGACGGCAGAAAAATAAGACCTGTTATTGGAATCAAACTTAGCCCTAGTGAGTATGAACACCAAAAACATAAAATCCTAAATGGGATTCAGTTATTTGGTGCCCTATTTGAAACAATGAAAGATGCCCATGATGCCAGATATATTTCAAAAAAGCATGCAAAGAATATTATTTTTATCCCTGCCGAAGGAGTAAGCTTAATTGAATTTAACTTAAAAGATGAAAAAAAACAAAAAATCGTTGAAATTGGGAGGGCGCATGCAGAAAAATTTTTAAAAGTTTGGACTTATTAAGCAAAAAAAAACGAGCGTTATAAGGACGCTCGATTTTTCTTTTTTCCTTTTTTTCCGTCAATCACCGTTAAGTGAGCAGGAGATTTCTTTTTGATTCGATTGCTTTTCTTTAAAGATGATAGGGTCCCAAGGGAAGAGGTCTTAAGTCCAAAGTCTTTCCCTTTTTGCTGCAAACGTTTTTTTGATTTTTTCGCTGCTTTAAGAAATGCCCGCTGCTCTTTTTTCTGAGGGCTCGAAGTTGAAAACCTGCGAACAAGGAAAAAGATCACGAGACCAACCAATACGATGACAAGTATATTTTGAAGAAAAGCAGTAGGATTATTAGTAAATGTAGCAAAAATCCCCAATAAAGCAAGAATGATAAGCCCGCCAACAATGAAAACGGGTGTCCGATTTTTCAAGAAAGCCACCTCCCTATGAGCATCTTAAGCATTTTTTTTATCTTTTAAACACGGGAAAGGCAAAGATTAGACAATTTCTTCTATCTCTATTTGCTTCTCTGATACCTTTTCCATTTTTAACAATTCCTGAAAGGATAAAATCGCTACTTCCACTTGGTCATCATTTGGTTCTTTTGTTGTTAACAATTGAAGCCATAATCCAGGCAGACCTAAGTATTTTAATACTGGAATATCCCTAAGCTTGTTGGTAAGCTGCAAGATCTCAAAGGCAATTCCAAGTACAACAGGAATTAATGCAAGTCGGTCCACAATGCGTAACCATAATGGTGTGGTCGGAACAGCCATATAGACAAATACTCCGACAATTACGGTGAACAAGATAAAACTGCTGCCACAGCGGTAATGAAGCCGTGAATGTGCTTGAACATTTTCAACTGTAAGCTCGACACCGGATTCGAAGGTATTGATTACTTTATGCTCAGCACCATGATATTGAAACACCCTTTTTATTAAAGGGATGAGTGAGACAAAATAAATGTAACAGAGTAAAAGGATTAGCTTAAAAAAGCCTTCCACCAGCACCTGTGCAAAATCGGATGGGAATATACTCCTGGTCAATTCGGCAAGGAATACTGGTATTAAGGTAAAAGCAAATTTACCGAATAAGAAAGAAATGACCCCAATAACAGCGGCCCCCAAATACATGGTAAGCTTTGAAACTTCTTTCTCTTTTAATGTATGGTCATCCTTTGGATCTACATCGAATCTTTCCGTGGAGAAATTTAAATGTTTGGAGCCATTTGCACTTGCTTCAACGATCGCAATGATTCCACGGAGAAAAGGGATTTTTTTAAGTTTTGCGAGTGTGGGGTTTCCTTCCCGCGGTAAGCGAAAATAATCAACAGAATGGTCCTTTCTGCGAATTGCAGTCACATAATGATGCTTGCCGCCAAACATAACACCTTCGACAACCGCCTGACCGCCGTAAACTGGTTTTTGAGTATTAGACATGTACATTACACCAACCTTAAAAAAGTTGCACATTAGCAGAAAAGTAAATCTGTATGTACTTAAATTTATTCTACTAGAAAAAAGAAAAAACCTCTATGAATGTAATAATTTTTCCATTTAATTTAAAAAAATTTTTTATATGCAAGGGAATGTAATCCTAAGGACATAATATTGGCAAGAACATTATGGAAGCATGCACAAAAGAAATTTAGTTTACTCATTAAAAAAAGAAAAAAAGGAGGTCTATTCCATGGCAAACGACCACAAGGCAAAAACATATCCAAAACCAATGCCAATCCGGGCACTGGTTTTTTGGACAGGGCTTTTTGGAGGCCTTTTTTGGAGTGCAATTGGCTGGTTAGGATATTACTTTAATTTTACCGAGATACGCCCAAATGTCATTCTGGAGCCATGGGCCCTTGGTAACTGGAAGTATGGATGGGTTGGAACGCTGATTTCGATTATCATATTTGGTGTCATATCAGTTGTGGCCGCATTTATTTATTATGCAGCATTAAGGAAATTTACCGGTTTTTGGGTCGGGTTCGGTTACGGGATTGTCTTATTTTTATTGGTGTTCGTTGTCTTAAATCCACTTTTTCCAAGTATCGATCCTATTGTGGATTTAAGCAGGGATACCTTGATTACATCGATTTGTTTATATATCGTATATGGAATTTTCATAGGATATTCCATAAATTATGAGTACCAAAATACCGAAATGATGGCAAAAGAAACATCTAGCTAATCATCATGATTATGCGTATTCCATGTATTATGATAAAATAATTTTGTTGTGCCAATACAAGTACATAGTTCTGAAACTGCCTTTTAAAGGAGAGAAGAAACCCATGATGAAATTAGAGAAATTAAGAGAGAGCTTTGCAGGAAGCGGTATTGATGGAGTTTTGATAACAAGTCCATACAACCGTAGATATGTTTCAAATTTCACAGGCACTGCAGGTGTGGTTTTGATTAGTTCTGAAAAAGCATTATTTATTACAGATTTCCGCTATATCGAACAGGCTTCTAAACAATGTGAAGGGTACGAAATTATTAAATTTTCAAGTACGATTCCTGAAGAAGTGGCAAAACAGGCCAAACAACTTGGAATTAATAAGCTTGGTTTTGAAGCAGACTATTTAACTTTTTCAGAATTTAAATCTTATGAAAAGGTAGTTGAAGGGGAACTGCTGCCGGTTTCAGGATTAATTGAAAAATTACGCTTGATTAAGACTGATGCAGAGATTAAGATATTAAAGGAAGCAGCAGATATTGCTGATGCTGCGTTTAAGCATATTTTGGATTTTATTCGCCCCGGGAAAACTGAGCTTGAGGTAGCGAATGAATTAGAGTTCTTTATGAGAAGAGCTGGAGCAACATCATCGTCATTTGATACGATTGTAGCATCAGGGTACCGCTCCGCACTTCCACACGGTGTAGCAAGTGATAAAGTAATTGAAGCAGGGGATTTTGTTACGCTTGATTATGGTGCCTATTATAAAGGGTATGTATCCGATATCACAAGAACAGTAGCAGTCGGACAGCCGGATGAAAAGCTTAAGGAGATTTATGAGATTGTTCTTGATGCACAGCTAAAAGGGATGGAAGGAATTAAGCCTGGAATTACTGGTAAAGAGGCTGATTCATTAACGAGGGATTACATAACGGAAAAAGGTTACGGTGAATATTTTGGACATTCAACTGGTCACGGAATTGGTCTTGAAGTTCATGAAGGTCCTGCTCTTTCATTCCGCTCTGACCTTGTTTTAGAACCTGGTATGGTTGTTACATGTGAACCAGGAATTTATATTCCTGGACTTGGCGGAGTACGTATTGAAGATGACACACTGGTTACGAAGGATAGTAACGAGGCTCTTACACACTCAACTAAGGATCTAATTATTTTGTAAAGGATATAGGAGGACTTAATGCATGATTTCTGTTAACGATTTTAAAACAGGCTTAACAATTGAAGTGGACGGCGGTATTTGGCGCGTCATTGATTTCCAACACGTAAAACCGGGTAAGGGTGCAGCTTTTGTTCGTTCTAAATTGCGTAATCTTCGTAACGGGGCCATTCAAGAAAAAACATTCCGTGCTGGGGAAAAAGTTGAGAAGGCCCAAATTGATAACCGCAAAATGCAATACCTATATGCAAGCGGAGATCAACATGTATTTATGGATATGGATTCTTACGAACAAGTTGAACTTCCAGCATCGAGCATTGAGTACGAATTAAAGTTCTTAAAGGAAAATATGGAAGTTCACATTATGATGTTCAATCATGAAACCCTTGGTGTGGAATTACCAAACACAGTTGTGCTTGAAGTTACCGAAACTGAACCAGGTATTAAGGGTGATACAGCTTCAGGCGGAACAAAACCGGCTACACTTGAAACAGGTCTGATTGTTCAAGTGCCATTCTTTATTAACCAAGGTGATAAATTAATCATCAATACAGCAGAAGCTTCTTATGTATCAAGAGCATAATTAATTTTCGAAAACGATAGCGCAAAATGAAAAAGGATTGAATCGGCATACTAACCGGTACAATCCTTTTTTTAATACTCAAATACTGCAGTAAGTGTTGCTTTAATTTTAAGTTCTCCTGGTTCAAATTGTGTAGAGCTAATCCCTTTCACATAGGTCATTTGTGGATTCAAAACCGGTGGTGGGAGTGTCCCGCCTTCCGTAACCGAAATGGGAGTTGGATTTAATGAAACTCTTAAAGTGGCAGCGATGGTATTTGCTTTTTCAATTGCGTTGTTTAAGGCGATTGTCAATGCTTTTTGGTAATATCCCTCTTTATTTTTTAATGAAAACTGGACATTAGCCACATAGTTAGCCCCATTTTGAACGGCGGTATCAATGACCCTGCCAATCGCTGTTAAATCTTCTAATTTCACTTGAAGTATATAAGTGACTTTATATGCACGGAAAATTTGTTTCCCCTGTTCAAAGTCATATTCAGAATCAATCCGATAATCAAAGGTTTGCAGATTGTTCCTGGGGATTCCTAAAGATAAAAGAGTTTGAATCAGTCTGTTTACGTTCTCCGAATTTTGCTGCTGCCCCTCCTCCAGTACTTTATTTTCCGTCATAACTCCCAAATTCACTGAGGCCAAATCGGGCGGGATTGCCAGCTCCCCTTCACCGGTAACTTTAATTACGTGATTTTTACCTACTCGTTCCGGTTGCATGTACCGATACATTTGTAAATTCCCCCTCTACCTCTTTATATAAGGCTCTTTTCTAAAAGATTGTTGTTATTGAAATAAGTCTTGAGAACACAAGCTGTTGATAAACAGGTTGATTGGAACGGAAGGTGCGAGACTCTTGCGGGAGCAGCGGGACAGGTGAGACCCCGCAGGAGCTGTGGCTCCAAGGATGCTCACTGACCGCCCCCCGGAAAGCAAGCATCCTGAAGTGAAAATCAACCATTCTCCTTCTTCAAGACAAAGTTTACGAAAACAGCCTTTTATAAAATACGGCTGAAAAATAGGAAGTATTCCTAAACGTTTCTATCATTTAGATTGAAAAAAATAGAATGAAAGAAAATTTTGAAAGAATTGCCTACATTGAAAGTCATATTGCTCCTTAAAAGGCATACATTTTAAATAATGAGACAAGCAACAGCAAGGAGGATACATTGTGGAAACCATTCTTCACTTTTTACCAAAAAATATTGCAGATCTAATCAGTAAACTCCCTCCTGATCAAAAAGAAGAGCTCGAAGAAATTCGCATTCGCATCAATCGGCCGATTGAAATTACGACAAAAGGGGCTCCCCGATTCCTATCGTATCGGATTCAACCGGATGATGCCTTCCATTTAATGAATAAAATAAGCCATTTCTCCATTTATACGCTTGAAGAAGAGCTTAAACGGGGATATATAACGGTTTCCGGCGGACATCGGATTGGTTTAGCCGGCAAGGTTATTCTCGAGGAGGGAAGGGTCAAGGCGATTAGAGATATTTCTTCTTTTAATATACGGATTGCCAAAGAGAAGGTGGGGATTGCTGAGCCATTCATTTCCTATATTTATCAGAATTCTTGGATGAATACGATGGTGATTGGGGCCCCGCAGACAGGGAAAACCACTTTGCTGCGTGATTTTGCCCGAATCATTTCCACCGGGTTTCCTGCAAAAGGGATTCAGGCAAACAAGGTAGGAATCGTTGATGAACGAAGTGAAATTGCTGGATGTGTTAACGGCGTTCCACAGCTGACATTTGGACACCGTGTGGATGTATTGGATGCCTGTCCGAAAGCAGAAGGAATGATGATGATGATTCGCTCCATGAGTCCGGATGTTTTAATCGTGGATGAAATCGGCCGAAAGGAAGATGCAGAGGCTATACAAGAGGCTGTCCATGCAGGAATAAATCTTATGATGACCACCCACGGAACAAATCTGGAAGAAATAAAGAATAGGCCTTCATTGAGGGGGATTCTTGAGCAAAAAATTTTTCATCGCTTCATTGTCTTAAGCAGGGATGATGGGCCGGGAACGGTTACACATCTCTTGGATGGAGATGGAAAAGAAGTGATCTATAAAGTGAGAGTGACCTAAAATGATTAAAATTATCGGTGCCATTTTCATTATTGTTGCAACCACTTGGACAGGTTTTGAAGCATCACGAAATTTTAGTGAACGGCCAAGGCAACTTCGAATGCTGCGCTCAAGCCTGCAATCGCTCGAAGCAGAAATCATGTATGGTCACACGCCATTGCATGAAGCCGCAAGAAGGCTTGCAGATCAACTCTCAAAACCTTTATCCGTTTTTTTCGAATCCTTTGCAAAGAAACTTACCGATACAGAGACGACCGTCAAAGAGGCGTGGGAATCCAGTTTGAAAGAGGTTTGGAGATCCACTGCGTTAAAGCAGGGCGAATTCGAAATTATGAAGCAATTTGGGGAAACTCTTGGCCGCCATGACCGCTATTCCCAGCAAAAACATATTATGCTTACTCTTTCTCATTTGGAGAGGGAAGAAGCAGACGCACTTGATAAACAGTCAAAATACGAAAAAATGGTTAAAAGTCTGGGATTCCTGTCAGGATTGTTATTGATCATTTTATTATTCTAGGGGGAACTGCAATGGGGTTAGAAGTGGATATTATTTTTAAAATAGCGGGGGTGGGGATTGTAGTTGCTTTTTTGCATACAGTCCTTGATCAAGTCGGCAAAAAAGAATATGCCCAGTGGGTGACATTATTTGGTTTTATCTATATTTTATTTCAAGTTGCAACCATCGTAGATGACCTTTTCCAAAAAATAAAATCTGTATTTTTGTTCCAATAGAAAGGGGGGCTCTGCCATTGAAATCGTAAAAATAATCGGGTTGGCTCTGGTGGCAACCTTTTTAGCGTTAATCCTTAAAGAGCAGAAACCCAATTTTGCTTTTCTCTTAATCGTATTTGTCGGATGCACCATTTTTTTATTTTTAGTTGATAAAATTTACGAAATTATTCATATGCTTGAAAAGCTGGCCGTGAATGCAAATGTGAATTTGGTCTATGTGGAAACAATTCTAAAAATCATTGGAATTGCCTATATTGCTGAATTTGCTTCCCAAATTACAAGGGATGCCGGCCAAGGAGCCATCGCTTCAAAAATTGAATTAGCAGGAAAAATATTAATCCTTGCCATGGCCATACCGATTCTAACTGTCATGATTGAAACCATTATCAAACTGATTCCCAGCTAAAGATGCCATTAAATTGAGGTGAAATTTTAAATGAAGCAATGGTGGCAGATTATTCCTATTATTATTCTCTTTGTCTTTTTTTTAAACGTTCCAAATGTCCAAGCCTCACAAGATACTACACAAAGTGCAAATGAAACTTCTTCGCCTCTTACACCTCAAGAATTGGTAGATTCCCAGTTGAAAACAATGGATTTAACAGAGCTCAAGCAATTTTGGGAAGATATTCAGACGAAATATGGCGGTTTCCTCCCGGAAAGTCAAAAAGGAAGTCTGTATGACTTTATCAAGGGGGAGAAAAAGTTTTCATTTTCCCAATGGGGGCAGGGAATTTTAAAATTTGTCTTCCATGAATTTGTCGCTAATGGAAAACTCCTTGGATCTTTAATCATGCTTACGGTTTTCAGCATGTTTCTACAATCCATGCAGAATGCTTTTGAGAAAAGTGCCATCAGTAAAGTGGCGTATGCAGTCGTTTATATGGTCCTGGTGATTCTTGCATTGAACAGCTTCCATGTTGCCATAGACTATACGAATGAAGCGATAGGGACCATGATTTCGTTTGTGCTTGCTCTTATCCCATTGCTCTTGGCAATAATTGCTGCGACTGGAGGAGTTGTGTCCGCTGCATTTTTTCATCCGGTCATCCTTTTTTTAATGAATACCAGCGGGATGTTTATGCAGTATATCATTCTACCGCTTCTATTCTTAGCGACATTGCTCAGTATTGTCAGCACCATGTCTGATCAATATAAAGTGACACAGCTTGCGCAGCTGCTCCGCAATTGGAGTATTGGGTTAATGGGACTTTTCCTGACGGTTTTTCTGGGAGTTATATCCGTGCAGGGGGCCTCTGCTGCAGTAACAGATGGAGTGGCTATTCGAACAGCTAAATTTATAACCGGGAACTTTATTCCTGTCATCGGTCGAATCTTTACCGATGCTTCAGATACGATCATTAGCGCATCGTCTCTTTTAAAAAATTCGGTTGGAATCGCCGGGGTTGCCATCCTTTTAATTATTGTTGCATTCCCGGCTTTTAAAATCTTAATGATTGCATTCATTTATAAATTTGCTGCTGCCATACTGCAGCCTTTAGGCGGCGGCCCAGTGATCAGCTGTCTAGATATTATTAGCAAGAGTGTCATCTATGTTTTTGCTGCTTTAGGAATAGTCTCACTTATGTTCTTTTTAAGTATCACGGTGATTGTGGCGGCAGGTAATCTAACCATGATGATGCGATAGGGGGAAGTAAGATGGAGTTTATAAAAGAGTGGGTCACGAATATTATTCTATTTGTCCTCTTAGCAACTGTAATTGATATGCTTCTCCCGAATTCCAGCATGCAAAAATACACAAAGATGGTAACGGGGCTGCTTTTAATCGCCATAATCCTTACTCCAATTTATAAATTAATCTCCAGGGATTTTGAAACAACACTCGTATCAATCCCTTCAAATCAAAACCCGGGAGAAAAAAATATAAAAAATTTAATAGATTCAAAGAAAAAGGAAATACAAGACACTGAGCATGCATATATTTTAGAACAAATGCGTGTCCAATTAAAAAAGGACGTTAAGGAGGAGTTGATGAAAAACTACGGATTAGAAATTGCAGACATAGATATCGCAATGAACACGGAAAGTGTCCAAGCCTTCCCTGAAAACATCCAAAAGATAAAGGTTCTTCTGAAGCATCCGGAAACGTCCAATATGGCTGTTGAAGTGATAAAACCAGTGGTCATCAATACAGAAACACCTCTCTCTTCCAATGTACCGGCAGAAGACACTGCAAAGGTTGCTGCCTTTCTTTCTCAGAAATGGGATGTTGCCAAGAAAACGCTAGAAGTTTCGATTGAAGGGGGGATTAATAACAAAAATGGATAAAAACCAAGGGCCATTATCATGGTTAAAAAATTTGCTCAAAAAAGATGGAGGTTCTGGTAAAAAAGCAGGCAAATATCAATATATGATTCTTGTACTCTGTATCGGGGCAGCCTTCATGCTTGTCGGGAATGTCTTGTTTAAAACGGACTCAGCCGCACCGGATATTGCGGCAATGAAAAATACCAATCAGCCAGCGAGTGATGTACCGGCCTTTGGATTAGGGAAATCAGCCGGAAACAAAACCATCCATGAATATGAACAAGCTTATGAAGATCAGTTGAAAAAGGCGTTAGAGAATATGCTTGGGGTCAAAGATGTCACTGTGGTAGTGAATATTGACTCAACGGATCAAAGTGTGCTTGAAAAGAATCGGGTGACAAAATCACAAACGACCGAAGAAACCGACCGCGATGGCGGTCAGCGGAAAGTTCAGGATTCTTCAACAGATGAGCAGCTCGTCATTATCCGTGATGGTCAAAAAGAGACTCCAATTGTAGTGGAGACAAAAAAACCTGCAATCCGCGGTGTCCTTGTCGTCGCCCGCGGTGCAGAAAATATTCAAGTAAAAAAATGGATAGTGGAAGCAGTAACAAGAGCACTAGGGGTACCAAGTCACCGTGTTGCTGTTATGCCCAAAAAATAAGAGGGGGATTTATTCATGCTTTTGAAAAAACAAACAGTTTGGTTGTTAACAATGTTAAGTTTAGTGGTTGTATTATCGGTGTATTATATTACTTCACCAGAGCAGAAAAAGAGTAATGACCTTGCTGCCGTAGAACAGAAGGCTAAAGATCAAATCAATCAAAAAGATACGAATACAAAAGCAACTACTAAAACAAATGCTAAGGGTGAAAAGACGATTATCTCCCAAGTTGCCGGCGATGATGAATTTGAAGCACTTCGGTTAGATTTGGAAGATAAGCGCAGCCAAATGAAGGAAGAGTTAACAACTGAAATGGCTAGTACAAATCTACCTGCCGATGAAAGAAGCAAAGCTATGGATCAAATGAAAGAACTAAATGAAACAGCTCAAAAAGAAGAAATTCTTGAAACCTTAATCAAATCGAAGGGCTATGAGGATGCCCTTGTTAGAGCGGAAGGCAGCAATGTCCGTGTAATTGTAAAATCAAAGAATAAACCATCTGCTACCGCTGCTAATGATATTATTCAAGAGGTCAAAAAGACAATTAACGATACCAACTACGTTGCCGTTGAATTCCAGCCTTCAAAATAAGTAGTCAAACCAACGCGAAGGAAAGTTCATAGCTTTCCTTCTTTTGTAATTCAAGTGTCCACCCATAAAGGACAATTTGTTAAAGTGTCCACGGGCAGTGCCTGTCACTCGCCCTTTTTTTACTTTTATTTAAAAAAAGATTAAAATGAACAAGAATGGCAATTGATGAAGGAGATACGATATAGATTGTTGAACTTTTATAAGATAGTATCGTATAGTATTAGTAGCTAGTCTTAATTTAGTGGTACAAGGAGTGTTACTCAATGTTAAAAGTACAAGAAATTCGTGAATTAATTAAATTAGTGGACCAGTCCAGTATTGATGAATTTGTTTATGAAAATGAAGGTTCAAAAATCCAAATGAAGAAAAGTGTTGCTCCCGTAATTGGGGCTGTTCAATCAGTTGTACATACTGAAGTTCCTACAGTACCAGCAATCCAGGCTGTTCAAGCAGCACCAGTTGCAACGGTTCAAGAAACCAAACAAGAACCTGTAACTGAAGCTCCTGTTCAAGCAGATACTTCCAACCTTCACAAAATTACATCTCCAATGGTAGGGACATTTTATGCCTCTCCATCACCTGATACTGATGTCTATGTTAAGGCTGGTTCAAAGGTTTCAAAGGATTCCATCGTTTGTATCGTTGAGGCGATGAAATTATTTAATGAGATTGAAGCAGAAGTAAACGGAGAAATTGTCGAAGTCCTTGCAAAAAATGGACAATTAGTTGAATATGGACAGCCGTTATTTTTAGTAAAGCCTGAGTAAGGAGCGATAACAGGATGATAAAGAAGCTGTTAATTGCAAACAGAGGAGAAATTGCAGTCAGAATTATACGTGCCTGCCGTGAAATGGGGATTGAAACAGTAGCCGTTTTTTCCGAAGCAGACCGTGAAGCACTGCATGTACAATTAGCAGATGAGGCCTATTGTATTGGACCAACCTCATCAAAAGATAGTTATTTAAACTTTACAAATATTATTAGTGTAGCAAAATTAACCGGCTGTGATTCAATTCACCCAGGATATGGTTTTCTCGCAGAAAATGCAGCATTTGCAGAGCTATGCCGCGATTGCAATATCACTTTTGTCGGCCCAAGCCCTGAAGCAATTACCAAAATGGGAACGAAGGACATCGCAAGAGAAACCATGCGGGAAGCCGGAGTTCCAATCGTTCCCGGTTCAACTGGAATCATTCAGGATATCGATGATGCTTTAGAATTAGTAGAAAAAATTCACTACCCTGTCATTATTAAAGCGACTGCTGGAGGCGGCGGTAAAGGGATACGAATCGCCAAGAACGAGCAGGAATTAATCAAAGGCATTAATATCACTCAACAAGAAGCGTTAACAGCATTTGGGAATCCTGGTGTGTATATTGAAAAATATATTGAGGATTTCCGTCATGTGGAAATCCAAGTACTTGCCGATAATTATGGAAATACCATCCATTTGGGGGAAAGAGATTGTTCCATCCAACGGAGATTGCAAAAATTGCTTGAAGAGACCCCATCACCGGCCTTGGATGGGGAAATTCGTGACGAAATGGGTAACGCAGCAGTAAAAGCAGCGAAAGCAGTTGATTATTCCGGTGCAGGCACGGTAGAATTTATATATGACTACCGCAATCGAAAATTTTATTTTATGGAAATGAATACAAGAATACAGGTAGAACATCCTGTAACCGAATTGGTCACTGGAACAGATCTCATTAAAGAACAAATTCGAGTAGCTTCCGGAGAAAAATTATCTTTAAAACAACAGGATGTTACCTTTACGGGTTGGGCTATTGAATGTCGTATCAATGCAGAAAATCCGGAGAAGAACTTTATGCCATCTCCAGGAAAAATCCATATGTATTTACCTCCTGGAGGCTTAGGGGTTCGGGTAGATTCTGCAGCCTATCCGGGATATTCAATCCCTCCATACTACGATTCCATGATTGCGAAAGTCATCACATATGGAAACACCAGGGAAGAGGCAATTGCGAGAATGAAACGGGCATTAAGTGAATTTGTTGTTGAAGGAATTCATACGACGATACCGTTTCATCTAAAACTTCTGGAACATGAGAAATTTGTAGAAGGACAGTTCAATACGAAGTTTTTAGAATTGCACGATGTGATGAAGTCTGTCTAAAATCTGGAGGTGTTCTTAAATGAGTGAGTTTAGTATCTTGGAAATGGAGCAAGGGAACCACGGACTTGGTAAAGTGGAAATTGCACCGGAGGTCATTGAAGTAATTGCTGGGATTGCTGCTTCAGAAGTAGAAGGCGTAGCATCCATGAGAGGAAACTTTGCTGCAGGGGTCGTGGAGCGGTTAGGGAAAAAGAATCATGGAAAAGGTGTTAAAGTCGATTTAACCGAATCTGGAATCAAAGTAGATGTATATTGCGTAATGAAATTTGGTGTCTCCATTCCTGCCGTAGCCCAAAAGATTCAGGACAATATCCGCCAAGCTTTGCTAAATATGACCGCTTTGGATGCAGAAGAAATCAATATTCATGTCGTCGGCATCCAATTTGAAAATCTAAAAACTGAACCTGAAATCGAACAAGAATTGTAAGAGCTTAAACCAAAGGAGAAAATCCTTTGGTTTTTTTTATTCTTTATGTGAAAATCATTTTTAGTTATGCTATTATAATTTTTATGTGATTGACAAACTAATGATATGGAACATAAATCAAAAACTATGATAAATGTCTCTAAAAGGAGTTAACTGAATAATGAAGAGAAGAACAGCAAGAGAAAAGGCTTTGCAAGCCCTTTTTCAAATTGATGTAAGCAATGTGGACCCGGCAACAGCTATCGAACATGTTTTGGACGGGGAAGCTTCTGACGACTATTTAAATAGACTTGTTTTAGGAGTCGTTGAACAAAAAAATATGATTGATCAGTTGATAACGGATAATTTAGAAAAATGGACGCTAGACCGTTTGGCTATTGTCGACCGTAATCTTTTAAGAATCGCTGTATTTGAATTATGCTTCACTCGAAATGAGGTTCCGGAAAATGTTATTTTAGATGAAGCAATTGAAATTTCAAAAATTTACGGTGATGAACAATCGAGCAAATTTATTAATGGGGTTCTTTCAAAAGTAAAAGAAAAGCTGCCGAAAGAATAAGTATACAAAAGAAATTAGAGAATTTACATGATGGTCCTTATCTTAAAGTATATTTATCTCCATTTACCGGATTGCGGACAAAATGGAGAACAATATATATAATGGATAAGGACAGTTTTATTATTATGTAATAAACTCTAAAGGAGTTAGCATATGCAGGAGCAAAGGTTTTTATCTGTTAATGCCTTAACCAAATACATAAAAAGAAAATTTGATGCCGATCCCCATTTGCAGGATATTCATGTTCGCGGGGAAATTTCGAATTTCAAACAGCATTCAAGCGGGCACATGTACCTTACCTTAAAGGACGAAAAGGCGCGGATACTTGCTGTAATGTTTTCTAGCCATTCCAGGATAATGAAATTTTCACCAGAAAATGGGATGAAAGTAATTGTAAAAGGGGACATTACTGTCTACGAACCAAGTGGACAATATCAAATATATATTAAGGAAATGCGTCCGGACGGAATCGGGGAACTTTTTTTAGCCTATGAGCAGCTGAAGAAAAGACTTGAATCGGAAGGGTTATTTTCCCTAGAGAAAAAAAGACCGATTCCCGCCTACCCTAAAACAGTTGGAGTCATCACTTCCCAAACTGGAGCGGCCATCAGGGATATTATTACCACCATTAAAAGACGCTATCCAATTGTCAAAATCCTTGTTCTCCCTGCGCTTGTTCAAGGTGAAAATGCTGCATCATCGATTGCCAGCGCGATTGAAAAAGCAAATAAAATTAAGGGAATAGATGTGCTCATTGTCGGACGCGGCGGGGGTTCGATTGAGGAGTTGTGGGCGTTTAACGAAGAATTAGTAGCCCGGGCTATTTATACTTCAGCGATCCCCATTATCTCTGCTGTAGGCCATGAAACGGATTTTACCATTGCCGATTTTGTTGCTGACCTGCGTGCGCCCACGCCAACAGCTGCTGCAGAATTAGCAGTCCCGCATATCGAGGAGCTAATGGAGAGGGTCCTGCAGCGTCAAACACGGCTTTTAAGAGCGATGAATGAAAAATTCAGATCAGAAAAGCAGCGTTTTAACCGGGTGCAAAAATCCTATGCTTTTCGGTATCCACTTCGGCTTTATGAACAAAAACTTGAACAAGTGGATAAATTAACGGATTCACTTGAACGTGGCCTTTCTCGTCTCGAAGCTTTAAAAGCAGGACAATACGAAACGCTTTATAAGAGACTGCAGTTAAAATCTCCGAAAGTATTATTACTAGAGGCGGAAAAACAATTTAACCTTACACAAAAAGAAATGAATCGGGCAATCATGCAAATTTTAATGAAAAAGCAGACAGAATTTGATCGAATGATTTCCACGTTAAATGCTTTAAGTCCTTTGAAAATAATGGAGCGGGGTTACAGTCTTGCCTACACGGATGACAACCGGCTGATAAAAAGTGTCCATCATGTTCAAAAGGATGAATCGATTCAAATCCAATTAACGGACGGAAGCTTAGTTTGCAAGGTTGAGGATAAAAAGGAGAGTGAAAAAAGTGACGGATGAAAAACAAATTTCCTTTGAGGAAGCAATGAATAAATTAGAGCAAATTGTGGATAGGCTTGAAGAAGGGGATGTCCCATTGGAAGAAGCCATTCTTATTTATAAAGAAGGGATGGAACTTTCTAAGTTATGCCACGATAAATTAAAAAATGTCGAAGAACAATTAACGCAAATCATCACCGAGGATGGTCGGACGGAAGGCTTTTCAATCAAAGAGGAGGAATAATTTTGGGAAATCGGTTACTCGATGCATTTGCATTTGAATATAAACATCTGCTTGAAGCAGAGTTGCGTAAATTGGTTGACCGGCTTGAAGCACCTCCTATCATAAAAAAAGCGATGCACTATTCCCTTGAGGCTGGAGGAAAGCGAATTCGCCCGTTATTACTATTTGCTACCATCGCTGCATTTGGTCTTGACCCGAAAAAAGGGCTCCTCGCTGCTTCAGCTGTCGAAATGGTTCATACCTATTCATTAATCCATGATGACCTGCCTAGTATGGATGATGATGATTACAGGCGCGGGAAACTTACCAATCATAAAGTTTTTGGTGAAGCTACTGCAATATTAGCAGGAGATGCCCTTTTAACCTATAGCTTTGAAGTGATAGGGATGATACCGAATGATGCTGCCAGTTCAGATGCAAAATTGAAATTAGTAACGGAATTTGCCAAAGCAGCAGGGGCGGAAGGCATGGTAGGCGGACAAGTGGCTGATATGGAAGGGGAAAATAAAGAACTTTCTCTTGAAGAACTTGAGTATATACATATTCATAAAACAGGCAAGCTTTTAGGATTCAGCGTTCAAGCTGGTGCAATCATTTCCGGGGCTAATGAGCAGCAATTGGAGGATTTACGAGGGTTTGCGCATCACCTTGGTTTGGCGTTTCAAATCCAGGACGATATTCTTGACTTAGTGGGGAACCCGGAATTATTAGGAAAACCAGTTGGAAGTGATACCTCTAATCATAAATGCACCTATCCGCAATTACTTACAATGGATGGGGCTAAAAAAGCATTACAACATCATATTGATGAGTCGAAGCATTACTTGGAAAGAACAGGCTTGAGTACAACTCTTCTTTTGGAATTAACTGATTTAGTGGCGTCAAGAGACCATTAATAAGGTTGGTGCAAGATTAACATTGTGAGTCGTTAAAGGCATTTGAGGCATTCATTTTGTTATGATATAATGTTTTTTAATGAGAAAACGTTGACAATGCCGTTATCACTTGTGTGTTAGCGGCTATTTTTAAATAAGGACTTTGAGAATTGTCCAGCGTAAGCGTCCTGCCCCTCGATGGTCTACAGCCAATCCGTCAAGAAGGTTAAAGAACAGCCTTCTCGCCGGCTTGTCTTATGCTATGCCTGAGGCTGACCAAGGCGCTTGCGCTTTTCTAAATAGAAAAAGGATGAAAGTGAGTGGTCCCAAATGGATCTGTTATCAATTAAAGACCCTTCCTTTTTAAAAGGGATGTCAAATAAAGAATTGGAGGTTTTAAGTCAAGAAATTCGCCAATTCTTGATTGAAAAGCTGTCTGTTACGGGAGGCCATATTGGACCGAATTTAGGTGTAGTTGAATTAACGATTGCTTTACACAAATGCTTCAATAGTCCGAAGGATAAAATTATTTGGGACGTCGGACATCAGTCCTATGTCCATAAAATTTTAACCGGCAGGGCATGTGATTTTGATTCATTAAGACAATTTAAAGGATTATGCGGATTCCCAAAGCGGATCGAAAGTGAACACGATGTTTGGGAAACAGGGCACAGTTCGACTTCTCTTTCTGCTGCCATGGGTATGGCCATTGCACGTGATTTAAATAAGGAAAAATCGTTTGTAGTACCAGTGATAGGAGATGGTGCTTTAACAGGCGGAATGGCGTTAGAGGCGTTAAATCATATTGGTCATGAAAAGAAAGACATGATTGTTATTTTAAATGATAATGAAATGTCCATTGCTCCGAACGTTGGTGCGCTTCACAATATTCTTGGACAATTACGGACCGCGGGAAAATATCAATGGGCCAAAGATGAGCTTGAAGGTTTATTGAAAAAAATTCCTGCTGTTGGCGGTGTTCTTGCGGCAACTGCTGAAAGGATTAAAGACAGTTTAAAATATTTACTAGTATCCGGAATGTTTTTTGAGGAGCTTGGTTTTACCTATCTGGGTCCGGTGGATGGCCATAGCTTCGAAGGCTTATTTGAAAATTTAAGTTATGCAAAAAAAACTGAGGGACCTGTCCTTCTTCATGTTATCACTAAAAAAGGGAAGGGCTATACCCCGGCAGAACGCGATACAAAAGGAACTTGGCATGGAACCGGTCCATATAAAATGGATACGGGAGCGTTTGTTAAACCCGAGAAAGCACCACCGGCTTGGAGCAGCCTGGTAAGTGAAACGGTCCGCAAACTTGCCCGCGAAGATAAAAGAATTGTTGCCATTACTCCGGCCATGCCAGTCGGGTCCAAACTTGAAGGCTTTGCAAGTGAATTCCCGGATCGGATGTTTGATGTGGGAATTGCTGAGCAGCACGCGGCCACGGTTGCTGCTGGATTGGCCACTCAAAATATGAAACCATTTTTGGCCATTTATTCGACCTTTTTGCAACGTGCTTATGATCAGGTGGTCCATGATATTTGCCGCCAAAACTTAAATGTTTTTATCGGAATTGACCGTGCCGGGCTTGTAGGCGCAGATGGGGAAACTCATCAAGGTGTTTTTGATATAGCCTTTTTAAGACATGTTCCAAATATAGTTTTAATGATGCCGAAGGATGAAAATGAAGGCCAGCACATGGTATATACAGCACTAAACTATGATAATGGGCCAATAGCCATGAGGTTCCCGCGTGGAAATGGACTCGGTGTACCGATGGACGAACAATTAAAGAATATCCCGATTGGAACCTGGGAGGTCCTAAGGAGAGGCGATGATGCTGCCATTTTAACTTTTGGCACGACAATCCCTATGGCGATGGAGGCAGCAGAAATTCTCAATAAACAGGGGATTTCAGTTAAAGTGGTAAATGCAAGATTTATCAAACCACTGGATGAAAAAATGCTGACGGGTTTATTAGATCAAAATATTCCCTTGTTGACAATAGAAGAAGCAATCCTTCAAGGAGGCTTTGGCAGTGCCGTACTTGAATTTGCGCATGATCATGGCTATTACAATCAAGTAATTGACAGGATTGGAATTCCAGATCAATTTATTGAACATGGTGATGTTAGTTCACTATTAGAAGAAATTGGTATGACTACTAAGGAAGTCGTAAAAAGATTAACGATTCTTGCACGAAAAAAACAACAAAGGGCTTAAATCATGAAAAATAAAGAACGAATAGATATTTTACTCGTCGAAAGAGGACTTATTGAGACACGCGAAAAAGCCAAAAGAGCGATTATGGCCGGACTTGTTTATACAAATGAAGAACGATTGGATAAACCCGGGGAAAAAGTAAAAACTGACATTCCTCTTACGGTAAAAGGGAACGTCATTCCTTATGTCAGCCGTGGAGGATTAAAGCTTGAAAAAGCCCTGAAGGTATTTGATGTGTCGGTCGCAGATAAGATTGTATTAGATATTGGTGCATCAACAGGTGGGTTTACCGATTGTGCCTTACAAAATGGAGCAAAAATGTCCTATGCCTTGGATGTCGGCTACAACCAGCTGGCTTGGAAGCTCCGCCAGGATGAACGTGTAGTTGTAATGGAGAGGACAAATTTCCGTTATGTAACCCCTGCAGATTTAATATCAGGAATGCCGAATTTTGCAACAATTGATGTATCATTTATTTCCTTAACCTTAATCTTGCCGGTATTAAAAACGCTTTTAATACCCGAAAGTGATATTGTTGCACTTGTTAAACCACAATTTGAGGCTGGCCGGGAGCAAGTCGGCAAAAAAGGAATTGTTCGTGATGAAAAGGTCCATTTGCAGGTTGTAAAAAAAATAATTGATTTTTCACTTGGGCAAGGATATCAAGTGAATAATCTATCCTTCTCACCGATTACCGGTGGAGACGGGAACATTGAATTCTTGCTTCACCTTTCTTGGCCGGAAGGAGAAAACAAAGGTACAAATCTTTTACCTGTAGTAGACCCGTTAGAAGTTGTAAAAAGTGCACATCAGGAATTCCATATGAAACAAACTAATGAAGGATAGGCTCTGGGCTTATCCTTCTGTTTTGGGAAAATAAATGACAAGTCTCGCAAAATCGGCTAACATAAGGGTAGAAGCGACATATTTGAACATAATATTTAAATGGTTTTTACTGTTCATGGGGTGAAAAATTATGAATAAAGGTCAGCGCCATATTAAAATAAGAGAAATTATTGCCAATAACGATATTGAAACCCAAGATGATTTGGTTGATGAACTAAGAAATGCAGGTGTCAATGTGACACAGGCAACTGTTTCGCGTGATATAAAAGAGTTACATCTTGTAAAGGTCCCTTTGCTCGATGGCCGTTATAAATATAGCCTCCCTGCGGATCAACGTTTTAATCCGTTGCAAAAATTAAAAAGATCCTTAATGGATGCATTTATCCGGATTGATTCAGCGGGCCATTTGCTTGTAATGAAATGCTTGCCTGGAAATGCCATGGCAATCGGAGCACTTTTAGATAATCTTGATTGGGATGAGGTCCTGGGGACCATTTGTGGAGATGATACGATTCTAATTATTTGCCGAACACCGGAACAGACTGAAATCATTACAAACCGGTTTCTTGATATGCTTTAATTGGGGGAATGTTCCTTGCTATCTGAATTATCGATAAAAAACTTCGCCATTATCGAAGGCCTATCTATTTCTTTTGAAAAAGGCTTGACGGTGTTAACTGGTGAGACAGGAGCAGGCAAATCCATCATTATTGATGCGATTCATCTATTGGTTGGCGGGAGAGGCTCTGCTGAATTCGTACGGCATGGTGAAGAAAAGGCTGAGATTGAAGGGCTTTTTCAATTGGATCATGAAAGGCATCCATGCTTCTTAAAGGCATTGGAATTCGGGATTGATATTGAAGAAGGGATGATCATTTTACGACGAGATATTTCCCGATCCGGGAAAAGTGTTTGCCGGATTAATGGGAAACTTGTGACTATTTCCACGTTAAGGGAAATAGGTTCGACATTGATTGATATTCATGGTCAGCATGAGCATCAAGAATTAATGGATGAAACAAAACATCTTTCCTTACTTGATCAATTCGGCGGTGAAGAAATATCATCTTCACTAAGAGAATATCAGGTAGTTTTCCATCGTTATGAACATACATTGCAAAGGTTAAAAGCGTTAAGTGAAAATGAACAGCAGGCCGCTCATCGCCTCGATTTAATTCAATTTCAATTTAACGAAATTCAAAATGCCAATTTAAAGCTCAATGAAGATGATGAGCTATTCGAGGAAAAAAGGAAGTTCGGAAATTTTGAACGAGTTTTTGAAGCGATTCAATCGAGTTATGCAGCCTTAAGTGGTGAACAAAAGGGCTTGGATTGGATTAGTATGGTAATGGGACATTTGGAAGATGCGGCAGGGCTTGACGAAGAATATAAGGATTTATTTGAAGCGGTTTCGAACAGCTTTTATCAACTGGAGGATGCGGCAAGTACACTAAGAAATGAATTGGATGTACTAGAATATGATCCGCAGCGATTAAACGAAATTGAAGACAGGCTGAATGAAATCAATCAGTTAAAACGAAAGTATGGAAAAACGATTCAAGAAATTTTAGAATATGCGGCGAAAATTGAAGAAGAAATTGAAACACTGCAAAATAAGGAAACACATATTAACCAGTTAGAAAAAGAATTAGTCTCAATCCAAAAAGATTTACTTCTTGAAGCAAAGCAATTAACAGAACTTCGTAAAAAATATGCCGATAAGCTAACAAAGCTTATACATAAAGAATTAAAGGATTTATATATGGCTAAAACGATTTTTGAAATCCGCTTTGAAAAAGATATAACCCATTTCGCAAAAAACGGAGTCGACCATATCGAGTTTTACCTTTCAACCAATCCTGGAGAACCGCTTAAACCTTTATCGAAAATCGCTTCAGGGGGAGAACTATCAAGAATTATGCTTGCTTTAAAAAGCATTTTTTCGAAACATCAAGGAGTTACATCGATTATCTTTGATGAAGTCGATACAGGAGTAAGCGGGAGAGTTGCCCAATCAATTGCTGAAAAAATTTATAAAGTGGCTCATTCGTCTCAGGTATTATGTATCTCCCATCTTCCGCAGGTCGCTGCCATGGCTGACACTCATTTGTTTATTTCGAAGGTTACCAAAGGTGGGAGAACCAAAACATCCGTTACACCTCTAAAGGCAGAAGAAAAAATAAAAGAAATTGGCAGAATGATTTCTGGTGTTGAAATTACTGATCTTACAAAGAAGCATGCTGAGGAATTATTGTTAATGGCTGCAGAAAATAAGAAAAATTGAAAAGCTTCCCAATAGGGGGAGCTTTTTTATATTGAAGGACGGTTATAAATGCTTGTCAACGAGGCAAAATTATAGATGTAGCCATTTCGAAGTGGAAAAGAAGCGAGGAGAGTGAAAAGTTTGAAATTAGAAATAATTAGAAAAATCATTGGTGGAATTCTCCTTGTTTCATTAATCAGCTTTATGTTTAATCAACCACTTAAACAATACCTCGAAATACCAAAGACAATCACTGTCTTTGAAGGACAAAATTATAACTTTCAAAAGGCTGCTCCGGTGTCAGCCGCTTTGATTTCTCACAATTCAAGTATTACACTTGCACAGGATAAACATTCAGTCTCTTTAAAGGCAAAAGAAAAAGGCAGTAATGAAATGCTTTTAGAATTTGCAGGAATCCCCATTAAAAAGGTCGATGTTAGAGTTTTAAAAGATTTTCGAGTAATTCCGGGAGGTCAGTCCATCGGCGTGAAACTAAATACAGTCGGTGTTTTAGTGGTCGGGCACCATTTAGTCAATACGTTAAATGGAAAAAAATCACCTGGTGAAATGGCAGGAATTAAAGTTGGAGATATTATTACAAAAATAAATGGAACCAAAATTGAAAAAATGACAGATGTTGCACCATTTGTTCGGGAAGCAGGAGAAAACGGTAAGTCTTTAACTATTGTAATTAGCCGTGAAAGCGGTAAATTCACAACGAAACTTACTCCTTTAAAGGACACGGGGGAGAACAGTTATAAATTGGGATTATATATTAGGGATTCAGCTGCAGGAATTGGAACAATGACATTTGTTCATCCTGATTCAAAAAAATATGGTGCATTAGGACATGTAATTTCAGATATGGATACGAAAAAACCAATTGTGGTAGAAGATGGCCAAATTGTCCGGTCTACGGTTACAGCAATTGAAAAAGGAAGCAATGGAGACCCAGGTGAAAAGCTTGCGCGTTTTTCTTCCGATCATGAAATTGTAGGGAATATACAAAAAAATAGTCCGTTTGGAATTTTTGGTAAGTTAAACAAACCATTGAAAAATGGTATAATGGATAAGCCGTTACCGATAGCTTTATCCAATCAAGTAAAAGAAGGGCCAGCTAAAATATTGACGGTGGTAAACAACGATCAGGTGGAAGAATTTGATATTAAAATTGTGAACACCATTCCGCAAAAGTTTCCGGCAACAAAAGGCATGGTCATCAAAGTAACCGATCCCAAGCTTCTCGAAAAAACAGGCGGTATTGTTCAAGGAATGAGCGGAAGTCCAATCATTCAAAACGGTAAGCTTGTCGGTGCTGTAACCCATGTTTTTGTGAATGACCCTACATCTGGCTACGGAGTGCATATTGAATGGATGCTGGATGAAGCAGGAATTAACATATATGATACACCGCAGGACAAGGCTAGTTAAAAATTTATCAAAACAAATAGGCGGTTTAAGCCTATTTGTTTTTTACTGAATTTAAAGATTTTTCGACAAAAAAAGCGAAAAACGTCGAAAATAAGAGAAAAGTAAAGATAAACTAAGATTTTATCACTATTTTAAGAAATGTTAAAAAAATGAAAGGAATTTTAGTTGCATTGTCGAATTTCTTATTTACAATAGAAAATAGAGAATACAGATGGAACTTAACCAATTGGATTTGAGGAGGAATTCGGTGTTGAAGAAAATAAAGGTGTGCGTCGTTGATGATAATAGGGAATTAGTAGGCTTATTAGAGGAATATATTTCATCCCAAGAAGATATGGAAGTTGCAGGGATTGCACATAATGGTCAAGAATGTTTAGATTTACTTGCATCAACAGATCCTGATGTCCTTGTATTAGATATTATTATGCCCCATTTGGATGGATTAGCTGTGTTGGAACGCCTTCGCAATTTGAAGAAAGGCACCTTGCCAAACGTAATTATGTTAACTGCATTCGGTCAGGAGGATGTTACCAAAAAGGCTGTAGAACTGGGGGCATCTTATTTTATTTTAAAGCCATTTGATATGGAAAACCTGGGGAATCATATTCGTCAGGTCAGCGGCAGAAGTGCTGCAATAACAAGAAAAGCACCTGCTGCTCAAGCTTACCGTGTATCGGCAGCAGAACAGAAGCCAAAAAACCTGGATGCCAGTATTACAAGCATCATCCATGAAATAGGAGTTCCAGCCCATATTAAAGGGTATTTGTATTTACGTGAGGCTATTTCCATGGTTTATAATGATATTGAACTATTAGGATCGATTACAAAGGTATTGTATCCTGATATAGCGAAAAAATATAACACAACTGCCAGCCGTGTTGAGCGTGCGATTCGCCATGCCATTGAAGTGGCTTGGAGCCGTGGAAATATAGACTCCATATCATCACTATTTGGTTATACTGTGAGCATGTCAAAAGCTAAGCCGACCAATTCTGAATTTATCGCTATGGTTGCAGATAAGTTGAGATTAGAACATATGGCTTCATGAAATGAATCAAAACAATAATAAAGAGCCTTCATTTTATGAAAATGAGGGCTTTTTTCGTTCCTATTCTGTGGTTACTAAAAATTTTGATGCATATGATAGGACTGTAGATTAAAATTACTTTTTTTGGTCCTTTTCCAGTTCCATTAATTTTTGAATTAAAATATGCTGTGGCATATGCATAATTTGCTCGATGGGAAGGTTTATTTTTTCCGATAATTTCATCGCTGTTTCAGGCGTAATTTGTAAAGGTTTCATTAAAATTCCTCCAATTAAATAAGTAGTTAGGAAGTGAAGGCATGACAGAAATTTTTGCTCACCGTGGTTATTCCTCTTTATTTGCTGAAAATACCATGAGTGCCTTTCATGAAGCGGAAAAGGCTGGAGCTGATGGATTAGAACTGGATGTACAATTGACAAAAGATGGCGAAATCGTTGTAATCCATGATGAAAAGGTGAACAGAACCACAAGTGGAAGCGGGTTTGTAAAAGATTTTTTATTTAAAGATATTCGCAAACTGAATGCCAATATAAAGGGCATAAAAAAAGAGACAATCCCATCCCTAATCGAAGTTTTTGATTGGTTGAAGACAAATACGTTGCTATGTAATATTGAATTAAAAAATGGGCTTCTCGCTTATGAAGGTATGGAGGAAAAAGTAATCGAACTTGTCCGAAATTACGGTTTATCAGACAGAATCATTATTTCCTCTTTTAATCATTATAGTATTGTTCATTGTTACAGGCTGGCGCCGGAAATTGAAACAGCCCCGCTATTTTTAGAAGGATTATTTATGCCATGGGTCTACGCCCAATCGATTAGAGCAAAAGGAATCCATCCGAAGTATTCAACAGTCAGCGACGATATCATTATCAGAACAATGGAAAATGAAATTGCCGTAAGGCCTTATACGGTTAATAATGATATTGATCTTCATCGGCTATTTAAAATTAACTGTACTTCCGTTATTACAGATGACCCAGTAAAGGCATTGCGAATAAGAAAACAGTTTGAAAAGAGGTGATAGCCCTCTTTTATCACAATCTCCAGCCCCAAGAAACGGATGCTGGAGTTTTTTTATTATTTTTGATTCCTGTTAGAACGTGGATTTCCTTGACTTCTAAAGCGCGCTTGAACTTTGTTTCTTTTTCGATCACGATGTAAAATAAATCCTGCAACAAATCCTAAGCCGCCAAGAAAGAGTATGAGTCCAATTAGAAATTGAAGGGTTAAATAGGGAATGGGCGGCTGCAGAATTCCAAAGGTCATATCACGCATTAATTTAATGCCAAATGCAGCCAAGAAACCCGGTATCAATAATATAATCAGTGCAATAATTCGCTGCATAAAAAATTCCTTCCAGATATTAATTAAAATAAGAAAAGCGCAGGCGCCTTGGTCAGCCTCAGGCATAGCACAAAACAAGCGGGCCGAAAGGATGTTCTTTAACCTTTTGGACGGTTTGGCTTGTGACATCGAGGGGCTAGGCGGGAGCTGGACCATTCTCAAGGCAATTTATAAATTCTAATATTAAGAAAAAGCTTCTCACGAAAATAATAGTACAACGAATATATTTGTCAAGCTAAACCTTTCGATATACAATAAATATGAAAAAAATTGCATGAATTTTGCTGCTTATTATGAAAAAAGTTTCCTGTTTTAATGAATGGAGGCTACAAAATGCAAAATGTAATGATTGTCGGGGCCGGAAAAGGTGGAACAGCGATATTAAAAATTTTAAAAGAAACAGAAGTATTAGATGTTTATGCAGTGGTAGACCGTAATACAGATGCACCTGGAATTTTGTTGGCACAAAAAGAAGGCATCAAAACTGGTGTGGACTGGCATTCCTTTTTATATGAAAACATCGACATCATTATCGAGGTTACTGGAGATGAGAAAATATTTCAGGAAATAAGAAGGAATAAACCAAGTAAAACCATATTAATTCCCGGAAGTGTTGCATTCCTTATATCGAAATTGATGGAGGAAAAGGAAGAACTTATCAAAAGGCATCAGCATGAGTCATACCAACAGGAATTAATTTTTAATTCCACGAATGACGGAATGGCAGTTATAGATAAAAGTGGGATAATCATTCTTTTTAATCGCCGGGCAGAAGAAATGATGGGAGTAAAAAAAGAGGATGCAATTGGTAATTATGTCTGTGAAGTGATACCAGAAAGCAGGCTTCCTCATATATTAGAGACGAGAAGAATTGAAGCAAACCAAGAAATGATTTTGAGCAATGGCCGAAAAATCATAACAACAAGAATTCCGATTATTGAAGAAAACGGTACACTTATCGGGGCCTTTGCCGTTTTTAAAGATATTACAGAGATTGTCGATTTGGCTGAAGAAATAACTGATTTAAAAGAAATCCAAACGATGCTGCAAGCCATTATCCAATCCAGCGATGAAGCTATTTCCGTTGTTGATGAAGACGGCCGGGGAATCCTAATTAATCGGGCTTATACCCGCTTAACCGGGCTTACAGAGGAACAAGTAATCGGGCAGCCTGCAACGGCTGATATATCCGAAGGCGAAAGTATGCATATGAAGGTTTTACAGACAAGAAAAGCCGTTCGAGGCGTCGCAATGAGGGTGGGGCCAAGCAAGAAAGAAGTGATTGTTAATGTTGCACCGATTATTGTAAATGGAAAACTAAATGGCAGTGTGGGAGTTATCCATGATATGTCAGAAATCAAATCGTTGAGCAGGGAATTGCATCGAGCACGACAAATCATTCGAACGCTTGAAGCAAAATACACCTTTGAAGACATTATCGGAAAATCCGGGGAAATGCTGTTGGCCATTGAACAGGCGAAGCTTGGTGCAAAAACTCCTGCTACCGTCCTGCTTCGAGGCGAATCCGGAACTGGAAAAGAACTTTTTGCTCATGCGATTCATAATGCAAGTGATAGAAAATATAACAAATTTGTTCGTGTCAATTGTGCGGCAATTTCGGAATCATTGTTGGAAAGTGAATTGTTCGGTTATGAAGAGGGAGCTTTTTCCGGAGCGAGAAGAGGCGGAAAAACCGGGCTTTTCGAGGAAGCGAACAATGGGAGTATTTTTCTTGACGAAATTGGTGAACTTCCTGCAAACACTCAAGCAAAACTTTTACGGGTTTTACAGGAAAATGAAATTATCCGTGTTGGTGGAACAAAACCAGTAGCGATTAATGTCCGAGTCATTGCCGCAACTAATGTGAACCTTGAAAAAGGAATTGCCAAGGGTACTTTTAGGGAAGACTTATACTATCGTTTAAATCGAATGCCCATACATATTCCCTCGCTAAAAAGGAGAAAAGAGGAAATTCCTTTATTATGTGATCGGCTTATTCAAAAAATTAATCGTGACTATGGACGTAATGTTGAAGGGGTTACTCATGCTGCCATGGCGGTATTATTGGGGTATGATTGGCCGGGAAATGTCCGAGAACTTGAAAATATTCTCGGGCGGGCTATTATTTTTATGAAATTTAATGAATCCTATATTGACGTAAAACACCTGCCTGAACTTAAAAATATCCCCCCTTTTCATAGAGAATCAGGGATATTGCAAAATCCTGATGATCAGGACCGGCCCTTATCAGCAATGGTTGAGGAGTATGAAGCAAGGATTATTCGTGACACGTTAAACCGATTAAATGGAAATAAAACCTTAACAGCTAAAACGCTTGGATTATCTGTCCGAAACTTATATTACAAACTTGATAAATTTAAACTTGAAAATAATAGCATGCAATAAATTTCATAGTATGAAGAAAATTGCATTTGAAAGGTTAAATAAATAAAGCGCTTTCAATATTTTGGGTTGGCATGATTCTTGCAATTTGTTTAATTGGAATTGATTTTGTAGTGGAAGGGTTGATGACAACTTGTTGCTGGATTCATTAATTGACAGAGCAACCCAACTAAAAAAAAATACTGTTGCAGTGGCTGTTGCAGAGGATTTCGTCGTTATTGAAGCGGTAATGGATGCAGTTGAACGAAATCTTGCCAATTTTATTTTATTTGGTAATCAGGAAAAAATTAATCAGATGATTGAGGCTAAGCAACTCAAAATAAAGTCAGATAAAAGTATACGGATTGTTCATGCAGGCACAAATGAACAAGCTGCTGGATTAGCGGTTAAAGCAGTTTCAAATAAAGAAGCAGATGTGTTAATGAAAGGGAATATATCGACCAATATTATCCTAAAGGCAGTGTTGAATAAGGATTATGGTTTAAGGACCGGCAATATCCTTTCACATGTTGCTGTTTTTCAAATCCCACATTATGACCGTTTTACAATTGTTACGGACTCTGCAATGAACATTTCTCCGGATTTGACACACAAGGCACAAATCATTAAAAATGCAGTTGCCATTGCAAATGGGATTGGAATTGAAACACCAAAAGTAGCTTTAATTGCTGCTGTTGAAACGGTAAATCCCTCCATGCAGGCAACTGTTGATGCTGCTGCATTAACTGTGATGAATAGGCGTGAGCAAATTACCGGATGTATTATTGATGGTCCGTTGGCATTGGATATTGCCGTTTCAGTTTTAGCGGCGGAACATAAAGCAATTAGTAGTGAAGTAGCAGGCAATGCAGATATATTGGTCGTACCTGCCATTGAGGTTGGAAACGTATTATATAAATCATTGGTTTATTTTGCAAATGCAAAAGTAGGAGCTGTGATTGCCGGTGCAAAAGCGCCTATCGTGTTAACCTCAAGGGCTGACTCCGCTGAAAGCAAGTTATATTCTCTTGCCCTAGCCATATGCTCTGTGGCAAACTAGTTTTTTCAATAATGAGGAGGAATTTTAATATGGAAATTTTCAAATATTTAGAAAAATACGATTACGAACAATTGGTATTCTGTCAGGATAAATCTTCAGGTTTAAAAGCAATTATAGCAATCCATGATACAACACTAGGTCCGGCATTGGGTGGTACTCGAATGTGGACATATGAATCAGAAGAAGCTGCAATTGAGGATGCACTAAGATTGGCTAGAGGAATGACCTATAAAAATGCAGCCGCCGGATTAAATCTTGGCGGTGGTAAAACGGTCATCATTGGTGACCCTCGTAAAGATAAAAACGAAGAAATGTTCAGGGCTTTTGGTCGTTACATTCAAGGTTTAAACGGCAGATATATTACAGCTGAAGATGTAGGTACAACTGTTGCCGATATGGATTTAATCCATGAAGAAACTGACTATGTTACTGGAATTTCCCCTGCTTTCGGGTCCTCAGGAAATCCTTCACCAGTAACGGCTTATGGTGTTTACCTAGGCATGAAAGCTGCAGCCAAGGAAGCCTTTGGAACAGATTCCCTCGAAGGAAAAGTAGTAGCTGTTCAGGGCGTTGGTAATGTTGCTTATACACTTTGCAAACACCTTCATGAAGAAGGAGCACAATTGATTGTTACCGATATTAACAAGGAAGCAGTATTGCGTGCTGTAGAAGACTTTGGGGCACGTCCCGTAGACCCTAATGATATATATGGTGTGGAATGTGATATTTATGCTCCGTGTGCCCTTGGAGCTACGATTAACGATGATACAATCCCTCAGTTAAAAGCAAAAGTAATTGCTGGATCAGCTAACAATCAATTAAAAGATACTCGTCATGGTGATGTTATCCATGAAATGGGAATTGTTTACGCACCTGATTATGTAATCAATGCCGGTGGAGTAATCAATGTAGCCGACGAGCTTTACGGATATAATCACGATCGTGCCTTGAAAAAGGTTGAACAGCTATACACGAGTATTGAAAAAATTATTGAAATTTCAAAGCGGGATTGTATCCCAACATACGTTGCAGCAGATCGCCTGGTAGAGGAACGGATTGAAAGAATGCGCAATTCACGCAGTCAATTCCTCCAAAACGGACATCATATTTTAAGCCGCAGAAAATAAAAAACAGTAAATAATACCCGACAATAGAGCGCTGAATGAAAATTCAGCGCTTTCCTTGGTAGAGACAAACTTCGCTCTGTTTAAAATTTGCTATTTATAGAAATTACTTTATTAGTGACCACTCAAATGTAAAACATTACCGATTGAAAAAATACACACTAAATAGACGGAAAATATATTTTCTTTGCGTCTTAATCTATCGATCACAAATTGGGGGTCAAACCGTGAAAGATAAAAAATATCGATTACTCATCATTAACCCTGGCTCAACTTCTACCAAGATAGGGGTTTTCGATAATGAAACTTCCATTTTTGAAAAAACGATTCGACATGACGCTGATTTGATTAATTCTTACCTAAATATTATTGATCAATACGAATTTAGAAAAAACACTATCCTGGAAACATTAGAACATGAAGGAATTAATATTTCCAAATTGTCCGCGGTTTGCGGACGCGGAGGATTGCTGCGTCCGGTAGAAGGCGGAACCTATGCAGTTAATGACAAAATGTTGTTAGATTTACGAAATGGATATTCAGGGCAACACGCATCGAATTTAGGTGGTATAATAGCATATGAAATAGCATCTGGTCTTAATATCCCGTCCTATATTGTGGACCCAGTTGTTGTCGATGAGCTCGACCCAATTGCTAGAATATCCGGTTTCTCGTTAATTGAACGAAAAAGTATTTTTCATGCATTGAACCAAAAGGCCGTTGCAAGAAGAGTGGCAAAAGAACTGGGGAAAAAATACTCAGACTTAAATTTAATTGTTACCCATATGGGTGGTGGAATTACCGTTGGGGTCCATAACCAAGGAAAGGTTGTAGATGTCAATAATGGTCTTCACGGTGACGGGCCTTTTAGCCCGGAACGTGCTGGAACCGTTCCGGCCGGAGATTTAATTGCCCTTGCGTTTTCGGGAGAATACTACCGGGAAGAAATTATGAAAATGCTGGTGGGCCAAGGAGGTCTTGTCGGGTATCTTGGAACAAATAACGCAGTTAAGGTTGAAGAAATGATTGAAGCAGGAAATCAAGACGCAAAGCTTGTATATGATGCAATGGCTTATCAGGTGGCAAAAGAAATTGGTGCTGCAAGTGCTGTTCTATTTGGAAAAGTGGATGCCATTGTTTTAACAGGCGGTCTTGCTTATGGAAAGGATTTTGTCCAATCCATTATTAATCGAGTGAATTGGATTGCAGATTGTATCGTCCATCCTGGAGAAAATGAACTTCAAGCGTTGGCTGAAGGAGCCCTTCGTGTCTTGCGTGGCGAAGAAGAGGTAAAAATATATCCTGATTCTTGTAAAGTAGCAAAATTTATTAGTTTGGGGAGGAAATATAATGGCACAAGAGTATGATTTGGTCATTCTTGGAGGAGGAACAGGCGGCTATGTTGCTGCAATCCGTGCCTCACAGCTTGGTTTAAAAACAGCAATTGTTGAAAAAGGAAAACTAGGTGGCACATGCTTACATAAAGGCTGTATTCCAAGCAAAGCCCTGCTTAGAAGTGCGGAGGTCTATGCTACTTCAAAACATAGTGAAGATTTTGGTGTAATCACAGGCGAAGTAACTTTTAATTTTACTAAAGTTCAAGAAAGAAAAACAAAAATCATCGATACTCTTCATAAAGGAGTACAGCATTTGATGAAACAAGGGAAAATCGATGTATATGAGGGATTGGGCCGAATTTTAGGTCCTTCCATCTTTTCGCCAATGCCTGGTACCATCTCTGTGGAAATGAATAACGGTGAAGAAAATGAAATGCTCATCCCCAAAAATGTAATAATTGCGACCGGTTCAAGACCAAAAACCCTTCCAGGACTTGAGATTGATGGAAACCAAGTAATATCATCGGATGAAGCGTTAGAGCTGGAAAACTTACCATCTTCCATCATCATTGTTGGCGGGGGAGTAATTGGTATTGAATGGGCCTCAATGCTATCTGATTTTGGGGTTGACGTTACGGTAATTGAGTATGCAGACCGTGTCATCCCTACAGAAGATAGAGATATTTCAAAAGAAATGCAACGGTTAATGAAGAAAAAAGGGATAAAGATTGTAACGGGTGCAAAGGTCCTTCCGGAAACTATTTTAAAAGGTGAAGAAGTGGCAATCTCTGCAGAAGTAAAAGGCAGTTTAAAAGAATTTAAGGCTGAAAAGCTCCTTGTTTCCGTCGGGCGTCAAACGAATACCGAAGGAATAGGACTTGATAATACCGAAATACAGCTTGAAAAAGGGAATATTGTCACAAATGAATTTTATCAAACAAAGGAATCCCATATCTATGCAATCGGAGATGTGATTGGCGGAATGCAGCTTGCGCATGTTGCATCACATGAAGGTATCGTTGCAGTTGAGCATATAGCGGGAGGAGATCCTTTACCAGTAGATTATAAATTAATCTCAAAATGTATTTATAGTAATCCTGAGGTTTCTAGTGTCGGTATTACTGAGGAGCAAGCGCTTAATTCTGGGCATAAAGTAAAAGTGGGCAAATTTTCATTCCGTGCCATCGGTAAAGCGCTCGTTTTTGGTGAATCGGATGGATTTGTGAAAATTATTGCCGATGAAGAATCCAATGATATTTTAGGGGTACACATGATTGGTCCCCATGTAACCGATATGATTTCAGAAGCTGGGCTTGCAATGGTATTAAATGCAACACCTTGGGAAGTGGCTCACACCATCCATCCTCACCCTACTCTATCAGAAGCAATTGGGGAAGCTGCACTAGCTGTAGATGGCAGAGCATTACACGGATAAACTTACTCCATTTACATTTTTTAAGCGAATCAAAAGGGAGGAATAAATTAATGGCTGAAAAGCGACATGATGCATTAGGTTTAAGTGATGAAAAAGTATTAGAAATGTATGAAACAATGGTCTTAGCCCGCCGTATTGATGAGCGGATGTGGTTATTAAACCGCGCAGGGAAAATCCCATTTGTTGTTTCATGCCAGGGCCAGGAAGCAGCTCAAGTCGGAGCGGCATTTGCACTTGATCTGGAAAAAGACTATGTACTCCCGTATTACCGGGATATGGGAGTTGTTTTAACATTTGGAATGACGACAAAGGATCTAATGCTTTCGGGATTTGCAAAAGCCGAAGATCCTAATTCAGGCGGAAGGCAAATGCCAGGACACTTTGGCCAAAAGAAAAATCGTATTGTAACAGGTTCTTCACCCGTAACAACTCAGGTCCCACATGCAGTAGGTGTTGCATTGGCCGGAAAAATGGAAGGAAAGGATTTAGTAACGTTTGTGACATTTGGGGAAGGGTCTTCCAATCAAGGTGATTTCCATGAAGGGGCAAATTTTGCCGGTGTCCACAAGCTTCCTGTCATTTTTATGTGTGAAAATAATAAGTATGCCATTTCCGTACCAATTGAAAAACAATTAGCGTGCGAGAAGGTTTCAGATCGTGCAATAGGCTATGGAATGCCTGGATTCACAGTGAATGGGAATGACCCGTTAGAAGTTTATAAAGTTGTGAAAGAGGCTGCTGACCGCGGCCGTCGTGGCGAGGGTCCGACTTTAATTGAAACGGTTTCTTACCGTTTGACACCACACTCTTCTGATGATGATGATCGATCTTATCGTGCACAAGATGAAGTGGCAAAAGCAAAAACCGAGGATCCGATTATTACATTTGGTGCTTACCTTAAGGAAACAGGTGTCCTGAATGATGACTTGGAAAAAGAAATCAATGATCGAGTAATGAATTTAGTGAATGAGGCAACTGACTATGCGGAAAATGCCCCGTATGCTGCACCTGAAGATGCAATGAAATTCGTTTATGGGGATATGTAAGGGGGACGTAACATGGCGGTAATTTCTTATATCGACGCGGTAACAATGGCCATTCGTGAAGAAATGGAAAGAGACCCTAAGGTATTTGTTCTTGGGGAAGATGTAGGGAAAAAGGGTGGCGTATTTAAGGCCACACAAGGATTATATGAACAATTTGGAGAAGAGCGGGTGATTGATACACCGCTTGCTGAATCAGCCATTGCTGGTGTAGGAATCGGTGCAGCCATGTATGGGATGCGGCCGATTGCAGAAATGCAGTTTGCTGATTTTATCATGCCTGCTGTAAACCAAATTATTTCAGAAGCAGCGAAAATTCGCTACCGTTCAAATAATGATTGGAATTGCCCGATTGTCATCCGGGCGCCATATGGCGGTGGTGTACATGGGGCTCTGTACCATTCCCAATCGGTTGAAGCAGTGTTTGCGAATCAACCAGGTTTAAAAATCGTTATGCCATCAACTCCTTATGATGTGAAAGGATTATTAAAAGCAGCGATTCGCGACAATGATCCAGTTCTCTTCTTTGAACATAAACGAGCCTATCGGTTGATTAAAGGGGAAGTTCCGACTGATGATTACACTCTCCCAATTGGTAAAGCTGACGTGAAACGTGAAGGTGATGACATTACGGTCATTACTTATGGTCTATGTGTTCATTTTGCCCTTCAAGCAGCTGAAAAATTAGCTAAGGACGGAATTTCAACCCATATTCTTGATTTAAGAACTGTTTACCCGTTGGATAAAGAAGCAATTATTGAAGCTGCTTCTAAAACTGGGAAGGTACTGCTCGTTACGGAGGACAATAAAGAAGGCAGTATCATGAGTGAAGTATCTGCGATAATTGCCGAAAATTGTTTATTTGAATTGGATGCGCCAATTAAACGTTTAGCAGGACCAGATGTACCGGCTATGCCGTATGCACCTACAATGGAAAAATATTTTATGGTAAACCCGGACAAAGTTGAAAAAGCAATGCGTGAATTAGCAGATTTTTAAAGGTGAGCTAGGGATGAAAAATAATCCGCGGTAGTAAATGCACTAAAGGAGGTTTCATGCTTTGGTATTTGAACAAATAAAAATGCCTCAACTAGGGGAAAGCGTTACAGAGGGTACCATTAGTAAATGGCTAGTTTCTGTTGGGGATAAGGTAAATAAATATGACCCGCTTGCAGAGGTCATGACGGATAAGGTAAATGCAGAGGTTCCGTCTTCATTTACAGGAGTAATAAAAGAACTGATTGCCGCAGAAGGGGATACATTAGCTGTGGGCGAAATCATTTGTATGATTGAGATAGAGGGCGGCGAAAATGAAGGTGCAACAACAGAAGCAGCTCCTATACAAGGTAAAGCAACAGATACAGTCATTCCAGCTGCATCAAATGGAAATATTGGCAGATATTCCCCAGCAGTTTTAAAACTCTCACAAGAGCACGGAATTGACTTGGCTAAAGTGCAGGGAACAGGTGCAGGTGGAAGAATTACAAGAAAAGATTTGCTAAAGTTGATTGAGTCCGGGAATATTCCAGTAGCTGGAACGAAAACTGAACCAGCCAAACAGTCTGTTATTCAGCCTTCAGATGTAAAGAAAACCGAACAGCCTGTAGCAAGTCAGCAGACAGTTGCACTAAAAACAGCTGCACCGTCTGTAAATGTGCCGGTTGAGACTGGGGACATTGAAATTCCGGTTACAGGTGTACGCAAAGCAATTGCCGCCAACATGCTGCGCAGCAAGCACGAAGCCCCTCATGCCTGGACGATGATAGAGGTTGATGCGACTAATTTGGTAGAGTATCGTAACTCTATTAAAGACGAGTTTAAGAAAAAGGAAGGCTTCAATTTAACTTTCTTTGCTTTCTTTGTAAAAGCAGTTGCTCAAGCACTAAAGGAATTCCCGCAGATCAATTCGATGTGGGCAGGGGATAAGATTATTCAAAAAAAGGATATTAATATTTCGATTGCGGTTGCAACGGATGATGCTCTCTACGTTCCGGTTATTAAGCAGGCCGATGAAAAAACGATTAAAGGGATTGCCCGTGAAATCTCCGAACTTGCTGTAAAAGTAAGAGCAGGAAAGCTGAAGTCTGAGGATATGCAGGGCGGTACATTTACCGTGAACAATACCGGTTCATTTGGCTCGGTTCAATCAATGGGAATCATTAATTATCCGCAGGCAGCGATTCTGCAGGTTGAATCGATTGTGAAGCGTCCGGTCGTTATGAATAATGGGATGATTGCCGTACGTGATATGGTGAATGTATGTATGTCTCTTGACCATAGAGTCTTAGACGGTCTTATTTGTGGCCGTTTCTTACAAAGAGTAAAAGAAATACTAGAAAATACTTCGAGATCTACAACATCCATTTATTAAAAAATACCGCCAGTTTTGGCGGTATTTTTCTTAAAAGTAAAGAAAAAATTTCGTCTTTTAGAATTGTCTAGCGCAAGCGTCCTGCCCCTCGAGGGAAAAAATGAACTGCTTTTTTCCTAG
>NZ_MLYR01000073.1 GCF_001866655.1 Bacillus sp. MUM 116 | reverse complement strand
TTATTGTAACACCGTCTGTGCTCACTTGCAACAGAAATTTTTTTCAATTCTACACAATCAGCTGTACATCGTTTTCCGATTTGAAATTAAGGAGATGGGCCACCAATAAATTCAGCTATGACCCACAACTTGCCGTTTTAAGGAAGGAAGATAATAAGAATAACCATTTCGTTCATTTTTTTCATATGGGGTATCGCCAACATTTCGGAAATTTTGTACGCTAAGCAAATTCAAACATAAAAAAATCGAATTCCCTGTACATTAAGGAACCGACTTTTTTATTTGACTTCTTCAAGTAAAGCACACGTTGCTTTACGTGTAATCGTTCACAAAGTCCATTAACAGCCCTTACGATTACACAAAGAAGTAATATGTGCAAGATGATGTCGCCCGTGCCAAGCGTAGATTCCTATATTTTTACCTACTGAAACTTCACCCGAATCTGGGTGGATAAATGTCTTTTCCATATCAGCTGGACTTAGACTACGTAAAAGGTTTGTCCAGCGTTGGTGCAATGCTTCGAGCAGAGATAGTGAAATATCAATTGGTAATTTATAATCCGAAAGTTCTGCCCATTTAGTTTCGTCGTATGGCTTAATTACAGGTTTTTCTTCTGTAAGTGCCAATTTAAAGCGTACGTAGGCATTCATATGACTATCAGCAAGGTGATGTATTACTTGTCGAACAGTCCACCCTCCTGAACGATAAGATGTATCAAGCTGTTCATTATCCAAGTCTTTTACAGCATCTCGTAATAATCTTGGTAAACTTTCAATCTCATTTATCCAATCCTTTGTAATGCTGTTAGTAATCTCACCATTAAATTGAAATTTTCCAATTGGATATTTTATATCCATCTACTCTTCCTCCTATAAAGTCCCTTGTAATTTTTTTGGCTAACTAAATGAAATGTCTAAAAATATATAATTCTTCGTCATCACTTTAAATCCTTTACACCTATTTAGGTTTTCACCTAAACTGCCACGTTACTTGAAAAAGGAGTCTTATAAAAGTTAGCCTTATTTTTGTGTATTATTTTTTTCTTCCCAAACTTTCATTAAATTTTTGTGATATTCTTTTGCCTTTTCGATTAAAATCCAATCAATTGAATGTGCAGGTGTTGGAAGCGATTTCCCTCGACGAATTCTAATTTTTTCGTGATTTGTATAGTGAGGATAAATCACCGTTGATTTCATACCTCTTACATTTGAATACTTAATATCTTCTATTTCTCCCCAGTAAACCTTATTTCCTTTTAAATCGATTACAATTCCTTCATCATCCCAATAAAATCCCTTACCCTCGTTTCTTTTCCTCGAAAGGTAAATAGCATATCCAATAAAAGTAAATGGGAAAATTAATGTAATAAATAAAGTTAAGGAAGCCCCTTGTATTAAAGCCAAAACAAATAATATGCACCATACTAATCCAACGGTCATTAAAACTCCGATAAACAGTATAGAAACTCTATAAATTCTAATTTGCTCCAAATATAGCAGCACCTTTTCATCATAATGTATTGTTATTTTATAATTTTATCAGTTGATCTTGTTTATCTTAACTGCCCTTTTAGTGGAACAACTAAAGCACCTGTTAGTGTAAGTACATTTCTTCACAATCTTACTCTCAGTATAAGCATTTCTTAAGAAGCATAACACAGGCTTCGTTTGTAAATAGGGTCTCGCTGACATTTTGCAGACTTCATTCGTAAAAGACTTAATATTCTGTTATAATACAACGGAGAAAATTGTACGTAAATTTTGGACTAGAGGTGAATCAAAATGTATTGGACTCCATTATTTGAAAATGATGTACCTGTATCACTCTTCAGCTTCTAATGGAGTGAAGGTGACTACGTCTCTCCGTTAGGGGCATTTTTTGACCTTAACAAAAAAACGGAGGGTATAAAAAATGAAAAACACCTTACTAGGTTCTTTATATTTAATTTTAGCGTCCAGTATATGGGGCGGTATGTTCGTTGTTGTGAAAGTTGTAGTATCGGTCATACCACCACTCGAACTTGTGTGGTTACGATATTTAGTGGCTATTTTCGCATTACTCATTATAGGTTTAATTACCAGACAAAAATGGCGGATTGAAAAACGTTATTTCTTATTAATTATAGCTATTGGGATTATAGGTAATGCGATTTCAATTGTTGCTCAGGAAACTGGTACAATGCTTTCCACAGCTCAAACAGGAGCAATAATAACTTCTTCAACACCAGCATTTATGGTAATTTTTGCTCGCTTGATCCTTAAAGAACGTTTGACTTTAAAAAAGGGAATTTCTGTTTGTTTAGCTACAATTGGAGTATTTCTCATTGTTGGAATCGGTAAAATGAGTATGTCCAGTACACTTGGTGGAGTTTCACTTGTTATTGCTGCATTAACATGGGCACTCATGTCTGTTCTTGTAAAACGATTGCCGAGTGCTTATTCGCAAATAGTGGTAACAACCTATTCCATCTTAGTGGCTTTAATTGTGTTGACACCTTTTGTTTTACCAAGTTTACATGAAATAAATCTATCTCAACTGACTCACCCAACTATTTGGGGAGGACTCTTATATTTGGGGGTTGTTTCAACAGCAGGCGGATTTCTACTTTGGAATCGTGGATTACAAATGCTAAATGCCTCCAGTGGTGGAGTTTTCTTTTTCTTTCAACCCGTTTTTGGGACATTATTAGGATGGTTAATACTAGGTGAAATGATTACTAAAACCTTTTGGATAGGTTCTGTTTTAATTCTCTTAGGGGTCTTAATAATTGTAAAAGATAGACAAGAAGAACATAACCATTCTTTATCTCGGAAACAAACAAATTTTAGGAGGCATAACAATGGCAACTTTCGATGATTTTCAAAAACTAGATATGCGTGTTGGAGAAATTACCAGAGCAGAAGCGTTCCCTAAAGCAAGAAAACCAGCATATAAACTGTGGGTTGACTTTGGTGAAGAAATAGGGATTAAACAAAGTAGTGCTCAAATAACAGATTGTTATGGTTTAGATGAACTAGTTGGTAAGCAAGTATTAGGAGTAGTCAATTTTCCTCCTATGAAAGTTGCTGATTTTAGTTCAGAGGTTTTGGTGATGGGGGTTTATTCAGAACAAGGTGTTGTTCTTATAGAACCTCAGCAAAAAGTAAAAAAAGGTGACCGTTTAGGATAATACCAAAGAACACAAATGATACAATTCATTTGTGTTTTTTTACTATTCTTCCACTAACCTGCCACTTTAGCACAATAAAAAAAGCTGCCTCAACGACAGCCCAGCTCTTCAACTCTTGCACCCTTTATTTTAAGTACAATGTTTCACAATCTACAATCCTACCTACTTACATCAAATTGTTATAATAAATTATTGTAGCATCGAAATTGCCGTTTTCGGACATTGCATAAGCAGGTATTCGCCCAGCTTTAATGTATCCCAATGAAATATAAAGTAAATTTGAGGGGTCTCCTTCTCTGGTATCGAGAACCAATAATGTTCTACCAATTTTTAAAGCTGTTTCATGTGCCTTCTCCATTAATAAACGACCAATTCCATTCCGCCGATAATTCGGGTGAGTCATTAATTTTGCAATTTCAGCTCTATGTCCACCATTCTGTTTTGAGCATAGATGTAATTGCACGCTACCAACTATTTCGTTGTTGACCTTAGCAACAAAAAGGATTACGTCAGGATTTAGTACGCTTTCCCAATACTTATTTGCCTCTGAAGGTTCTAGTGGTGGTAAAAATCCAATAGAAGCACCATCCTCAACAATAACTACTAGAAGGTCAATAAGTTCATTCATATGTTTCTCAATTTTTATACATTTTTCTACTTTTATATTATTTGCTACTTTTTCCAAGACAACCACCCTAACTTCGTTTATATGGTTGAATATACTCCACAAAAAATTCGATGAAAAGGATTATGTAAGCAAATCTAACAAGGTTTTTATGGGGTACAATTAACATTTTACTTTGGTGTGGTTATATTTCTTTTATTTATAAACTTCAAATATAGCGTTTAAAACTTGAACATACTTTAATTCAGTCTTATGGCAAGGTAAAATAAATCGATGAGTTACATACTCCCCATACCATTCATCATATAAATCCGTTGTTGGTATCTTGAAGTGCTTAAGTTTCCATAAAAGCTTCTTTTCTTTAATATATTTTCGCATTTCGAAACACTGATCAGTTATTGTACCTAGTTGAACAGCTTCGAGAAAGAAATATCCATTTTGTTATCCTATACCTAAGAATAGATACAAAGTATGATGAATGTCCATCACACTTTTACCAACTGAAAATAATCAAACCACTTCATCAGCTTAATGAGTAAGATCTTTATCCCCTAATTTCTTCAAAAGAGCAATTAAAAGCAGAAAAAGCGGGAGTACGATTTGCATAGAAAAGAAGTAAAAAATTGAACTCCCAGAAGCAAAAGATACCATTTCCTGAAAATTTGGAGTTACCCAAAAACCAAATAGCACTTGGAGAAACCCAAGTGGAAGCACAAATGGTTTATAATCATATACATTTATCCACTGGGCTGTCCCAAGTGAAAGCGCATAATAAATAACTGAAACTTTAACAAAGATACCAGTAATCCACACTGCCATAATAATCGATTCTATATGCTCAAAAAAGCCAGCAAGGCTGATGTACCGGACAACATTCATTACCGGAAATAACTCTATCTGAGTCACATCACCAAGGACAAAAACGGTAACCAGATTTGTAACCACCATGGTCAAAATAACAGCAATAACAGAAATTGTACCCCATTTCCCCCCTTTTTCTCGATCCTTCAAAAAAGGCAGCAAAAAAGATACATAAAAAAAATCGCTTAACCATGACTGAACATCAATTGCTCCTCGTATAGAGGGTAAAGCACCATTCCCCATGATAGGTAGTATGTTATGAAATTCAATATCGGGTAAAAGCAAAAATATCATTATCAGAAGTGGAAAAGTGAGCATCGGAAAGAAAATAAGTGTCGCACGTGCCATTACTTCTATCCCTCCGTATACAGCAAGTGCACTGACTAGCACTATACTAGAAAATATGACGGATAGTGGGGTTTTTGGAAGGAAGGCAGTGATTATAAATTCAGCGTAATCCCGTAAAACAAAGCCATTTTCGTAAAGAAAAAGAAATAAATATAAAAACCCAAGGGCCTTTCCGGCGAGTTTTCCAATAATACGCTCACTGTACTGAATAATATTTTCCCTGGGATACATCTTGTTTAGCTTAATGAAAATCCAGGATGACAGAAAACCGATAAGGGAAGCCCATATTGGTGATAGCCAGAGGTCTTGCTTCGCGCTTTTTCCCGCAGCCGATGGAAGAACTAAAATCGCTGTGGCCAATACAGTTGCATACATTATAATTCCCATCTGAAAAGACGAAATTTTTCCTTTCTCAATCATTGCTACCCCCCTCTCTTTAATCAATTGGTATTAGGATTCCCAAGGAGGTAATTTTCAGTAAAAATGGGTAGGTTATTGTCACTTTGGGAGTATTTTGCACTATAAATAAATATAAAAAGCCCAATTTCTCAACATTAAAATTAAGAAATTGGACTCTTATCATTACTTCGGAATAGCGCCCGATTATGGAAGAACGAAGGTATTAAATACCAAAATCTTCTTTGAAAATTATTTTGTCAAAATACGTATTAACACATCCACATCTGGTAACCCATACTCTTCATCAATCTCTTCTTGAGTAAGAAGACTGTTGATGATGGTAAAATACCATGACAACATTCTTCGGGGTTCGCCTGGAGAAAATCCACCCGATTCCTGTCCTTTAACGAAGATAGGAATTATTGGATCGATCAGAACATTTGTTGAAACTTCTTCAAAGATTTGTGTGACCTTTTCGGGAACATCATCAGCCTTGCGAGCACGTTCCATTAACATAAAGGCATACATATTGTTCTCATCAAGCATGTTTTTCGTTAAGGTTCTAATTTGTTCAAAAGGAGTTCCCGGTAGGTATTTAACATACTCTAGTTCCCTTCTTGCTTCTTCCATCAATTCTTGGACGAGAGTTATGAAAAGTTCCTCTTTAGAATTGAAATAACGGTAAATTAATCCTTCACTAATGCTTGCTTCCTTAGCAATCATGCTCGTTTTCGTTCCTGTATATCCTCTGCGGGCAAACATTTTAAGCGCCGCTTGTTTAATCTGCTCCCTGCGTTCGTCACGGATTTGATCAAGCTGCTGCTGTCTGTTTAATGAAGACACCCTTTTAACCTCCGGATCTAAAAAATGTCATATTTATTATATCATTAATCTAGAGAACTTTTGCTTTACAATTAGTTGATAGACGTGTAGACCAGTGGGTGTACTCTCTTGATCAACTCCTCAAGAAACTGATTAGGACGGGCAAAACACGCAAGATGGCCAGCGTTTTTGATGAGAACAAACTCCTTATGAGGGGCTTCAATCTCATCGTAATAAGTGCTAGCCAGTTCAGTTGGCGTGATAATATCATTATCTCCGTGAAAAATAAAAACTGGCAGCTCAAATTGCATACCGTATTTTTTAAAATCAAAGTTTATTAATTCATCAAATAGATGGTCAAGGGAATAACTCATACCTTTAAAAATATCCATCAAATCACGTATTTTATGTTCCGGAGAAGAGAGCATAGATGGCAAAATTAAGTCTGTAATCATATTGGGGACATCCTTAATAGTTTTAACGAGAAGTCGATTCCTCTTGTCGAAATCTTTACGACTCCATTGGGATTGATTAGATCCCATTTTCTCAAGCAACTGAACACCCCTCGTATTGCCAGCCCCACAAAGAGCGTTGACTGTTAATGCATACAAAAGATTTTGTGTATCTGGGGCATTCTGATCTGTACCGACATAGGCATAAAAAAGATCTGGCCGAAGCTTTGCCATCATGATACCAATAAGACTGCCCACAGAGCTTCCAATAAGAATTACTTTTTTATGACCGAGTTTACCACGTAAGTATTCTGCTACCTCTATCCCATCCTTCGCTAGACGGTCGAAAGTGATGGTACCGCTTCCGTCTTTACCGTTCTTGCCAAAAGTCTTTCCTGCTCCACGCTGATCCCACTGAGTGACAATGAAGTGCTTCTCCCATGAACGCAACAACGGACTGAAGATGGAATAAGTCGAAGCTGGACCGCCATGAATCAATAACAAAACGGGGTTGTTCCGATTCTCGCCACGAATCGTGATCCACTGATCGATACCACCAATTTGAACGTAACAGCCTTCAACGATGCTGTTAGCTGTGCTGATTTGCAGTTCTTTGGTATTCTTTCTCTGATTTCTCTTCCGTAGAACGATTTCTTGCAGGATATTAATTTGGCTCATTCGAACATGCCCTCTTCCCTTATTTGATGAGTGAGTGACTTACTCATTTCTAGAATGAGGTATTTTATGGAAATTGTCAACAAGAAATTTTCATCAAAATATTAGAGAAAATTTCTTTATAGATTACACACCCCAGAAAATGTAATAAAATATCGTCACTAAACTATTTGTTAATAGATTAGGAATACCACTAAGACCAATAGAAAAGCACAACTGCCTTTTCATCAGGTTTTTTTTGCCTATTTTTTTGAAAATTAATGTCTTGTAGATAAAAATCTAAGCATATCCAAAAAGTGAGACATACACTATCGGGAGAATTTAAGGAGGCGATATCATGACTAAAAGACAATATCCTAGCTCATTGCCAGGCATGCTTAGTGTACAAGGTCAACAAATGGGCAACCCTCATGTGGGGGGATACCCGCACACTGGATATCCACAACTTGGGGGTTATCCACACACAGGAGGTTACCCATATACCGGCTATCCTCACATGGGCGGTTATCCATATGGACACCATCACCACCATACCGGTTACCCTTATGGCATGACGGGTTATCCTCACACTGGGTATCCGCAAATGATGCAGCCAACACCTAGAGATAAGAAATAATTATACCCCTGATTATTCTAATATGATTTTATTATCAGTGGGAATAAATGGTTATTTTTATTTTCTATGTGTGTTCAACAAACATGAACCTTAGGCGAATAAGAAAAAAGGATTGCCGCTGCAATCCTTTTTTTAATAATTGTAAAACTCCATATGTGTTTTTTCCTTTTTATAATAATCCAGCCTATCTTGTAAAGTACCTGTATGAAATTCAAACTTATGACCATCAGGGTCAGTAAAGTAAATGGATTTTTTATCTCTTTCGTCTCTTGGACGACCCGAAAGGATGTTTACATTCAACCCCTCAAGTTTACGGTACATATCATCAAACTCAACTTCTTCTATTGAAAATGCAATATGAGTGTATGACTGGCTGATTTCTTTACGGGGAATATCTTTTTCTTCATTAAGGGCAAGCCATATACCATTCAAATCAAAATAGGCTGTACTTCTGCCCCTGACTAACAACTTTGCATCAAACACATTTTTATAAAACTCTATCGATTTCTCTAAATTAGACACAGAAAATAAAAAATGATTAAGACCTTTTACTGACATAATAACACCTCAAAAGTACATTTTTTAATAATTCCATCATACAAAGGAAACAAACTTTATTGAAGTATTCCGCCAAGCTAGAACAATAAGAAAAGTCTGTTGAAAACGACAGCACTGTTCAACTCTTGCACCCGTTATTTGAACAAGAACCAACCAAGTTATTACACATTTTCTTCGTATTGTGTATTGTAGTATTTTTTAAAAATAGGTATACAACTAGTCCGCACAAACAAAAGTTCACATAGACTAATGGTGACACAAGACAAATTTACATGGAGGTTATTCTTATGAATAATAGAAATATTGGATATGGTGGTTTTCCAACTCATATGATGGGAGCCGACTGCTGCCCGCCACCACCTTGTCCGCCAATATACTGTCCGCCTCAAGCGTTTCCAACACAGTATGATCCAGGAATAGTTGACCCTGCACAACAATATGTAAAAACAAACTTATTTAATAAAGTAGTCTCTCATGTCCATCCTTCTCATACGACAACAGTCAACAAGCTTCATGTTAATCATCAACATTTTTTTCCCCACACAGAATCATGTGTAAATGAATGCTGTGAAACACATACGATGTGTGGATTTCCAGTTAATCCTTGTTGTCCATCAGGACCATTTGGATTCTAACATCTTTCTCCCTAATTTGAGGTTATTTTATGATGGACTCTTTATTAACAACTATAAAACCAATTTCATAAACTATAAAAGTACCTAGATACAGAATTCACCTTTGGTGCCTTATGGGCACCTTTTTTATTGAAATTTTTAAGCTATTCTTACTTTGCATTCTAAACTTTACCAATGTTGCATAATATAAAAATGTAGGACGATTGGGAATCACCTCCCGTTGAAAGCGTCATTTTTGGCGCTTTTTGCCTTCTCCACATTTATCCATTTTCATTTTTGAACAGGTTACATACAATACATTACCACTTATAATTTCCCCTTCTTTTTAAAGCGTCAAATTGACGCTTTTTTGTTTGTATCATAAATCATTAGTTGAATTAAATAATTCAATTAAGTAGGTAAAATCCCGGATTTTTAACTCGAATACCATACATTTATCCAAATACTGACCTTCAACCAGTATATTTTGTAGCGGTTTTTCGCTCTACCTTGCCAGGAAAAATCCTGGCATTTTTGTTTCACAATAGCCCTCAAATGTGAGAGACAGATAGAGGATTTTCATATTTCTTGTTCAACTATCCTGCCTGTTAGTTTAAGTGAAAATCTTCACAATGCTGGGCCTAAATGTAAAAAATAGTTGCAAACAGTTGCATTAAAACGAAAAATAAGCCCACTCATTAACGAGTGGGCTTATTTTTCGTTTTCTAACCTAATTGCTAAAAATAATTGCGGAGGCAGGATTTGAACCTGCGACCTTCGGGTTATGAGCCCGACGAGCTACCAGACTGCTCCACCCCGCGACGATAAAAAAATAGTTATTAAATATAACAGCCTGGCAACGTCCTACTCTCACAGGGGCAAGGC